>CAISPG010000037.1 GCA_903887325.1 uncultured Burkholderiales bacterium | reverse complement strand
TAACGAGGCCACGGCAAATGCGGCCACCGATTGGTATTCGTTGTACAAAATCTCCACATGCAAAGGCATGGTGTTGGTTTGTCCGCGTATATGGCCCGAGACCACAGACACCGCACCAAATTCACCCATGGCGCGTGCATTGCACAAAATCACGCCATACAGCAAACCCCATTTGATATTGGGTAAGGTGACCCGCCAGAATATTTGCCAACCACTGGCCCCCAACACCATAGCGGCTTGTTCTTCCTCGTTGCCTTGCGCTTGCATCAATGGAATGAGTTCACGCGCAATAAACGGGAAAGTGACAAACACCGTGGCCAGCACCATGCCCGGCACCGCAAAAATGATTTTGATGTCATGCGCTTGCAACCAAGGGCCGAACCAACCCTGGGCTCCGAACACCAATACGTAAATCAAACCGGCTACAACGGGAGAGACTGAAAAAGGCAAATCCACCAAAGTGGTCAGCAAGGCCTTGCCTTTGAATTCAAACTTAGCAATCGCCCAAGCCGCGCTGACACCAAACACCAAGTTCAGAGGTACGGTGATAGCCGTAATCAGCAAAGTAAGCTTGATGGCAGACCATGCATCGGGTTCTTTGAAGGCTTCAAAAAAAGCATCAAAGCCTTTGCGCAAAGCCTCTGTGAACACCGCAGCCAAAGGCAATATCAAAAACGTAGCGACAAACAACAGTGCGATGGCAATGAGTGTGCGACGCAACCAAGCTGGCTCGCCCGTGCTTTGCACCGAGTGCGTGGGCACACCATGTTGAACTGAACTCATGACGAAGCTCCGGAACGTGAGCGTTGCCAAGCTTGCAAGCCGTTGATTAACAAAAGCATGACAAATGCCGCGCACAGCATGACCAGGGCAACCGCTGTGGCACCCGCGTAATCGTATTGCTCGAGTTTGCTGATGATGATGAGTGGCGTGATTTCAGACACCATAGGCATATTGCCCGCAATGAAAATGACCGAGCCGTATTCGCCAATGGCGCGTGCAAATGCCATGGCAAAACCTGTCAGCAAAGCAGGAGCCAACGCAGGAAAAATCACACGACTGAAGGTTTGCCAGCGGGTCGCCCCTAAGCAGGTGGCAGCCTCTTCAAGTTCTTTTTCAACATCTTCCAAAATCGGTTGCACTGTGCGCACGACAAATGGCAGTCCAATGAAGATGAGCGCAATCAACACACCATTGCGGTTGAATGCCAGCTGAATACCTAAGGGTTCTAAATATTGCCCGACCCAGCCGTTGCCGGCCAATAACGCAGTCAAAGAAATACCAGCCACTGCCGTAGGCAATGCAAAAGGTAAATCAATCAGCGCGTCAATGATCTTTTTACCGAAGAACTGGTAACGCACCAATACCCAAGCCAGCAACATGCCGAAAAAAGCGTTGACTGTTGCAGCAATAAAAGATGCGCCAAAAGTAAGTTTGTAAGACGCCACGACTCGCGGGGCAGTGACCGCCTGCCAAAACTGCTCCCAGGTCAGGTTCAGTGTTTTGAACACCAGCGCTGACAAGGGAATCAAGACAATCAGACTCAAATACGCGAGCGTGAAACCCAGCGTGATGTGAAAGCCGGGCAAAACTCTGGCGGGCTGAGTAGTGGCGTGGCGGAATACAAGCGATTGGCCCATTGGTATTTTTCACAAACATGTTTTAAAAATGAATTGTGATTAGCTGAACCGTATTTCCAAACGATTGATTCGTTGTTTGCTTATGCCATTTCACGCAGAATGCAGACACAGCTGCGGTTTTCAGTGAAAACCGGTTTAAAGACAGAATGCGCATGTGCTTATATCCAAACGGCATATAGCTCAAACTAAAAAATAGTTTGCCCGCCTAGGGTCGACCCTTATAGTCCTCTACTTATGGAAAATTTCTCATTTGCATTTGTGATCGCCGGGTTTGTGGTCGGCTTGATTGTCGGGCTGACCGGTGTGGGCGGCGGTTCGCTCATGACACCCTTGCTGATTTTCGGCTTTGGTATCAAGCCCGCGCTGGCGGTCGGCACAGATTTGCTGTTTGCCGCAGGCACCAAATTCGGTGGACTGCTAAATTTCGCGCGCCAGCGCATCATTCCCTGGCGTGTGGTTTTCAGCCTCAGCCTGGGCAGCGTGCCTGCCGCCATCGTCACTCTGGCGCTGTTGCATCATTTCGGAACGTCAAACCCCACGGTACAACACGCCATCACGTTCACGCTAGGCATTGCCTTGCTGCTGACCGCAGCCGCCACACTTTACAAAGCGATACGCGGCCCTTTGCGTCGCCAGGACAGCGCCGAAGATGAAGAGCAAGCGCCGGCTGACAAAGCGGCGCACCCTTGGATGCCGGTGCTGTTTGGCGCTGTCATTGGTGTGCTGGTCACTTTGACTTCAGTGGGAGCGGGTGCCATCGGCGTCACCGTGTTAATGCTGCTTTACCCGCAACTTCCCCTGCCACGCATCGTTGCTGCTGATATTGCTTATGCCGTGCCGTTAACGTTGGTAGCAGGCCTAGGTCACGCCTCCATCGGCACCGTGGACTGGAACCTGCTAGGTATGTTGCTCATCGGTTCACTGCCCGGCATCTGGCTAGGCTCGCAACTGGTTACCAAAGTCCCCGAACGTTTTATCCGCTCTGCCCTGTCTGTTTTGCTGGCCTGGGCTGGCACCAAATTGATTTTGATCTGACACACCATGTACCAATACACCGATTTCGACAAACGCTTTGTGCGTGAACGCGCCGCCCAATACCGTGACCAATTAGAGCGCCACTTGAGCGGCCGCTTAAACGACGAAGAATTTCGTCCGCTTCGTTTGCAAAACGGCTGGTATGTGCAACGCTATGCGCCTATGTTGCGCGTGGCTGTACCTTACGGCGAACTCAATAGCGCACAACTGCGCGTACTTGCCACCATTGCGCGTGACTACGACACACCTGAGCCCGGTTTGTTTGAACGCGCCCAAACCACGCAAGACGCCATAGGCGGCATTCCGGCTCCGGCTTTGACCAAAAACTATGCCCACTTCACCACCCGTCAAAACCTGCAATACAACTGGATTCCCCTGGACAAAAGCGCGGACGTGATGGACTTGCTGGCCAGCGTGAACATGCACGGCATTCAAACCAGTGGTAACTGCATACGCAATATCACCAGCGACGAACGTGCCGGTGTGGCCGCGGATGAAATTGTTGATCCGCGCCCGTTTGCAGAAATTTTGCGTCAATGGAGCACGCTACACCCCGAATTTGCTTTTCTGCCGCGCAAATTCAAAATCGCTATCAGCGGTGCCACAGAAGACCGTGCAGCCACCGCCTGGCACGATGTGGGTTTGCATGTGCAGCGCAATGAATCAGGTGACGTCGGGTTTCGCGTCATGGTCGGCGGCGGCATGGGCCGCACACCCATCACCGGCAGCGTGATAAGCGAATTCCTTCCCTGGAACCAGATACTTAACTACTTGGAAGCCGTGGTGCGCGTCTACAACCGCTGGGGCCGTCGCGACAATATTTACAAGGCGCGTATCAAGATTTTGGTCAAAGCCGAAGGCCCGCGTTACATGGAAGAAGTGCAAGCCGAGTACCAACGCATACTGACGCAGGACGGCGCACCGCACACCATCACGCAAGCCGAATTCGACCGCGTCAAAGCCAACTTCGCTGCGCCACAGCTAGCCGCTCATACCGGCTTGTCTGCTGAAGCCATACACCAGCAACTGACACAAGCAGTCGACAAAGACAAAGACTTTGCCCGCTGGCTGCAACAAAACGTGGCCGCGCACCGCGACCCGCATTTGCGGGTTGTCACGCTGTCTTTCAAACGCTTGGGACAAGCCCCCGGAGACGCAACAGCAGATCAATTAGATGCAGCCGCCGTATTGGCCGATCGTTTTTCTGCCTGTGAAGCCCGCGTCAGCCACGACCAGAACTTGGTGTTGCCATGGGTAGCCGCACAAGATTTGCCAGAGCTCTACAAACAAGCCAAAGCTTTGGGACTGGCCAAACCGAACGTCCGCATGCTCACCGACATGATTGCCTGCCCCGGCGGCGACTATTGCGCTTTGGCCAATGCACGTTCGCTGCCTGTTTCAGCTGCTATCAGCGAGCGCTACCAGGACTTGGACGAGTTGTTTGACCTGGGCGAAATCGATTTGCACATCAGCGGCTGTATCAATTCCTGCGGTCACCACCACAGCGGCCACATAGGCATTCTGGGCGTGGATAAGGACGGCAAGGAGTGGTACCAGATCACGCTGGGCGGGTCTGACGGGTCTGCGCTAAGTGGCGCACCCAAGGCCGGCAAAGTGGTCGGCCCTTCATTTTCTTCTGCCGAGGTAGTGGATGTGATCGAAGCGGTGTTGCAGGTGTACACAGAGCAACGCCAACAAGGTGAAAGCTTTATCGATGCGGTCAACCGCTTAGGCATAGAAGCCTTCAAACTTGCCGCCAACGCCGCGCGCCATCCGTCTGATGACGAAGCCCTGAGCACCGTCGACTGAAGGCTGAACATGCAACTGATTCCACACACCCAACACACGGCCTTGACGCACGACCATCTGCTGACATTACCGAATGACGAAGACCCCATGCAGCAAGCTTTGCAAGGCGTGCAAACCATTGAACTGCATTTCCCTAAGTTCACCGACGGCCGCGCTTTCAGCCAAGCTTTGATGCTGCGTCGTCGATGCGGCTTCGCCGGCGACATCCGCGCCACCGGCGACGTGCTGGTGGATCAACTCAGCCAAATGCAGCGCTGCGGCTTTTCCAGCGCAGTGCTGCGCGCTGACCAAGACATTGCCAAGGGGCAACAATTGCTGGCTCACTTCAGTGCTTTTTACCAAGGCGACGTGACACAGCCTCAACCCTTATTTGCAAGATGAAACCTTTACCCAAAGCCACCGAATTGCACGCCAAGGCCAGCGCCACGTTTGATGCCAAACTGGCTGCCACGCAAGCCCAATTAAAAGCTGCATCGCTTGAACTGCAACCGCTGAAGCAAGCTACCAGCCTGGGCGCTGAAGACGTGGTCATCACCCATATCCTCAACAGCTTGCAGCTCGACATTCCCGTGTTTGTGTTGGAAACCGGTGCTTTGCACAGCGACACCTTGGCATTGCTCGAACGCCTGCAAGCGCATTCGCGCGCCCCGGTTCAGGTGTACCGTCCGCAGCATGAAGCCGTCATCGCATTTGTGAAACACCCGGGCCAACAAGCCATTTACGACAGCATGGCCAACCGCAAAGCTTGTTGCGGCATTCGCAAGCTTGAACCGCTGGGTCGTGCGCTTAGCGGGCAACGCGCGTGGATCACAGGTTTGCGCCGTGAACAATCTCAAGCGCGCGCTGAAGTGTCCGCACAAGAGGCTGATGTGACCAACGGCGTGCCTATCATCAAGCTCAACCCGCTGGTCGACTGGACCTGGGGCGACGTGTGGCATTACATAGCCACGCACAAAGTCGACTACAACCCCTTGCATGACCAGTTCTTCCCCAGCATTGGCTGCGCGCCCTGCACCCGCGCCATCAGTCTTGGCGAAGATTTCCGCGCCGGCCGCTGGTGGTGGGAAGATGAAACCGCCAAAGAATGCGGATTGCATGTCAAGGCTTGATGGCCTTTGCGGTGTGTGTTGCGACAGGTTCCTCATGAGCCACTTCGCGCCACAAATCGTCACCCGCCGCAACCCACAACGCACTGAAATTAGCAAGAAAAAGAATTGAACGAGAACAACATGAACGCCAGATCCCCTAACGAGCTACACACGCTTAGCAACGCCCACCTTGATGCGCTGGAAGAAGAAACCATCTTCATCCTGCGCGAAGTCGCTGCGGCTTTCGAGCGACCCACGCTACTGTTTTCCGGTGGCAAAGATTCTTTGGTGATGTTGAAGTGTGCCGAAAAAGCCTTCGGCGTCGGGCGCATCCCCTACCCGCTGTTGATGATTGACACCGGCCACAACTTCCCCGAAGTCACAGACTTTCGCGACATGCGTGCCAAAGAATTGGGTGCCGAGTTGATCGTGCGCAGTGTTGAAGATTCAATGAAACGCGGCACTGTGCGACTGGCGCGTCCTGACGAATCCCGCAATGTGCACCAATCGGTCACCCTGCTCGAAGCCATTGATGAATTCCGTTTTGATGCACTCATTGGCGGCGCACGCCGCGATGAAGAAAAAGCCCGCGCCAAAGAACGCATCTTCAGTCACCGCGACAGCTTTGGCCAGTGGCAACCCAAATCACAGCGTCCTGAGTTGTGGAATTTGTTCAACACCCGCCTGCACCCGGGCGAGCATTTCCGCGTATTCCCTATTTCAAACTGGACCGAGCTCGATGTGTGGCAATACATTGCGCGAGAACACATCGCCCTGCCTTCGCTGTATTACACACATACGCGTGACGTGATCGAGCGCAAAGGCTTGTTGGTTCCCGTGACACACATGACACCGCCGCGCGATGGCGAAACCGTGCAACAACGTCAGGTGCGTTTTCGCACGGTGGGTGACATCACCTGCACCTGCCCGGTGGAGAGCACTGCCGCCACACCGCAAGACATCGTCATCGAAACACTGGCCGCAGATGTCAGCGAACGAGGGGCTACCCGCATGGACGACCAGACCTCGGACGCGTCTATGGAAAAACGCAAGAAAGAAGGCTATTTCTGATGAGCACACACACTTCAACCCGCCCTGCCCTCAAATTCATCACTTGCGGTTCAGTGGACGATGGCAAATCCACACTCATCGGCCGTTTGTTGGTCGACTCCAAATCGGTGCTCCAAGACCATTTGGCCGGTGTGCAGCGCCAAGGCGAAACCGATTTGGCTTTGCTGACCGACGGCTTGTCTGCCGAGCGCGAACAAGGCATCACGATTGACGTGGCCTACCGCTACTTCAGCACCGAGTCGCGCAAATTCATCATCGGCGACTCGCCCGGTCATGAACAGTACACGCGCAACATGGTCACTGCCGCATCCAGCGCTGACGCCGCCGTGGTGTTGGTGGATGCCACCAAACTCGACTGGTCTGTCAGCGGCTTCAACCTGCTGCCGCAAACCCGCCGGCACAGTTTGCTGCTCAAACTTTTGCGCGTGCCCTCCGTCGTGTTTGCCATCAACAAACTGGATGCAGTCAACGATGCAGCTACTGCGTTTGTGAACATCGCTCAGGCATTGCAAAGTTTCGCGGATGAAGCGGGCATAGACATCACTGCCATCGTGCCGGTGTCTGCGCTCAAAGGTTGGAACGTGGTCAACCCGCAGCCCGACTGGTGCAACTACAGCGGCCCGAGCTTGCTGCAATTGTTGGAAAGCCTGCCTGTCACTGCGTTTGAAGAAGACGCTGAGTTGGCGTTTGCGGTGCAATGGGTAGAAAAATTTCACGACAGCGCGGACACGTCCAAAGGTCGCCGTGTTTATTGGGGACGTGTTGGCACCGGTGTGGCACGCCCGGGCGACAGCATTCGTGTGTTCCCCAGCGGCCAGACGGCCATCATCAAAGAAGTGCTCAGCAGCGTGCGCCAGCCCGGCTATATTCCTGCCGGTCACAGCGCAGGCTTGGTGTTGGACCGTGAAGTCGATGTGTCGCGCGGCGACTGGGTGCTGGCACAAACACATGCCGCACAAGGCCAAAACCAATTGAACGTCACCCTGGCCTGGCTGGACGATGAACCACTTGTAGCCGGACGTGTTTACTGGGCCTTGCACGGCCACCGCTGGGTCAAGGCCAAGGTGGTGCGCATTGTTCACCGCTTGGATGTCAACACCTTGCAGGAAATGGACGCGAGCGAGTTGCCGCCCAATGCCATCGGCCATGTGCAACTGAGTTTGCAGCAGCCTTTGGTGACCATGCCTTTTGCCTTGTCACGCACCATGGGTTCGCTGGTATTGGTGGACACCGCCAGCCACAAAACCTCGGCGGCGGCCATGGTTCAGAACTGATTGACGCGTTCCCCTAAAATGCCTACTTATTCGGCCATCCTGCCTGATTGACTCACCTTTGATTCACCATGACCCACGTTGTTACTGAAGCCTGTATCCGTTGCAAATACACCGACTGCGTGGATGTTTGCCCCGTTGACTGTTTCCGCGAAGGCCCGAACTTCCTGACCATAGACCCGGACGAATGTATTGACTGCGCGGTTTGCATCCCAGAATGCCCGGTGAATGCGATTTACGCCGAAGAAGATGTGCCCGCAGACCAGCAGCACATGGTGGCCTTGAATGTGGAACTCGCCCGCATCGGCTGGCCCAGCATCACCAAACGCAAGGCACCTTTGCCTGACGCGGATGACTGGAAAGACAAAGCAGGCAAGTTGTCCGAACTCACCCGCTGAGCTTGACGGGCTCTGCCATACCGACATGAGCTCAACACCCTCTGCCATTCAAACCGATGCCTTGGTCATCGGTGCCGGCCCCGTCGGGCTGTTCCAGGTGTTCCAGCTAGGACTGCAGGAAATACACGCCCATGTGGTCGATGCCCTGCCTTACACAGGTGGTCAATGCAAGGCGTTGTATGCCGACAAACCTATTTACGATATTCCCGGCCTGCCTCGCTGCACCGGCAGAGAACTGATTGAGCGTTTGGAACTACAAGCCGCACCGTTCAAGCCGACATGGCATTTGCAACAACACATCAGCAGCTTGCAACAACAAGCGGATGGGCGCTGGTTGGTCGGCACATCTGACGGCACACATTTTTTAACTCACACACTTTTTATCGCCGCCGGTGTCGGCGCATTCACTCCCCGCAAATTGGCCTTGCCTGAATTGGACGCATTCGAGGACAGCCAGGTTTTTTACGCCTACCCGCCACATGAAGATGCGCAGGGTCAAGATGTGGTGGTGATAGGCGGCGATGACGACGCACTGCAATCTGCATTAACCGCTATCAGGCAAGGTGCTGCCATGGTCAGTCTGGTGCATCGCAGATCAAGCTTGGATGCCTCGCCAGAAGTGCAAGAGGCTTTCAATCAAGCGCGACTTTCAGGCAGATTGCATTTTGAAGTAGCGCAACTGCAAGGCGTGGAAGTGAAGCAATCCAAACTGACTGGTTTGAAGCTGATCACGCCGCAGGGCGCTGAGTTGTCTTTAGCCTGCAACTTCTTGGTGATTAACCTTGGCTTGTCCCCGCAACTTGGACCGCTGGCCGACTGGGGACTGGACATGTCCCGCAAACAACTGAGTGTGAACACCGAAAACTTCAGCACCAGCGAACCGGGCATTTACGCGGTGGGCGACATCAACACTTACCCGGGCAAACGCAAACTCATCGTCAGCGGTTTTCATGAAGCCACGCTGGCAGCCTTTGGCGCTGCCGCTCATATTCGCCCGGGACAGAAAATACCGCTTGAATACACCACGGCCTCGCCCCGCTTGCACCGTCTTCTCGGCGTTTGACGTCTGTGCGCGCTCGCGCAATGCGTAATGCATTTTCTTGTCGACGACAAGTCCGCTGGGGGTGCTGAGGTTTTTCAACCGAGGATGCGAAAGTACCCTTGAACCTGATTGAGGTAATCCCGGCGACTGTGATGTTTTTTTCAAAAGTCTAATCAAATCAGTAGCTTAGAGGCTTTTTCCTCGTATTTCATTTTTTCAGCTCGGACTGCCTCTTTACTGAAAAGTTTGCCAAGGGCTGGAAGCAGCCATTCACGAAAGTCATTGCTTTGAGACAACGCGGATTATTGACTCTACATAGGTCTGAAACCCCATGCGTTCATACAGGCGGTGGGCATTTGTGTTCTCACACATCACATTCAAAAATGGAATCTCACCGCGTTGAATCTGACGCTGGATCAATTTGAACATCAGCTTTCGGGCGAACCCGCGCCCTTGAAAGTCTGGGTGTGTACATACGCCACTGATCTCGCGAAATTTATCCGCATGCATTCGTTCACCCGCCATGGCCACCAAACGGCTTCCTTCAAATATGCCGAAATACTCGCCAAGTTCAATAGTGCGCAAACCAAAAGGGCCTGGTCGCGTAAGGTTTGCTAATTCCAAGGCATCAGCCGCGTGCTCTATTCCTAGTCGGATCGCCTCAGCAGCAGAGTCGGCTTCGGGCACATAGGAACCCCAATACATTTTGAACATCGTCGTCTCAGCATCAATACGCCAACCTGAAGGAACGGTGCCCGACCATCCGCTGCAGTAAAAGTGTTCGCTTGGTTCGACAAATGTACTCAATACGTCAAAATTTGGCTTTTGAGGATTCTCAAAGCCAACAATTGGAGAAAAGCCAAGTGCATAGCGCCTCGCATCATTTGTACCTGCGGAAAATTTCGCGTGTGGCCCAGATAGTGCATGCCAAGCAATATTTTCGAGAATGTGGTTCATGGCAATGTTTCATTGGTCTCGTCAGAATGATAGCGGTGACTGGCCAAGACACTGCACGCCGTTAAAATTTTCATCGCCCAAAGTCCATACAAACAGGGAAATTTCTCTCGTGCAGAAATCAATTACCAAGCCTCAGAGGATGCACCTCACCGCGGATCACGTGGCGCGAGTAGAACGTCTTGAACCAGACCCCGGCCCACAAATCGGGACGCGAAAACCTGACGAATCGGACTTTGCCAAGTTCGTTAAAGATCTGCTAGAGCAGAACCGTCCCAAGGACCTCTGGGTCTTTGCTTACGGCTCATTAATATGGAATCCTGAGTTTGAGTTTGAAGAAATGCAAACGGCTACAGCCAACGGTTGGCACAGATGCTTTTGCATCCATCTCACGCGCTGGCGCGGTACGCGCACATTACCAGGGCTGATGATGGCGCTCGATCGCGGCGGCAGTTGCAAGGGCTTGGCGTTCCGGCTTCCAGTTAGCGACCACAATGGACAGTTAGTGACACTTATGCGTAGAGAAGTAGGTGCCATTCCTGCTACCAACGTTCCGCGCTGGATAAAGGTAGTTACTGAAAATGGCCCACTACTCGCACTGGCGTTTGTTGTTGATACGAAGGGTCCTACCTATGCAGGAAAGCTGCCCCTAGATCAAGTTGCCCGTGTGCTCTCGAGGGCAGCAGGCCATTTGGGGTCCGCAGCGCAGTACTTGTACAACACGGTCTCCAAGCTAGAAAGCCACGGAATCCGGGACAAAAATCTTTGGGAACTTCAAATGCTTGTTGCACGAGAGATCGATAAAGCTTAATAGGTTACCCAACAGGCAAAAATCAGCATTTCATGTCCCAAATCAGAAGACCGCTCCCGCGGCATAACTGATTTACGTTGGTGCCGACTGAGAGGCCGCGCTCAGCCCTAAGTTGATTTTGAACTTGACCAATCCAAGGTTGGCGCAACACACCATCATTCCTAAAGAGTGTTTGTTTTACAATTGCGCTTGTCACTGCTAACCCAGTGGCATTCGCTAGGGGTGTTGGCTTTCGGGCCGGCTGAGAAAGTCCCTTTGAACCTGATTGAGGTAATCCTCGCGCAGGGAAGCACGATCCGATGCAACACCATTGCTTGAGCGGGTTTCGCCGAACTGCCATTCTTTTTGGATAACAGATGGCACACACAACAAATGAATCTTTGACACCCGTCAGCGACGAGCAACGGGTGTTCGGCTGGTATTCGCACGCCTCGCTCTGGTTCAGCCTGGGCGTGGGCCTGCTGGTGATGCAAATCGGTGCTTACCTGGTGCCTGCCGTGGGCACACAAGACGCATTGCTGGCCATCGTGCTGGGCTCAGTCCTCGGTGCAGGTTTGCTGGCCTGGGTAGCCAAGATAGGCTGCGACAGCGGTTTATCCAGCGCAGGTCTGATGCATCAGGTGTTCGGCAGCGGTTTTGCGCGCCTGCCGGTTCTGCTCAATATTGTTCAATTGATAGGCTGGACCACGTTCGAATTGGTGGTGATGCGAGACGGCACGCTGGCCATGGCGCCTGACAGCGCCTGGTCTTCCCCTGTGCTCACCACGCTACTGTGGGGCGGCGTGCTGACCTTGCTGATGATGAGTTCCATGCTGGGTCTGGTCAGAAGTTTTGTCAGCCGCTTCGGTCTGCCGCTGGTGGTGCTGTCTTTGATGTGGCTGAGCTGGCAATTTCTGGGCTTGCTGCAAGCGCAAGGCCTGCAAGCCTTTTGGGACAAACCAGGCACCGGGGAAATGGGTTTTCTATCGGCGGTGGATCTGGTGATCGCCATGCCCGTGTCCTGGTTGCCCTTGATCGCGGATTACGCACGCCACGGTAAAAACGGCCGCAGCGCCCTGAGCGGCAGCTGGGTCGGCTACGCCATCGCCAATATCTGGTGTTATGCCCTCGGTGTCATGGTGATCAGTGTGTCCGCGCCGGATGCCAATCTTGTCAACACTTTACTGCTGGCGCAAGGCGGTTTACTGGCACTCGGGTTGGTACTGCTGGATGAAATCGACAACGCCTATGGCGATGTGTATTCGGCAGCGGTCAACAGCCACAGCCTGTGGTCCGGCTTTAGTGCGAGATCATGGGGATTGGGTATCGCGGTGCTTTGCACCCTGCTCGCTTTGTTCTTGCCTATGCACAGCCTGGAGCCGTTTCTGCTGATGCTGAGTTCAGTGTTTGTGCCCTTGTTCGGCGTGATTCTTGGCAGACTCGGTTTTGGCTCTGTCGCCAGTCATTCGCACAAAATAGATATCCCGGCAGCCGCAGCCTGGCTGGCTGGTGTGGCGGTGTTTCACGCCTGTGCACAGTTGGCACCGCAATGGGGTTCAGCGCTGCCAAGTCTGATCGTCACCTTGTTGATGGGCTGGTTGACACGTCCGGCTACGGCAACGGTTTCACGTGCATAACAAGCGGTGCAAAGCCGTGGTTCAGCGGGCCGTGACCTTCACCTGTTTTCACAGCCCCCCCTCTGGCTATGGCTTGGCGAATAAAGGCACGCGCCTGCTCCACCGCAGTGTGCATGTCATGCCCCAAGGCAAGATACGCTGCGATGGCAGAAGACAAGCTGCACCCGGTGCCGTGCACGTTGCGGCTGTGAATTCGGGTGCTTCGGAAAACCTCGGCATCGGTGCCGGACTGATGCAATACATCACACAACACATCTCCCTGCACATGCCCGCCTTTGAGCAGCACGGCCTTGGCACCCATGGCCAGCAGTTCAAGCCCTGCAGGTTGCAATTCATCGATCTGACTCAGGTTTTTTTGCAAAAGCAGCGAGGCTTCATCCAGATTCGGCGTGACCAGTTGCACGCGAGGAAACAACTCGCTGACCAGCACGGCCACGGTTTCCTGCGCGATCAAACGGTCTCCGCTGGTGGCCACCATCACCGGGTCGAGTACCACTTGTTTCAAGCCGTAATGATCGATGGCCCAGGCCACCACCTCGACCACGTCGGGCGAATGCAACATGCCTATCTTCACAGCATCAACGCCAATGTCGTCCAGCACCGATTGCAATTGCGTTTTCAAAAAACTGGCAGGCACGCCGTGAATCGCTTGCACGCCCGTGGTGTTTTGCGCGGTCAATGCGGTGATAGCCGTCATGCCGTAGCAGCCCAAGGCGGAAAAGGTTTTCAAATCGGCTTGAATGCCTGCGCCGCCGCCGCTGTCGGACCCGGCGATGCTGAGCACGCGTGCGTATTGGCCTGTGAAACTGATGTTTTGCATGGCCTGCATTATCAACAAAGCCGCTCTGACTTTCCCCACCACAAAGGACAAAGCGGTGGCTGAACACATGAACTGTGTGGTGCTGGGTGCGGGATTGATGGGCCGTTTGCTTGCGCACGCATTGGCCACAGCAGGTCACAGCGTCACCATACATGAAGCAAGCGGCGAGGACGGCATGGGTGCGGCCGCCCGCGTAGCCGCCTCCATGTTGGCGCCTTTGGCCGAGTCTGCCATCACCGAATGGCCGGTGGTAGACATGGGGCAGTACAGCTTGCAGCGCTGGCCCGGATTGATACAACAATTACCAACGCCGGTGTACTTCCAACAGCAAGGCACATTGATACTATGGCATCAACCGGATGCGCTTCAGGCGCGAATGCTGGTGGATAAATTGCAGATCAACAGCCGTCAACTGCCGCAAGAGTGCGGCCCGCAAAAAATAGATAACGACGAATTACAAACGCTTGAGCCGGAACTGTCAGCCAAGTTTCAACAAGGCTTGTTTTTGCCACGCGAAGGCCAGTTGGACAACCGTCAATTGCTGGCAGGTTTGCTGCAATCCCTGCAACAGCAAAAAGTAGATTTACATTGGCACAGCGCGAAATCCTTGGATGATCTGACTGCTTTGCAAGCCCGGGGCGCGGACTGGGTGTTTGACTGCCGTGGCACTGGCGCTTCTTCAGACTGGGCCCATCTGCGAGGCATCCGTGGGGAGGTCATTCGTTTGTTTGCGCCGGATGTGCAGATCACCCGACCGGTGCGTTTGATGCACCCGCGTTACCCGCTTTACATCGCGCCCAAGCAAAACCATGTGTATGTGATTGGCGCGACCGAGATTGAAAGCGACGACACCTCAGAAGCCAGCGTGCGCTCTACCTTGGAATTGCTGAGCGCGGCTTACAGCCTTCACAGCGGTTTTGCAGAAGCGCGTATTCTGGAAATCAATACACAACTGCGCCCGGCTTTAA
Source organism: uncultured Burkholderiales bacterium (assembly GCA_903887325.1). Taxonomy (GTDB): domain Bacteria; phylum Pseudomonadota; class Gammaproteobacteria; order Burkholderiales; family Burkholderiaceae_C; genus Limnohabitans. Next base: position 2,907 of record CAISPG010000037.1, on the reverse strand, counting down.
AAAACAACCTGCCCGGCATTCGCCGTATCGGTGACAAATGCCTGCAAATCAACGGCTTATACCGCCATGGTTTTTTGATAGCTCCGGCCATGCTGGACGCAGTACTGGCGCTGGTGCAAGGCGATACTTCGCTGGCAGACCGGTTTGCATTGGTAAAAGAAAACTGACATGGACACGCACCGCATTCAAGTTTGGGTCAACCAAGTTGCTACAGAGTTGACGGCTCCGGCTTATTTGTCTGATGCGATAGCCGCCGCCGGAGTTAAGCCGCCGTTTGCCGCTGCGGTGAACTTGGAGTTTGTACCGAAAAAAAACTATGCCCACCTTATTTTGCAAACCGGCGACAAGATTGAATTGATCGTGCCGGTCACAGGAGGATGAATTGAAGACACACACCGACCCGCTGGTCTTGTACGGCGAAACATTCAACAGCCGACTGCTGCTGGGCACCTCGCGTTATCCGTCGCCGCAAATACTGGCCGATGCGGTGCAACTGGCTCGACCTGCCATGTTGACCGCGTCGCTGCGCCGCCAGACTGCGCATGCCGACACATCTCCTGCGTTCTGGAATTTATTGCGCGACATGAAAGTTCCCGTGTTGCCCAACACCGCCGGTTGTCACAGCATTCAAGAAGTGATCACCACGGCCGAGATGGCGCGCGAATTGTTTGAAACCGATTGGCTGAAACTGGAATTGATAGGCGACGATTACAGCTTGCAACCTGACACCATCAACTTAGCCTCGGCTGCTCAGCAACTCATCAAAACAGGCTTTAAGGTGCTGCCCTACTGCACCGAAGACCTGGTGTTGTGTCAACGGCTGGTCGATGTCGGTTGCCAAGCCGTCATGCCTTGGGCGGCACCCATAGGCACCGGCAAAGGCCCCATCAACCCGTACGCCATGCGTTTGTTGCGCGAACGATTGGATGTGCCCTTGATTGTTGACGCCGGTCTGGGACTGCCATCGCATGCCTGTCAGGTGATGGAATGGGGATATGACGCAGTGCTGTTGAATACAGCCGTGGCACTTGCGCACAACCCGGTCAGCATGGCGCATGCATTTGCTCTCGCGGTGCAAGCCGGTAGAGACGCGTTTCTGGGCGGTGTCATGCAATCGCAGGAATCCGCGCAAGCCAGCACGCCATTGCTGGGTACGCCGTTCTGGCATCAAAATTGAAAGTCGAGAACATGGACATACAACAAGTTGCCAAAGAGATTGCCCGCACACACAGCCAACTGCTGGCGGGTGAAACACCTACAGTTGAAGTCTTGGTAAAAGAAATTCCCGCAGATTCAACGCCAATATTTGCTACGGCCTGGATAGGCGCGCGTCTGCTGGGGTTTGTGCCGCATGATGCGCAATGCATCGCCACGGCATGGCAATCGCAAACGGCGCGGATGGGCATGTTTTCTGTTGCCGATTGGCCGTGTGATCCGCAAGACTTTGCATTGCCCGCGCCGGATGCGTCGACCGCGTTCGCGCCCTGCCCGCAGTCACTCGGTGTATACGCGGTGTTACCTGATGCAGATTGGGTTGCGCGTATGGTGGACCTTGAAGTTCCCACGGTCCAACTGCGTTTCAAGTCTGACGATCACAAGGCCATAGACCAACAGGTACAGGCTGCGGTCAAGGCAGTTGAAGGCAGCGATACGCTGCTGTTCATCAATGACCACTGGCAGCACGCGATTGATGCAGGTGCTTATGGTGTTCATCTGGGTCAGGAAGACGTGGTGGATGCCCCGCTGGAAGCCATTAGGGCTGCCGGGCTGCGCCTGGGTTTGAGTTCGCACGGCTACGCTGAAATGCTCAAAGCGCACGCCGCACAACCCAGCTATCTGGCGCTGGGTGCCGTGTTTCCAACAACGCTCAAACGCATGGCCACTGCGCCGCAAGGCTTGGGACGACTCGGCATGTATGCACGCTTGATGCAAGGCCAATCGCTGGTGGCCATAGGCGGCATCGACTTAGAAAGTCTGCCGGCAGTCATGCGAACAGGTGTGGGCTCGGCGGCATTTGTCAGAGCCATTACGGCGGCTGTGAATGTGCCTGAAGCAGTTGAAAAATTGCGGCAATGTATGAAAGCAAATAAACGCTGAATGACGTGCTGGCATCTTGCCGCATCTGAGTATTTATAAACTCATAATATTCATATATTTGTTTGAATACATAACTTTATAAGCATCAGTTTTGAAATTAATTATCAAAATAGGACTCTCTATGGAATATCTGGCATTAAGCAAGCGATATCATTCCGCATTCGGATGCTGGTCAAGATGTGTTAAATCTAGTTCTGGCTAAAGGGTTTCTCGTAAAGTTACTTGATAATCAAGCGGTTTCAAGATATATAAAACAATTTGAGCCTGATGTTCATTCGGAATTTATGAATATTATCGAAACAGTTTCCTTGGATAAATGATATTTTATCACTAGTGTCCCACTTCTGTTTCATTTACCTATAACGCTTGAGTCAGTGCTGTGGATGACTTATGCAGAGATTCCCTAAAACTGTTCAGGCTGATGGCTGGGAAGCTGAAATAGACTTGATTCAGAGAAATTCCCAGTATGGTTTTCAGTCTCGATTTATTTCGATTCGGTTTGTAGCAAACAACAGACTGACAGCTTCTGACAAAATTATTGCAGCGTTTGAAGCAATTGTTATTGCAAAAGCATTAGGAAGGAAAACTGATAAGGCAAAAATCATTCACGGCGAAAAAAAGGTCGCTCTTTCTGTCAACGCTGGAGCATTATCCCGGATCGTTCATAAGAAAGTTACACAAGTAATAGCATTACTTTCATCGCACACTCAACCTGACACTATTATTAATCGACACTGCTCTGAATGTGAATTTAATGAAGGGTGTAAAAAAGATGCAGTCGCTAAAGATGATCTCAGCTTGCTTGCAAAT
>CAISPG010000036.1 GCA_903887325.1 uncultured Burkholderiales bacterium | reverse complement strand
CGGCGAATGGGCGCTGGCCAAGCCCTTGTTTATTCTCATAGGTTTGTTTTGTCTGTGGGACCTGGGTGCGAATCTGCTGGGCGGCAACAGCCTCATCGACTCGCTGCAAGCCTTGCGACATGTGCGCAAGTTCTTTTTTGTCTTGTTGTTATGGCCTGTGTTTGCGATTTCCCAAGTGTCGCGTCACGCGTTGTTGTCGTTGAGCGCTACCGTGTGTGTGCTGACTGCTGCCAACCTGGTGTGGACACTGGCTTTACACCACGACGATTTGATGACTTCGTTCATGCCGAATGTGCACGGCCAGATTCTGGTCGGCACGGTGTTGATGCTGATCCATGCCGCACTGTATCAACCGCGTTGGCGCTTGCCTTTGTCCTTTGTTGCACTGCTGCTACTGGCATCTTTGTTTTTTGGCTCCATTCGCCGCACCGGCTATGTGCTTTTGGCCGTCGGCGGTCTGTTGTTGTTGGTGCTGGCCTGGTATCGCCAATCCGGTAAGCAACGCTGGGTCTACCTGTTTGCCAGCATGGGCGCTTTGCTTGGCCTGTTCCTGCTGGCCGGTTTGTCACCCAAGGTGCAGGCGCGCGTGGCTTTGTTTTTCACCGAGTACCAGCAGTTTTTCCACATGAGCACGGTGGAGCGAAGTCAGTTGGAGACATCGGTAGGTTTGCGCTTGCAATACTTTGTGTCGTCCTGGGCCATCGTGCAAGACCACTTCTGGCTGGGCGTGGGCTCGCTGAATTTCAAACCCCTGTTTTGGGAAGTCAACCACGCCATGGGTGCCACCAACCCGGTGATATTCGCGCCGAATCCGCACAACGAGTATTTGTACATGTGGTGCACCAAAGGCCTGGTCGGCTTGCTGCTGTACCTGGGCATATTTGTACAAGCCTGCCGCATCGCGGCCAAACGCAGCGAAGACTGGCAACGCCACGGTCTGTGGTTGTTTGTGAGTTTGTTTCTCACCAGTATTTTGTTTAACTCGATGAGCATTGACATGGTGGAAGGCCATTTCATGATGCTGGTGCTGCTGGTGTTTTTAGCGCCTGCACGCATCTGGTCGGCTGACCAAGACAAAGGGAGTGCAGCGGCTTGCTGAGCATCATTGTTGCCGTCCACAACCAACTGGCCATGAACCGATTGTTCTGGCGGCATCTGCTTGCCAACACCGAAGGCGAATGGGAATTGATCCTGATCGACAACGGCAGCAACGACGGCAGCGCTGAATTTTTTGAAGCACAAGGCGTGACGGTGCTGCGCAACGGCGGCAACTACTCTTACCCGTATTGCCAGAACCGGGGCATAGCAGCCGCCAAAGGCGAATGGCTGGCTTTTCTGAACAACGATGTGATTGTTCCCGCCGCATGGAACACGCGATTGCAAGCCGCTATGCAACACCACGGCATGGATGTGATGACCTCCTGCGGCATAGAACATGTGGAGACCACCGCCGCTACCAAAAAACTGCGCCGTCGCTGGCGCTGGATCAAAAACCTGGTGTTGCTGCTGGGCGGACGCAGCGAAACCTCGCTGGCTTTGATGCACCGACTGATGTACCCGCGCTGGCAGCATTTCACCGAGCAACGCAGCCGCGACTTTGGCTTGCAGCGCAAACCCGGTTTTGTCGGCAACACGGTCATGATGACGCGCCACGCCTTGGACCTGATCGGGGTCTGGGACGAGCGCATACAAGCCGCCGATTTCGATTTGTACATGCGGGTGCAGCAACGCCATCTGTCGCACGGCGACATACAACCGGTGCACATCGCACTGGATGTGTTTGTGCACCACTACATCCGTTTGACCGAAGGGGTGAGCTACCCGCCGTTTGTCGACCGCGAGCGGCTGATTCGGCTGCAAGACAAATGGACCGAGGCCGAGTTGACTGCCTTGGCTCCGCCCGCCTGAGCGGTTCTGCAACCATTTGATATTTAACCCGTTGATGTCTTACCCCTGCCGCCACACATGAGCACTTCGCGCGCACTCAGTTTGCAAGGCTTTGCCAGTTTGTTGCTGGTGGCTTTGCTGATGGCCGCCAACCATGTGGCGGCCCGACTGGCGTTCAACAGCGGGCTGGCTGTGGCCACCGCTGTCGCGGTGCGCAGCGCCTCCACGGCCTTGGTGGTCGGCCTGCTGGTTATGCGCATGTCCACCCCTTGGCAGCTCACTGTTAAACACCGGCG
>CAISPG010000035.1 GCA_903887325.1 uncultured Burkholderiales bacterium | reverse complement strand
CGGCGAATGGGCGCTGGCCAAGCCCTTGTTTATTCTCATAGGTTTGTTTTGTCTGTGGGACCTGGGTGCGAATCTGCTGGGCGGCAACAGCCTCATCGACTCGCTGCAAGCCTTGCGACATGTGCGCAAGTTCTTTTTTGTGCTGCTGTTATGGCCTCTTTTTGCCTCGCCCCGGGTGGCGCGTCATGCACTGTTGTCACTTAGCGCAACCGTATGCCTGTTGGCAGCTGCCAACCTGATTTGGACGCTGGTACTTCACCACCCGGGCATGATGACCTCTTTCATGCCGAACATGTACGGGCAAATTCTGGTCGGCATGGTGTTGCTTCTGGCTCATGCAGTAATTTACCGTCAACACCACAAAGGTTTGTGCCTAGGATTGGCCTTGTTGTTATTGTCATCACTTTTCTTCGCATCCGATCGCCGCACCGGCTATGTCTTGCTGGCTGCTGGTAGCGTGTTCATGGTTTTTCTTCTATGGCAAAGTCAAACCGGACGCCGCCGTCATTTCTTTTTAGCGGCCAGTTTCGCTATTTTATTTGCCATCCTCGCATTAGCAGGTCTGTCACCTAAGGTTCAGTCTCGTGTAGCCTTGGCTTTTTTCGAATACCAACAATTTACCCACGCCGTTGTTCTACAAAAGCAACCGATTGAAACGTCGGTCGGCTTTCGGTTGGAATCTTATTTCGCCTCCATAGAGTTTGTCAAAGCACACTTTTGGCTAGGCTGCGGATCAATTAAATTTCCCGAGCTTTTCACGCAGACCTTACAGCAATCGATCGGCCTTGCACTACCGCAGTCGGTAACCAACCCGCATAATGAATATTTGTATATTTGGGCTACCAAGGGCTTGTTTGGGCTTTTGATTTACCTAAGCATCTGGGTGCAGGCCTGCCGCATGGCGGCTCGCCGCAGCGAGACTTGGCAGCGCCACGGTATGTGGTTATTTGTCTGCTTGTTCCTCACCAGTATTCTTTTTAACTCCATGAGCATAGACATGGTTGAAGGCCATTTCATGATGCTGGTGCTGCTGATTTTTCTTGCGCCAACGCGTATCTGGTCTGCGGCTGACAACCTGAAGGACAACGCATCTTGCTGAGCATCGTTGTGGCCGTGCATAACCAGTTGGCCATGAACCGCTTATTCTGGCGGCATTTGTCTGCGAACACAGATGGCGATTGGGAGCTGATCGTTATAGACAACGGCTGCAGCGACGGCAGTGCCGAGTTTTTTACCGGCGTAGGTGCGAAGGTAATAGCTAATAAAGGCAATTACTCTTACCCGTACTGCCAGAACCGTGGCATTGAGGCTGCGCAGGGCGACTGGCTGGCTTTCTTGAACAACGATGTCATCGTCCCGCCCGGCTGGAACACACATTTGCAAGCCTCGATGCACTACCACGGCATTGACGTGATGACTTCTTGCGGTATTGAGCACATTGAAACTATGGCTGCGACTAAGCGGCTGCGTCGGCGCTGGCGCTGGATTAAAAACCTGGTGCTGCTTATCTGTGGTCGCGGCGAGACGGCGCTGGCCTTGATGCATCAATTGATGTATCCGCGCTGGCAGCATTTTTTGCATCAACGTAGCCAAGCCTTTCATTTGAAAATAAAACAAGGCTTTGTCGGCAATACAGTGATGATGACACGGCGCGCCTTGGCGCTGGTCGGGGTCTGGGATGAGCGTATTCAAGCAGCTGACTTCGATTTGTATATGCGCGTGCAGCAACGCCATGCCGAGCACGGCGACATACAACCGGTGCATATCGCCTTAGACGTCTTTGTTCATCATTACATACGTCTTACCCAGGGTAGAAGCTACCCGTCGTTTGTCGACCGGGACCGTTTGATAAGCCTGGAAGACAAATGGAGCGAGGCGCAACGATCGGCATGGACGCCTCCCTCCTGAAGCTATCAGCGCCGGGCTCACTTGCTGCCCGCCAGCCTGCCCAACTTTTTTTTCAACCCCACAAAGCCATGACCGCTTCCCGTGCCCTCAGCCTGCAAGGCTTTGCCAGTTTGTTGCTAGTCGCCTTGTTGATGGCCGGCAACCATATTTGCGCCAGGCTGGCTTTCAACAGCGGGCTGGACGTGGCCACCGCCGTGGCGGTGCGCAGCGCTTCCACCGCACTGGTGGTCGGTTTGCTGGTGTTGCGCATGGGCCGGTTCTGGCAACTCACGCCTGGGCACCGGCGCGGCTTGTTGCTGATTGGTTTGATGGTGGGTTTGCAAAGCCAACTGCTGTACGGCGCGGTGTCGCGGTTGCCGGTGGCACTCGCCCTGCTGGCTTTCAACACCTATCCGTTATGGACGGCCTTGTGGAACCGCTTGCTTTACCGGCTGCCGCCGGAACGCCAGGTGTTACTGGCCATGCCGGTCATATTGACAGGTTTGGCTTTGGCGTTGGATGTGGCAGGTGCGGCTTCGGGCCTGGGCATGCGCCAACAATGGGCGGTGATGGGGGCGGGCGTGGCTTTTGCCTTGGGTGCGGCAGCCAGTTTCGGTCTGGTGCTGGTGTGGACGCAGCACGAAACCTCCGGGCTGGACGGGCGGGTGCGCACTTTTTTCAGCTTGTTGTTGGCCGCCTCTGTGGCGACATTGGTGATAGGCTGGCATGGCGGCCCGCAATGGCCGCAAACCGGTATCGGTTGGCTGGGGTTGCTGGGCTTGAGTTGTTTGTACGGCAGCGGTTTCACACTGATGTTCACGGTGCTGCCTAAACTCGGCGTGGCCGGTAACAGCGCCATCATGAATGTGGAGCCGGTGTTTGCGCTGGCCTTGGGCTGGGCGGTGCTGGACCAGCAGATCGCTGCGGTACAAATCGCCGGGGCATTGCTGGTGGTGTCGGTGGTTATTTACCTGGGATTGAGAAAGCGGTCATGAATACTTTGGTATTGTGCACAGGGGACAGGTTGCTGGTCGGTTGGCGCATGTGCGTATCCTCGGTTTTGAATTGGTATGCCCGCTGGCCGCTAAAGTGGCAGTTAAACAACCTGTGGGTGTGGCTGTTGGTGCGTTATGCAGGTGGTTCTGACTCGCGCAAACCTGTGCTGCCTGCGTTAAACCAAGCGCAACAACAACGCTTGGCGCTTTACTGCAAGCTGCAAGGCCCGCTCACCCTGCCGCCGGGCGCAGTGCTGGCGCACGAGGTCAGCATCATGCGACACAGTTATTACGTCGGCGATATGTTGCGCGGCCTTTACCCGCATTTTCTGAACCAGCGTTTTTTCCGCCTGTTCGGCGATGTGAACTGGGTGCCCGATGTGCCCAGTCTGGTGAAAAGCCGGCCAATCAGCGACAGCAACCAAAATTCGGTGCTGCTGCCCCTGGACATGCGACGGCATTTGCGTTTTCCGCGCGACCCGTATGACTTTCGCATGAAGCGCGCCGCTATGGTCTGGCGCGGTGGCAGCTACCAGCCCAACCGTCAGCTGTTTTTGAATGAAACCGCCAAGCTGCCGTTTTGCGATGCCGGCAACCCGGCGCTGGCCCGGGATGACCCGCACTACAAACCCAGGCTGACTATTTTTGAGCAGTTGGAGTACAAATACATTTTGTCGATTGAAGGCAATGATGTGGCGACCAATCTCAAGTGGATACTGAATTCCAGCTCACTTTGCATCATGCCCAAGCCGCGTTTTGAAACCTGGTTTCTGGAAGGCCGTTTACAGGCTGGTGTTCACTATGCCGAGCTGGCTGACGACTTCAGCAATTTTCAACAACTCTTTGATCACTACGAAGCGCATCCTGAAGAAGCCCTGGCCATCATCCGCCAGGCCAATGCCTATACTCACCAATTCAAAAACACACGGGCTGAAGTGATGCTGAGTCAGCACGTGTGCCAAGCGTATTTCGCAGCGACGCAGCCGTCGCTATCTCCATAAATCACAACCTCGCCCATGACTGACAGCCTTTTTTCACGCAATTTGAACGAACACCTGGCCATGTGCCAGCACTTGGCGGCGCTTGACGCACACGTAGACCAGGCCATCAACGCCTGTGTCAACAGCCTGCGCGCCGGAGGCAAGCTGATGCTGTGCGGCAACGGTGGCTCCGCCGCTGACAGCCAGCACCTGGCGGCCGAATTCACCGGCCGCTTCATCAAGGACAGGCCGCCGATTGCTGCCATCGCTTTATCGACCGACACATCGGCGCTGACTTGCATCGCCAACGATTATTCTTTCGAAGCGATTTTTGCCAGACAAGTGCAAGCCATTGGCAAGCCCGGCGATTGCCTGATCGCCATTTCCACCTCGGGCAACTCCGGCAATGTGCTGGCTGCCGTGGCCGCCGCCAAAACCATTGGCATCACTTGCATAGGCTTGCTCGGGCGCGACGGCGGCAAACTAAAATCTGTGTGCGATATCTCCATCGTGGTGCCCAGCCAGGTGACGGCGCGCATTCAAGAAGCGCATATTCTGATCGGTCACAGCCTGTGCGGTGCGGTTGAACAACAACTCGGACTGGTGTCCGCAGACTGAGCACTGAGCATGTCTACACAACTTTCCTCTGCGCAACTGCCCGATTTATCGCACGCGCGCCTGCTGATCGTCGGCGACCTCATGCTCGACAGCTATTGGCACGGTTCAACCGGTCGCATTTCACCGGAAGCACCGGTACCGGTGGTTCATGTCAACAAAGAGGAAGTGCGGCTCGGCGGGGCCGGCAATGTGGCTGCCAACACAGCGGCGCTTGGCGTGCAAACCCGCTTGATGGGCTTGGTCGGCGACGACGCCTCCGCAGCACAGATGCAGCAACTGCTGTCCGAGCGACACATACACGCGCATTTGCAAAAAGTGGTGGGCAGCAAAACCATCACCAAGCTGCGCATTATTTCGCGCCAGCAGCAACTCATACGGCTTGACTTTGAGGATCATTTTCCGCAGTGGGACGCCGACGAGTTTCTGCAAACATACAAAGCGCAGCTGCCACTGGTCGACGCGGTCATTTTGTCGGACTATGCCAAAGGCGCGCTGCGCCGCGCCGCCGACATGGTGGCACTGGCGCGCGCAGCCGGCAAGCCAGTGATCATCGATACCAAGGGCATTGATTTCGAGCGCTACCGGGGTGCCACCGTCATCACGCCCAACATGGGCGAATTCGAAGCGGTGGTTGGCCATTGCGCCAGCGATGCCGATGTTGAAGCCAAAGGCCAGCAATTGCGCGCCTCACTGGATTTGCAAGCCGTACTGGTAACACGCAGTGAAAAAGGGATGAGTTTGATGATGCGCGACCAACCAGCGGTGCATATCTCCACCCGGGCCCAGGAAGTGTTTGACGTGACGGGAGCGGGCGACACCGTAGTCGCTACCCTGGGCGCTGCACTGGCCGCCGGTCTGAGCCTGCCGCACGCCATGAACCTGTCCAACGCGGCCGCCGGTCTGGTGGTCGCCAAACTTGGTACCGCTACCGTCAGTTTCGACGAATTGCGACAGGCGCTGCTCCCCGACGGAGGCGAACACACGGTATTCAGTGAAGACGCCATGTTCGAGCGTATTCAACAAGCCCGCACCGCTGGCAAACGCGTCATCATGACCAACGGTTGTTTTGATATCCTGCACCCCGGGCACATCGATTACCTGGAAAAAGCCCGCGCTTTAGGTGATATGTTGTTTGTCGCGGTCAACGACGACGATTCGGTGCGACGTCTCAAAGGCGAGGGCCGACCCGTCAACCCTCTGACCACGCGTTTGCGCATGCTGTCAGCGCTGGCCTGTGTCAATGGTGTGGTGGCGTTTGCCGAGGACACGCCAGAACGCTTGTATTGCCGCTTGCTGCCTCATGTGCTGGTCAAAGGCGGCGATTATTCGACCGAACAGGTCGCAGGCGGGGCTTGCGTGACTGCCGCAGGTGGGGAGGTGGTGATTCTGGATTTTCTGGCCGGGCATTCCACCACCGGTCTGATTCAAAAGATTCAGCAACACCCAAAATAAAGGCCTTCAGAACAAAGCGCTATTTCACCGCAAATGATCGGTTCTTATTCACCAATGAAGAAAATGGGTGACTTCATAATCTGATACATGCTGACATTCCTCTAAACCTAAAGGAGCTCGAACCACTCCATTTTGAATTCGTTCTCTGACCCTGTCTCGATTGTTCGATTCAGCGATGCGGTTAGCCTCAGGATGCCATAAATGAAATACCTCTGTTGCGCAAAAACTCTTTTTTCTCAACACGCCCGCATGAAATAAGCGCAATACCAAATCAGCATCCTCATGCCCCCAGCCTTCAAAGGTAGCGTCAAATCCGTTAACTACCTCCAGGTCTTTGCGCCACAGTCCCATGTTGCAGCTTCTGATGCCTTGCCATTTGAATTTAGGCTGTATGCGATAGGAACCATTGGGCAGACGACATAAATGGGTCAATTTATTGACTTGCCCGCGGCGCCAGCTATTTAACCAATAACCCGTACTTTTACCAACAATATCTTCTGATTCACCAATTACTTTATCTGTGAACGCCTCGGTCAATAATAAACGGCTGCCCGTTACCAAACAACCCGACTGACGCATTCGCTTATGCTGTGCGACAAAGTCTTTATCTGGGACACAGTCTCCGTCAAGCAAAATGATGTATTCTTGGCGGGCAACTGAAATGCCCAGATTCCTCGCGCGCGATACAGTGAATCCGGTGTCAGGATGCCACACGTGAGCGACTGCATATGAACATCGGTTTGCCGCGTCCTTAATCACATCGCAATGCTGATTGCTAGACCCATCATCAGCAATGACCACTTCAAAAGCAGTATCGGTCTGTTTTTCCAAAGCCTTTAAAACAATACTTAAACTGTCACTCCGGTTATAAGTGGTAATTACTATACTGACTAAGGGATTTAATGGCATAGCTGTTTGTGGTGCATCAAATTTTTAAAGATCGGATTATTTAGAACTGGTCAAATTCAGCAGTTTTTGGACTAAGTGATCATAGGTGTAATTGTCAACTACTTTTTGATAACCTTTACTGGCGATTGCGCTACGCAACTCATCATTTACCAGCAGATTTCGCAATGTTTGAACCAATTCGTCACAATTTTTGTATACGCAAAGATGCACATTAGGTGTGAAGTGATCCTCCAATTCAGGTACTGAGTCTGTCAACAGGCATGCATTTGATGCTGTGACTTCAAAGTAACGCATGTTGAGTCCATTTGCTTGCCGCTCTCTTTGGGCGTTTAACACTACTTTACTCTGGTTGTATAAAAGGTTCAATGCCGCGCCTTCGATTTTCTCACCGCAATAAATTTTTTTAAACAGACTGCGTGGAATACTGGTCCTGCGCTTCCAAGTGGGCCCATACAAAGCAACGTTATGTGTCACGGAGAGAATCGCCTGCAAAGTCTCCTCTCGCCATGGACTCCAATTTCCTACAAAACTCAGATCATATAATTTCGGTGTTGCTGGTCGTGGAAAAAAAGAATTTAAATTGACGCCATGACATATGTAAGCAGTGGCTTTTCCTGCTTCTTGTAGTCTTTTCACCGTAGTGGAACTGAAGCTAGTGTAAATATCAAATGAAGCTGCTTCCGATTCTAATTTTACGAAGTCATCAGGTTCAATATGCCATGCGATTTTTTTTATTTCCAACCGTTCAAGAATCGCTTCACCATAATGGTGACCATGAACAAATAAAACAATATCTGGGTGAAAACTGTCACAAGCTTCTTCAAAGCGTCGATTAAGCCAGTTACCACGCTCATCAGGATGTTTTTCAAAAAACCTGATGGTCTTTCCAGTAATAAAACGCAAATGTCTTACAAATTTATTCACTCGTTTTATAACAAAACGATAAAAAGCCGGCTCTGTTCCATAAGATGTAATCAATAAAAACACCTCTATACCGGATCTATTAAATGCCTCTGCCAAATCATAGGGAATAGGTGGAAAATCATAAGAACTTATAAGCACACGTAAAGATCGCTTATCAACAGCAGAATCCAGCATAGTTAGCTCATAAATATTGAATACGAACGTTCATTTTACCCGAGTCTCCGCTGGTTTTTCCGTAAAAAGTCATAGGCAAAGCGCTTCATTCTGCTTTTCTCCCGGGCAAGTAATTCCATCGAACGGCATATTAAGAAATATTCACACAGTGCAATAAAAAAACTGCTGGAATACCAAAAAGTCAAACACCTATATCATTGAAGCTGAGGTCTAGCATTGAAATGCCAGAATATTCAGTGAATCATGTCAACACCTAAACACCTAGCAATTTTCGTTTTTATTCTGAAACAAGCGGAACCACAGCACTCATGATCATCGTCACCGGCGGCGCCGGCCTCATCGGCAGCAACCTGATTGAACAACTCAACCAGCAAGGTCATACCGACATTCTGGTGGTCGACCATTTGAAAAACGGCCAGAAGATGCACAACCTGGCCGACTTGCATTTCCGCGACTACCTGGACCGGGAAGATTTCATGGCCCGGGTTCAAGCTGGTAAGGACATGGGCCCAGTGAAAACTGTCTTCCATCTGGGCGCGTGTTCGGCCACCACCGAGTGGGACGGCCAGTTCATTATGCGTAACAACTTCGAATACAGCAAAACCCTGTTGCACTGGTGCCAGGCCATCAACGCGCAATTCGTTTACGCATCGTCTGCATCTGTGTACGGCTTGGGTAAAAACGGCTTTGTTGAACAACGCGCGGCCGAGTTGCCTATCAATATGTACGCCTTCTCCAAATTCCAGTTTGACCAGTATGTGCGCAGCTTGCAAGGGCGCTTGCGGCATCAGGTGGTGGGGCTGCGTTATTTCAATGTCTACGGCCCGCGCGAAGCGCACAAAGGCAGCATGTCGTCCACGCCGTTTCATTTCAACCGCCAAGTGCTGGCCGATGGCGTGTGCCGCTTGTTCGAAGGCACCGACGGTTACGCCAACGGCGAACAGCAGCGCGATTTTGTGTATGTCGGCGATTGCGCCAAAGTCAATCTGTGGTTCATGGAACATGCGCAGCACAGCGGCATTTTCAATTTAGGCACTGGACGCGCCCAGTCATTCAACGACATGGCACGTGCCGTGTTGGACTGGCACAAGCAACACCGACAGGTGGATGCGCGCATGGACTACATCCCATTCCCGGCGCATTTACAAGGCGCTTACCAAAGCTACACCCAAGCGGACATATCGGCCTTGCGCCGGGCCGGTTACACAGACGCGTTTTTGAACGTCAGCCAGGGCGTGAATGCGTATTTGGATTGGCTGAACCGCAGCTGATGCAGCCTGCTTTGTCGTGAGTCTGCGTTAAGCCAGCAGTGCATTTAAAAATTCATGCGCTTGCAGGATCTGGATATCGCCCACGCTGTAACTGTGCCGCGCATGCCGCACCACTTGCACCGCTTGCACCGGCGCTTTTTCCAGCGCGAATCGCAGCAAAGCGCGATGCGGTTTTTCATCGGATAACTTGCACTCCACCAACTGCGTGAGTTGGTTTTTGTCGCTCAAAGCAAAGTCCACTTCGGCACCGTCTTTGGTGCGTATGTAATGCAGGCCGACCTCTTTGCCTTGCACATCGTGCTGCCATTGCACCTGCTTGAACAAGGCGGTGGCCACCAGGTTTTCAAAGCGCAGGCCTTCGTCGCCTTCCACCAAACCCGTGTCGAAAAAATACACCTTGGGGGTTTGCAGCGTGGCGCGGGCAATGTTGTCGTGCCAAGGGCGCACCACAAACACGATGTACAGCGCCTCCAAAATGTCCAGGTACTTCTTCAGCGTCACCGGCGACACAGCCAAGTCCCGCGCCATACCGGCCAGCGACAGCGGCGAGCCCACGCGAGAGCGCAACAGTTGGGCAAACAGTCTTATGGTGTTCACCTCTTGTATGCGCGAAAACTCCAGCACGTCATTGCGCACCAGGCCATCAAAGTACTGCCTGCGCCAGCGCTCGGCCTGTTCGTTGTCGGACGCCAAACAGGGTTCGGGAAAACCGCCGCGCTCCAGCAAATGGGCCAGCGCGGCCTCAGGCGTGGCCCCGGTTTGCTCGCACCATTCGCGCACTGACAAGGGATGCAGCCGCAAACCAAAAAAACGCCCGGCCAGCGATTCACCGCTTTGCCTGAACGTGTCCATGCGGGCGCTGCCCGTGACCAAGAGTTGCTGGGTGGCGGGCTTGCCGTCGACCACGCCTTTGAGCCAGGCTTTCCAGTCGGGCATTTTGTGAATTTCATCCAGCACCAGCAGCGGCGTTTGGGGGTTCCAACGCTGGTTCAAGATCAGCGCCCGGTCGGCCACCACGTCGTAGTTCAGGTATTGCCCACCTTGGTTTTCAATCAACTGGCGGCTGAGCGTGGTTTTGCCCACCTGGCGCGGGCCGGTGAGGAACACCATTTTTTGGGCCAGGTCAGCCTGCACGCGCTCGTCAAGATAACGTTTCATGCCGCTATTTTACGACTTTTTAAAAGTACTTTGTTAATTAGTCGCGACTTTTTGATAAAGCGATGTATAAAAGTCGCAATTTCCCATCACATCGACTGCAACAACTGCGCCACGCGCTCGGGCCTGATATCGTTCAAACAGCGGGTGTGGCCGAACTGGCAGGTGCGGGCAAAACAAGGGGCGCAGTCCAGCGGCGGGGAATACTGCGGGTCGTCGGCCAGCCAAATCACCTGCGCTTTGTCGCTCAAGGGCGGCGTGTGACGCGGGCTGCTGGAGCCAAACAGTGCGACTTGCGGCACGCCAAGGGCTGCGGCCACGTGCATCAAACCGGAATCGTTGCTGACCACATCACGCGCGGCTGAAATCACATCAAAGGCTTGCGACAAACTGGTTTGACCGGCCAGGTTCAGAACATGCGGGCTGTCGGCCAGGCCGCAAATGGATTGGCACAAATCGGCTTCTTTGGCAGAGGCCAGCAACACCACCCGTCCGGGCAAATTGCCGCACAAGGCCGCCACATGCTGGGCTGGCCACATCTTGGCCGGACCGTATTCAGCCCCCGGCGCGATCACGGTGTACGCCCCGGCCTGCAAGCCATAGGCTTGCAGCGTTTGCCGCACGCTATCTGTGGGCCGTTGCAACACCGGTTGCATGCTATGCCGCTTGTCAGGCAAGGGGCCGCTCAAGGCCAGGTAAAAGTTCACCATGGGCGGGCGTTCGCCGCGCGGCGGGTTGGACAGTCGCTGCGTCAACAGCACATAACGCGATTCGCCGTGGTAGCCGATGCGCTCGGGGATATGGGC
This sequence comes from uncultured Burkholderiales bacterium, assembly GCA_903887325.1. GTDB lineage: Bacteria > Pseudomonadota > Gammaproteobacteria > Burkholderiales > Burkholderiaceae_C > Limnohabitans. The sequence continues at coordinate 31,848 of CAISPG010000035.1, read as the reverse complement.
CAGCCAGGGAATCAAGGCGCTTTTCAAAGAATTAGGGCCGACATAGGCACGCTCAAATTGACCGCGCCACTGACGCGCCAGTGCTTTACGTTCGCCCCATTGCAAGCTGCCGTGTTTGAACGGCAGCTCCACCACGTTTTCAACCGACGGCATGTGCTGGTAGACCGGTGCCACCCAAGGCAGGGCAGCCACTGTGATGCGCTCGCCGCGCGCGTGCAATTGGCGCAGCAAAGGTTCGGTCATGACCGCGTCACCGATCCACTGCGGGGCGATGAACAGGCTGCGTGTCATGGCTGGCCCGTTGGCAGACAAGGCTGCTTAATGCGCGTGCACATGTTCACCGTCTTTCAAACGGTAAACCGTGGAGCAGTAAGGACACTTGGCCTCGCCCGTGCGGGCCACGTCCAGAAACACCTTGGGGTGGGTGTTCCAGGTTTGCATGCCGGCCAGGGGGCTGGGGCAAAACACGCCGCCGTGGCTGTTGAGCTCGGCGGCTTTGAGTTCAATGGTGGGTGTTTTAGCGTTCACGTGATCAAACCGCAGTGAGCCAGTGTGCGTATTTGGGATTGCGGCCATTGACGATGTCAAAGAACGCGCTCTGGATTTTTTCGGTGATGGGGCCACGGCTGCCGATGCCGATTTCGATGCGGTCAAGTTCGCGAATCGGTGTCACTTCAGCAGCGGTGCCGGTGAAGAAGGCTTCGTCAGCGATATACACCTCGTCACGCGTGATGCGCTTTTGCACGATCTCCAAACCCAAATCTTTGGCGATATGGAACACCGTGTTGCGGGTGATGCCGTTCAATGCGCCAGCCGACAAGTCGGGCGTGTAAATCACGCCGCCTTTGATGATGAACAGATTTTCGCCCGCGCCTTCAGACACAAAACCGGAGGCATCCAACATCAGCGCTTCATCGTAACCGTCGTCCAGCGCTTCCATGTTGGCGAGGATGGAGTTGGTGTAGTTGCTGACCGCTTTGGCCTGCGTCATGGTGATATTCACATGGTGACGCGTATAGCTGCTGGTTTTGACGCGGATGCCGCGCTTCATGCCGTCTTCGCCCAAATAAGCGCCCCAGGTCCAAGCAGCGACCATCAGGTGAATGCGGTTGCCTTTGGGGCTGACACCCAGCTTTTGTGAACCAATCCAAGTGAGCGGGCGCACATAGCCGCTTTTCAAATTGTTGGCACGCACCACAGTGCGTTGCACTTCGTTCACTTCGTCTTGGGTGAACGGGATTTTCATGCGCAGAATTTTGGCGCTGTTGAACAAGCGCTCGGTGTGTTCCTGCAAACGGAAGATGGCGGTGCCGTTGACCGTGTCATAGGCGCGCACCCCTTCAAAAGCGCCGCAACCGTAATGCAAGGTGTGGGACAGCACATGGATTTTCGCGTCGCGCCAGTCGACCAGCTCGCCATCCATCCAAATCTTGCCGTCTCGGTCGTCCATCGGGGGTGGCTGGGCGCTCATGGAAATCCTTTCGGGTGCATCAACAGTTAAAAGGGTGCGATTTTACGTCCCGTCAGAAGCCGCAAGCGGCGGCGGCGCTCTTTGCAAGTCCCAGTGCGTCAAGCGCCCCTCTTGAAACGTACATTCGACCCGGTCGCCGGCCTCGTCCTGCCAGGCGAATATTTCCGGTTGCACGCCTTTGCCGGTCTGTAATTTACCCAGACTGCGGGCTAGCCCAATAACGCTGAGCAAGCGCTGTCCTTTGTGCAATTTCGCATGGAACATGACCGCGTTGTCCAGACTGCCCATGGGGCGCTCGGCGGCACCCTCCATGGTTTTCATCAAACGGGTAACGTGTTGCAGCAGCCAAAAAATGATGCCACTGGACACCAGCGAAAACCCCCACCAGCCGAAGGCGCGGAAAGACAAATACAACAGCCCGGCCAGGCCTGCGGGGAGATAAATATTGCGCCAGTTCATGCGCCGATTTTGACGCATACAACACCCGCACTTTATTTAGGCACTTTGGCGGTTTTGCCGTTGAACTCGCCGGTTGCAGCTTGGGCGTGACACGCGCTGCAATTTGAGGCGCTGACACGCATGGGCTTTTTCCAAAAAGTAGCCGGGATTTTTTTGCTGTTGCGGTGAATGGCTTGCCACCAGTCGCTTTGCGTGATGCGGTGTTGCGGCGGGTCTTGTGTTGCCGCTGGCGCGAACGTGCCTGCGTTCTTTTGCAACCAATCTGAAATATCGTTTTGCGTGTCCACATTCACCATGACGCTGCCGCCGAAATGCGATGGCATATCCGCCATCAACTGCTGCCAAGCCGTGGCGGACAGCATGCCCGGCGGGTAGGCGTTGTGACACACCGTGCATTGCTGGGTGTAGGGCGTGAAAGCGGGTATCGGTACGCTGACCTGGGCTTGGGCAATTGCTGCCGCGCTCAGACACACGGCCAGCAACAGCGATTTTGGGATGGACAACATGGTGACTCCAGTGAAAGACTGAAGACCATTGTCAAAACATCAAGGGGTGAGTGGTTTGATCCAGCGCAACAAACTCGCTCAGTCCAACTGCCGCACTACCGCAATCGCCTGATCCACCCGTTCGATCGCGTGCACCGTCATGCCCTCGATCGGTTTTTTCGGCGCATTCGCTTTGGGGATCAAGGCCACGCTAAAACCCAGTTTGGCGGCTTCTTTCAAACGCTCCTGGCCGCGCGGCGCAGGCCGCACTTCACCGGCCAAACCGATTTCTCCAAACGCCAAAAAGCCCTTGGGCAGCGGCTTGCCGCGCAAACTGCTTTGTATCGCCAACAGCACCGCCAAGTCCGCCGCCGGTTCGCTGATGCGCACACCGCCCACCGCATTCACAAACACATCCTGGTCCATGCAGGCCACCCCGGCGTGGCGGTGCAACACCGCCAGCAACATGGCCAGACGGTCACGGTCCAAGCCCACCGATAAACGTCGCGGCGACGGCCCGCCGCTGTCCACCAGCGCTTGAATTTCCACCAACAACGGGCGCGTGCCCTCCAAAGTTACCATGACGCAACTGCCGGGCACAGGCTCGGCGTGTTGGCTCAAAAAAATCGCGCTCGGGTTGCTGACGCCTTTGAGGCCTTTTTCTGTCATGGCGAACACGCCGATTTCATTCACCGCACCGAAACGGTTTTTGATGGCCCGCACCAAGCGGAAACTGGAATGCGTGTCGCCTTCAAAGTAGAGCACCGTGTCGACCATGTGCTCGAGCACACGCGGCCCGGCCAACGCGCCTTCTTTGGTGACATGGCCGACCAGCACAATGGCGGTGCCGCTGGACTTGGCCAAGCGCGTTAAATGCGCGGCGCATTCGCGTACTTGTGCGACAGACCCGGGTGCGCTGGTGAGTTGGTCTGAATACACGGTTTGAATCGAGTCGATGACCGCGATATGCGGTGCTTGCGCCTGCAAGGTGCCGATGATTTTTTCCAATTGGGTTTCGGCCAACACGTTCACCCGGCTGTTGTCCAAACCCAGCCTGCGCGCACGCAAAGCCACTTGCGCGCCGGATTCTTCGCCGGTCACATACAACGTGCGCTGGCCGCTGCGCTGCAAACCGTCGAGCGCCTGCAACAACAAAGTCGATTTGCCAATGCCCGGGTCGCCGCCGATCAAGACCACGCCGCCTTCGACCATGCCGCCGCCCAGCACCCGGTCGAGTTCGTCCTGACCGGTCGGTGTGCGGTCGACTTCCTGCGCTTCGATGTCGCTGAGCGCCATCACCGGCGAGGCGGGCGCCAAACCGGCGCGTTCGCTGTAACGGTTTTTGCTGGTGCCGCTGTCGCTGACCCTGCTTTCCACCAAGGTGTTCCAGGCCTCGCAATGCGGGCACTTGCCCAGCCATTTGGGGCTGGTGCCGCCGCAATCGCTGCAACTGAAGAGGGTTTTGTCTTTGGCCATGGCTTGCATGATACGGGCGGCCTTTGGGTGACAATGTGCGCTGTTTACTTTGGTTTAATCACAGGTACTTCGCTCTTGTCCCACATTCCTACTTCTGACGCCACCACCGATGCCCGCATGACGCCGGATGAAAAGCGCTCGGCGTTTTCGCTGTCCAGCATTTACGCCTTGCGCATGCTGGGCTTGTTCATGGTGCTGCCGGTGTTCATGATCGAAGCGCGGCAGTACGACGGCGGCCAGGACGCGAGCGCGGTTGGTTTTGCCATGGGCATTTACGGGCTGGTGCAAGCAGCGTTGCAAATCCCGTTTGGTCTGGCGGCCGACCGCATTGGCCGCAAACGGGTTATCTATATGGGGCTGGCTTTGCTGGCTTTGGGCAGTGTCATTGGCGCACTGGCCACCAGCGTGAATGGATTGGCCTTGGGTCGCGCGCTGCAAGGCGGCGGCGCGATTTCAGCGGCGGTCACGGCTTTGCTGGCCGACCAAACCCGCGACGCGGTGCGCACCAAAGGCATGGCCTTGGTGGGCGGCAGCATTGGTTTGATGTTTGCGCTGTCGCTGCTGCTGGGGCCGGTGCTTTCCGGCTGGGGCGGTTTGTCCGCCATCTTCGGTGTGACGCTGTTTCTCGCGGTAGGCGGCATGGCGATCGTGCGTTGGTGGACCCCGACCGAAATGCCTTTGCAAACACACGTCAAGTCGCCGCACAGCCTGTGGGGCCTGCTGGTGCACCCAGATTTGATCCGCTTGAATTTCGGCGTGTTCGCTTTGTACGCAGTGCAACTCGCTTCCTGGGTCGCCATTCCTGCGCTGCTGGTGCAAGCAGGCGTGGCCAGCACCGACCACGGCTATGTGTATTTGCCTGCCGTGCTGCTGTCTTTTGTGTTCATGGGCATGACCCTGTTTCCGCTGGAACGCAAAGGCCATTTGCGCCCGCTGTTTCTGGCCTGTATCGCGCTGGTGCTGTTGGTGCAAGCCGCCTGGGGCTGGATGGCCTGGGCCGGTGAACCGCAACTCTGGCTGCTGGCCGTGCTGTTGTTTTTCTTTTTCTGCGGCTTCAACGTGCTGGAAGCCAGCCAACCCAGCCTGGCCTCGCGGCTGGCACCCGCAGGCTCACGCGGTGCAGCGCTGGGCGTGTACAACACCTTGCAGTCGCTGGGCATTTTTGCGGGCGGCGCGTTCGGCGGCTGGCTGGTCAAACGCGGCGGTGCGCACGGGCTTTTCCTGGCCAGCGGCCTGCTGATGCTGGTCTGGCTGGCAGTGGCCTGGGGCACGCGCTATGTGCGCAGCGCACCGGATTCACAGGTCACAGGTCACTGAAACGGCCCGCAACGAAGCCGCATAATCCGGCACAAGTCACCACTTATTCACTGTCACATCAAGAGGAACACCATGGCATCCGTCAACAAAGTCATACTGCTCGGCAATTGCGGCCGCGACCCCGAAGTGCGTTATTTGCCCAGCGGCCAAGCCGTGGCCAATGTGTCCATCGCCACCAGCAGCAAACGCAAAGACAAAACCAGCGGCGAAATGGTGGAAGACACGCAATGGCACCGGGTCACGTTTTATGACCGCTTGGCTGAAATCGCCGGTGAATACGTGAAAAAAGGCCGCCCGATTTACGTGGAAGGCCGCTTGAAATACGGCGTGTACACCGACAAAACCACCGGCGTGGAAAAGAACACCGTCTACATCATCGCCACCGAATTGCAATTGCTCGGCGGGCGCGAAGGCATGGGCGCACCGGCGGGTGAAGACGGCGGCGCACGCAGCGCACCTCGCGCGGCAGCCCCGGCGGCGACTAAGGCACCGGCAGCGGCGAAGTCCGGGTTTGATGACATGGATGACGATATTCCATTTTGATGCGGTCCTGATGAAATCAGGCAAATCAAAGCTCCGAGTGGTAATCGCTCGGGGCTTTTTTTATGAAAAATAATTATTTAAAAGCAAGAGACCAAGGCTTCAATCTAATGAGTGGTTTGGCAAATGGGGGCTGGTTATAAACACCTTATCAATCCCCTCGCCAAATTAAACCGTTCTTTATTACGCGCGGCCTGTATGAAAGCAGTCTTTAATTTAAGCTAAACCTAACCCCCCTCACAGCACCTGCGCAATCGCCTTGCCCACATCCGTGGTTTTGGCCGTGCCGCCTATGTCCGGGGTTTTGGGTGCGCCGCTCTTGGGGTCCAGCACCTTTTCAATTGCTGCCAGCACCGCGTCATGCGGGTCTTTGTGGCCTAAAAACTCCAGCATCAGCGCGCCCGACCAGATTTGCCCGATGGGGTTGGCAATGCCTTGGCCCGCGATGTCCGGCGCGGAGCCGTGCACCGGTTCAAACAGCGACGGGAACACACGGTCCGGGTTGAGATTGGCACTGGGCGCAATGCCAATGGTGCCGGTGCAGGCCGGGCCCAGGTCGCTCAAGATATCGCCGAACAAATTGCTGGCCACCACCACGTCGAAGAAGTCCGGGCGCTGCACAAAATGCGCGGTGAGTATGTCTATATGGAATTTGTCTAAGCTAATGTCCGGGTAGGCCCGGGCCATCTCGGCCACGCGCTCGTCCCAATACGGCATGGTGATGGCGATGCCGTTGGATTTGGTGGCGCTGGTCAAATGCTTTTTCGGGCGCGTCTGGGCCAGCTCGAACGCAAACTTCAACACCCGGTCCACGCCGATGCGGGTCATCACGCTTTCTTGCATGACGATTTCGCGCGCCGTGCCCTGGAACATGCGCCCACCTATGCTTGAGTATTCGCCTTCGGTGTTTTCACGCACGATGTACATGTCGATCTCACCGGGTTGACGCGTCGTGCCGTCGCGGCGCACCACCGGGGCGATGATGCCGGGCATGAGACGCGCCGGGCGCAAATTGATGTACTGGTCGAACTCGCGCCTGAACAACAGCAGCGAGCCCCACAGCGAAATATGGTCGGGGATTTTGTCGGGCATGCCAACCGCGCCGAAGAAGATGGCATCGTGGCCGCCGATCTGGTCTTTCCAGTTGTCGGGCAGCATCTGGCCGTGCTTTTCGAAATAGTTCCAGCTGGAAAAATCGAAATGGTCAAACTGCAAATCGATACCGAATTTGCGCGCCGCCGCGTCCAGCACCAACAAGCCTTCGGGCATGACTTCTGTGCCTATGCCGTCTCCGGCGATGACGGCGATGCGGTGTTTGCGGGCCATGTCTGTTCCTTGATACGTTGTAAAAGCCGGCGGCTGTCAATGCCGGGCAGTTAGGTGTTTCGCATCTTCCCAGAAATTTAAGCTCTGGTCGGCCGCTGTGTCTTCATGGTTGCAGCGCCATTCTGAAATGCATGGCCTGCATCACGTGCGCCAATTCAATTTCCTCGGCCTGCGCCAAATCAGCAATGGTTTGCGCCACGCGCAACACCCGGTGCACTGCGCGCGCCGACCAGCCATGGCGCGCCGCCTGCTGCTGCACATGCTGCTGCGCCTGCGCTTGTATTTTCAGCGCCTGCAACTGCGCTGCACTCAGGGCTTGGTTGCTGACGCCGCGCAGGCTCAAGGCGCGCTCGTGCGCTTGTTGACAGCGCGCTTGCACGCTGGCGCTGCTTTCCCCTTGCGCTGACTGCATCAGCAAGTCCGTCGGCAAAGCGGGTACATGCACTTGCATGTCGATGCGGTCTAACAGCGGACCGCTGAGTTTTCCCTGGTAACGCGCCACTTGTTCCGGCGCACAACGGCAAGCCGGTTGCTTTGAACCCAGGTAGCCGCAGGGACAGGGGTTCATGGCAGCGATCAATTGGAATTGCGCCGGAAACTCGGCCTGGTGCCTGGCGCGCGACAAACTGATGCGGCCGTTTTCCAAAGGTTCGCGCAAAGCCTCTAACGCCAGCCGCGAATATTCAGGCAGTTCATCAAGAAACAGCAAGCCGTGGTGCGCCAGCGAAATTTCACCCGGTCGTGGTGGCGATCCGCCGCCGACCAGCGCCGCCATGGTGGCGCTGTGGTGCGGGTGCCGGTAAGCGCGGCGCGCCCAGCGTGCGGGATGAAACTGTCCGGCCAAACTGAGCATGGCGGCGGACTCCAACGCTTGTTGCCGGTTCAAGGCCGGGAGTATTCCTGCCAGCCGTTGCGCCAGCATAGATTTACCGCTACCGGGCGGGCCGATCAGCAACACGCTATGACCACCGGCAGCCGCGATTTCCAGCGCCCGCTTGGGCGCGGCTTGGCCACGCACTTGCTGTAAATCGAGCTGATCGTCAGGACTGTTATGCGCCGGCTTGTCACCCGGCAACACACGTGACCAGCCGCTATCTCCTTCTGGTGTCTGCTGGCCGGGCAATGCAAAGGCTTGCACCACGTCGCGCAAATGCTGTGCCCGGTAAACGCGCGCATCCGGCAACAAGGCGGCTTCTTCGGCGCTGCCCGGCGGCAATACCCAGGCCAAGTCAGTTTTGTTGGCTTGCAAACCCAAGGCCATGGCCAAGGCGCCGCGCACTGGTTTTAATTCACCCGACAAGGACAACTCACCCGCGAACACATGCTGCTGCACCGCTTGTCCATCCAGCTGCTCGCTGGCCGCCAGAATTCCTACGGCGATAGGCAAATCGAAACGGCCGGACTCCTTGGGCAAATCGGCCGGGGCCAGGTTGACGATGATGCGTTTGTTGCTGGGAAACTCCAGACCGCTATTTAATATGGCTGAACGCACCCGCTCGCGAGCCTCACGCACCTCGGTGTCTGCCAGCCCGACCAGTGCAAAGTTCGGCAAACCATTGGCCAAGTGCACCTCGACGGTGACAGCCGGTGCTTTTAAGCCCAAAACCGTGCAAGTGTGAATTTGTGCATACCCCATTATTTGTTCTCTTTTTGCATAGGTTAATCTTCGTTTTGCATAAGCTCACTTATTTGGTGCGTTTTTCGACGCAGCTTCGCCTTTATTTGGTGCGCTTCCTGGGCTTTTCCATTGAACAAGCCCTTGCTTCGTGCGCTTTGTCTGTGAATTCTGCTTGGCACAGAGACTGCTAAGGAATACCCGCACTGCGTTTTTTTGAACGTCTTGCTTTCAATGAACGCAGACCCTTGACTCTAGGAGAACCTATGAAACTGATCACGGCCATCATCAAACCCTTCAAGCTGGACGAGGTGCGCGAAGCCTTGTCGGCGATCGGGGTACAAGGCATTACCGTCACTGAAGTCAAAGGCTTCGGACGACAAAAAGGACACACCGAGCTGTACCGGGGTGCGGAATATGTGGTGGATTTTTTACCCAAGGTCAAGATCGAAGCAGCCGTGGCTGTCGGTCTGGTTGATCAGGTGATTGAAGCCATCGAAAACTCGGCACGCACCGGCAAGATCGGTGACGGCAAGATTTTTGTGACCAGCCTGGAACAGGTTGTGCGCATCCGCACCGGTGAGACCGGCACTGCGGCTATTTGATTCACAGATAAGGATACTCACCATGAAAAAACTCCTAGCCACGCTGGCCCTGGGCCTGGGTCTGGTCTTCGCCTCGGGCGTGACCATGGCCGAAGACGCGCCCGCCAAACCTGCGGCTGCGGCCGCTGCTGCTGCTGAAGCCCCGGCGGCGGCCCCTGCTGCTGAAGCTGCACCCGCACCTGTGCCCAACAAAGGCGATACCGCCTGGATGACAGTCGCCACCATCTTGGTGATTCTGATGACCATCCCCGGTCTGGCCTTGTTCTACGGCGGCCTGGTCCGCTCCAAAAACATGTTGTCCGTGCTGATGCAGGTGTTTGTGGTCACCGCACTGATTTATGTGTTGTGGACTTTGTATGGCTACACCATCGCCTTCTCAGCCTCCAATCCGTTCTTCGGCTCGCTGGACAAACTCTTCCTCAAAGGCATCACACCTGACTCGGTAGCCGCCACCTTCAGCAAAGGCGTGGTCATCCCCGAGTTGACGTTTGTGGCTTTCCAAGCCACCTTCGCTGCCATCACTTGTACGCTGATCGTCGGCTCGTTTGCCGAACGCATGAAGTTTTCTGCCGTGTTGCTGTTTTGCGCACTGTGGTTCACCTTCAGTTATTTGCCGGTCGCGCACATGGTCTGGTATTGGGACGGTCCTGACGCCATCACTGACGCTGCTTCACTGGAAAAAGTCACTGCCGCTGCCGGCTGGTTGTGGGCCAAAGGCGCACTCGACTTCGCAGGCGGCACCGTGGTGCACATCAACGCAGCGGTTGCCGGTTTGATCGGTGCTTACATGGTCGGCAAACGCCTGGGCTATGGCAAAGAATCCATGGCGCCTCACAGCCTGACATTGACCATGGTCGGTGCCGCATTGCTGTGGGTGGGCTGGTTCGGTTTCAACGCCGGTTCCAACCTGGAAGCCAACGGTGTTGCTGCACTTGCATTCATGAACACCTTGGTTGCGACTGCCATGGCCACACTCGCCTGGATGGCCGGTGAAGCACTGAGCAAAGGCAAAGCCTCTATGTTGGGCGCGGCCTCCGGCGCAGTGGCGGGTCTGGTCGCCATCACACCGGCTTGCGGTTTCGTTGGACCCATGGGTGCGATCGTCATCGGTTTGGTTGCTGGTCTGTTGTGTCTGTGGGGTGTCAACGGCTTGAAACGCATGCTCGGCGCTGACGACAGCCTGGACGTGTTCGGTGTGCACGGTGTCGGCGGTATCGTCGGCGCTTTGTTGACCGGCGTGTTCGCCGCACCTTCACTGGGTGGCACAGGTATCTATGACTATGTGGCCAATGCGGTCAGCCCTGATTACTCTATCGGCGGCCAAGTTTGGATTCAGTTGCAAGCCGTCATCACCACCATCGTCTGGTCCGGCGTGGTTTCACTGATAGCCTACAAACTGGTTGATATCGTGATCGGTCTGCGCGTCAGCGAAGAAGAAGAGCGCGAAGGCCTGGACATCAGCAGCCATGGCGAAACCGCTTATCACAGATAACTATTCCTAGATCACAACTAACGCCACTGACAACCACCCGGTGCAAGCCGGGTGGTTTTTTTACTTCAACTCCATAAGTTGTCAAATAAGTCTGTTGGCCGTGAATCACTGATCTGAGTCCGGGGTAATTAGTCACAACTGCATTACAGATTCGGCGCCAGCAACCTAAGCAAATCTTTTTCTGCCACGCCTTGGCGCTGTGCCAAGTCTTGCACCTGATCGTCGCCAATGCGCCCGACATTGAAATAACACGCATCCGGGTGGCCAATGTAAAAACCGCTGACGCTGGCCGCTGGTGTCATGGCCAAACTGTCGGTCAAGGTCATGCCAATGTCCTGGCATTGCAATAACTCGAACATCGCGCGTTTCACGCTGTGGTCCGGGCACGCCGGGTAGCCCGGTGCGGGGCGTATGCCTTGGTATTTTTCTTTCACCAATTCTTCAGTGCTAAGTTGCTCGCCGGCGGCATAGCCCCACAGGTCGCGCCGCACACGCGCATGCATGCATTCGGCGAAGGCTTCTGCCAAGCGGTCTGCCAAAGCTTTGAGCATGATGGCGCTGTAGTCGTCATGGTCGTCCATGAAATATTTTTCTTTGGCTTCGACACCTAAACCAGAGGTGACGGCGAAAACGCCGACATAGTCTTTGTAGCCGGTGGGTTGGCCATTCGCGTCTGTGAAGGGCGCGACAAAATCCGACAAACAACGGTTCGGGTTTTGCACGCCATCATGCACCGGCTTTTCGGTTTGCTGACGCAAGCCGCACCAAGTCATGGCGCGTTGTGTGCGTGTTTCATCGGTCCACAACACGATGTCGTCGCCCACGCTGTTGGCCGGGTACAAACCCACCACGCCATGCGCATTCAACCAACGGCCTTCCACCAATCGCTTCAACATGCGCTTGCCATCGCTGAACACACGTTGCGCTTCGGTGCCCACCACTTCGTCTTTCAATATGGCGGGGAAGGGGCCAGCCAAATCCCATGTTTGGAAAAACGGACCCCAGTCGATATAGGTTTCCAACTCGGCCAGATCGAAATTTTTAAACAGGCGCTTACCAATAAAACGCGGCTGACTGGCTTGGTAACTTGACCAATCCAGCTTGGCCGCATTCGCGCGCGCTTTGGCCAGCGGCAACAAGGGAGTTTGTTTTTTGTTCGCGTGTTGGGTGCGCACTTTGTCGTAGTCTGCATTCAGCTCGGCGATGAATTGCGCCGCCTGGTCGCTCAGCAAGCCTTGCGCCACACCGACGCTACGCGATGCGTCCGGTACATAGACCACCGGGCCTTCGTAATGCGGCGCAATCTTCACGGCGGTGTGCACCCGGCTGCATGTCGCGCCGCCAATCAACAAAGGAATTTTGCGCATGCGAAAGTAATCGTCCTTCTGCATTTCACTGGCGACGTACTGCATTTCTTCCAGCGACGGTGTGATGAGGCCTGACAAGCCGATGATGTCTGCGCCTTCTACTTTGGCGCGCGCGAGGATGTCGTGGCAGGCGACCATCACGCCCATGTTGACCACATCAAAGTTATTGCATTGAAGCACCACGGTGACGATGTTTTTGCCGATATCGTGCACATCACCTTTGACCGTGGCTATCACAATCTTGCCTTTGGTTTTCACCTCTTCACCGGCGGCTTCCTGCTGGCGTTTTTCTTCTTCAATATAGGGAATCAAATGCGCGACCGCTTGCTTCATCACGCGCGCGCTTTTCACCACCTGAGGCAAAAACATCTTGCCCTGGCCGAACAAATCGCCCACGACGTTCATGCCGTCCATCAACGGTCCTTCGATCACATGCAAAGGCCGCCCGCCTTTCACCAAAGTTTCCTGGTAAGCCTCTTCGGTGTCCACCGTGATGAAGTCGGTGATGCCGTGCACCAATGCGTGACTCAATCGCTGGGCCACCGCCACCGGTGCCTCGGGCGTGCCGCGCCAAGCGAGTTTGGCGCTGTCGTCTCTGGCCGCGCCTTTGGCGTTTTCTGCAATCTCAATCAAGCGCTCGCCCGGGCTCAAACGTTCTTCGCCATCTTTGTATTGCGGTGTGCGATTGAGCACCACGTCTTCCACACGCTCGCGCAACACCGGCTCTAAGTCGTCGTACACACCGACCATGCCTGCGTTCACTATGCCCATGTCCATACCGGCTTGAATAGCGTGGTACAAAAACACCGTGTGTATGGCTTCGCGCACCGGGTCGTTGCCGCGAAAGCTAAACGACACATTCGACACGCCGCCACTCACCTTTGCGCCGGGCAAGTTCTGTTTGATCCAACGCGTGGCTTCGATGAAGTCCACCGCGTAGTTGTCGTGTTCTTCGATGCCTGTTGCGAGGGCAAAAATATTCGGGTCAAAAATGATGTCTTCCGGCGAAAACCCGACTTCGTCGACCAGCACACGGTAAGCGCGTTCGCAAATCTCTACTTTGCGTTTGTAGGTGTCGGCCTGACCTTGCTCATCGAAGGCCATCACCACAGCTGCTGCGCCATAGCGCTTGATGAGTTTGGCTTGGCGCTTGAATTCATCCAAGCCTTCTTTCATGCTGATGGAATTCACAATGCCCTTGCCTTGTATGCAGCGCAAACCTGCTTCAATCACCGACCACTTAGAGCTGTCGATCATGATGGGCACGCGGGCAATGTCAGGTTCAGACGCAATCAAATTTAAAAAACGCACCATCGCCGCTTGGCTATCCAGCATGGCCTCGTCCATATTGATGTCGATGATTTGCGCACCGTTTTCTACTTGCTGACGCGCCACCGCCAAGGCTTGCTCATACTCGCCGTTCAAAATCATGCGGGCAAAGGCTTTGGAGCCGGTAACGTTGGTACGCTCGCCGATGTTGACGAAGGTGGCTTGCGGCTGCGTGCCCAGCCCGTCATTGTTGTCTTGTTCGGTGCCATGCGATTGGCTGGAACGAATCAACACAGGCTCTAAGCCTGAGAGCTTCATGGACGGGACGGTGCGGGATGCGGTATTCATAGACTCACCTGGTGGATGCGAAACAGGTGAGCGTCGTTGCGAAGAAAAGTCCCAAGCCTGGCTTTGTGGAAAGCTGCAACGCTCCTTGGGATTTGCCTTATTCTAGGGTCTGCGCCGCCGCCCCAGGTAGGCACAGTTTGACATTGCACAACCATGACACATTTCATCCGCCCTGAACACCGCCTGGCCTGGCAACAACTGCACGCATTGGCTCAAGCAGGACAAGCGCCGTTACGTGAGTTGCTGAAAGATAAGCATCGACATGCCGAGTTGCAGTTCAACGCTGCCGGATTGAGCTTGGACGCTTCACACCAGCGCGTCAACGCAGAGGTGATGCATGCTTTACAGGCGCTGGCCGAAGAGTCCGGCGTGATGACGCAAGCCCAAGCCATGTTCCGTGGTGACGCCATCAATTCGACCGAACAACGCGCGGTGCTTCACGTGGCTTTGCGTGGGAGCGAACAAGCCCAACCGCCTTGGGGCAAAGAAATTTCAACTGCCGTCAGCACCGAGCTGAACAGGTATTGCGGCTTTGCCGAACAACTGCGCGCCGGGGCTTGCACCGGCTTTGGCGGCGAGCGCATCACCGACGTGGTGAATCTAGGGATTGGCGGCTCAGACCTCGGGCCGCGCATGGCTACAGAAGCTTTGTCACATTTAGACGCTGTATGGACTCAGCCACTGGTGCGCTTGCATTACGTGTCGAATGTGGATGCCTGGAGCCTGGCCACCACGTTGGCTGGCTTGCGCGCGGCGAACACGCTGTTTGTGGTGCAAAGCAAATCCTTCACAACTCAGGAAACCATGACTTTGTTCGCGTCCGCACTGCGCTGGCTGCTAGACGCGGGTTGCCCGGTAGCTGATCTGCATTTGCATCTGGCGGCGGTGACCGCCAAGCCCGCACTGGCGCAGTCACAAGGCATCAGCAGCGAGCGCTGTTTCCGCGTCTGGGATTGGGTAGGCGGTCGTTATTCGCTGTGGTCGGCCATCGGTTTGCCGTTAGCGGCGGCCATAGGCCGCGAGGCTTATCTGCAATTGCTGCAAGGCGCGCACGCCATGGACAGCCATTTTCTGCATGCGCCTGCAGCAGAAAACATGCCGCTGACCCTGGCCTTGCTAGGTATATGGAACCGCAATTTTCTAGGTGCCTCCACCCACCACGTGGCGGCTTACCACTCGGCGCTGGGCAAGCTGGTGGCTTTTTTGCAGCAGCAAGACATGGAGTCCAACGGCAAACGTGTGCATATAGACGGCAGCGTATGCACAGTAGCGACCACGCCGGTGCTATGGGGCGGCTTGGGCAATGACGGCCAGCATGCGTATTTCCAGCTGTTACACCAGGGCAGCCAAATGGTGCCGGTCGATTTCATCGGCGTTCGCCACGGCCATGCCGGTTTGCCACTGGCGAAAGAGCACCAGCGCGTGGTGCTACTCAATATGCAAGCCCAGGCCAAGGCACTGGCCGTAGGCCGCACGCAGGAAGAGACGCGGGCAGCGCTGCTGGCAGAAGGGCTGTCTTCGCCGGATGCTGAACGTCTGGCTCCGCACCGCAGCTTCTCCGGCAATATCCCCAGCAGCACCTTGTGGATGGACAGCCTGTCTCCATACAACCTGGGGGCGCTGATCGCGCTTTACGAGCACAAGGTGTTTTGTCAGGCCGCCATCTGGGGCATCAATGCGTTTGACCAATGGGGCGTGGAGTTGGGCAAATCCATGGCGCTGGAGATAGAGGGCGTCGCTGACTCAGGTTGATCATCAGCCAGATGCATATGGCTCACCCGGGGCTCAACTGAGAAGCTGCCGGGGCACTTACGCCAATGACCCGCTTCAAGCCGCCTGTTTATAAGCGCCGCCCGAGTGTACGCCACGCGGTTTCAATGGCGTGACCGCATCGCTGATGGCGCGTATGTGCTCGGGTGTCGTGCCGCAGCAGCCGCCGACAATGTTCACCAGTCCCTCGGCGGCGAACTCGTGCAGCAAACGGCTGGTCACGTCCGGGGTTTCATCAAAGCCGGTGTCGCTCATGGGGTTGGGCAAACCGGCGTTCGGGTAGCAGCTGATGAAGGTGTCACCGGCCACCTTGGCCAGCTCTTGTATGTAAGGGCGCATCAAGGCCGCGCCCAAGGCGCAATTAAGGCCTATGGCCAGCGGTTTGGCGTGACGCACGCTGTGCCAGAAGGCCGTGACGGTTTGTCCGCTCAAAATCCGCCCGGACGCATCGGTCACGGTACCGCTGATGATCAATGGCAGACACTCGCCGCTTTCCTCGAAAAATTCATCGATGGCGAACAAGGCCGCCTTGGCGTTCAAGGTGTCGAAAATGGTTTCCACCAACAAGACGTCCACCCCGCCTTCAACCAGCGCCCGCACCTGCTCCAGATAAGCGACGCGCAACTCCTCAAAATGTATGTTGCGCGCGCCGGGGTCGTTCACATCCGGGCTGATACTGGCGGTTTTAGGCGTGGGGCCTAAGGCGCCGACAGCAAAACGCGGTCTATCCGGGGTAGAGAATTTGTCACAGGCAGCGCGGGCAATCCGCGCGGAAGCCAGGTTCATTTCCACGGCCAGACCGGCCATGTCGTAATCCGCCTGAGCCACAGTGGTGGCCCCAAAGGTATTGGTCTCGATCAAGTCGGCACCGGCGGCGAGGTAGCCTTCGTGTATGTCGCGGATGATGTCGGGGCGGGTCAGGCTGAGCAATTCGTTGTTGCCTTTGACATCCCTGGGAAAGTCTTTGAAGCGCTCATGCTGAGAGCCGGGGCCGTCATAGCCCATGCCCCGGTATTGGGCTTCATTCAGTTTGAAGCGCTGAATCATGGTGCCCATGGCGCCGTCCAGCATGGCGATGCGTTGCTGCAATAAGCCGGGCAATGCTTGGGCACGGGTGTAAGGGGGATATTGAAAATCTGTCATGTAGGTCTTTGAAAAGGGCCGGCGCAGCACGGCGGGTCTGTTGCGCTATTTTCGCCGACAGTTTGCGGTCAGCTACTGTGTTTTAGAATAGCATTCTGTTTCCGTTCAAAGGTAATGCCATGTCTGACCATTCTCAAGACGCAGATTCCACCGATGTGGTCGAATCCATTGTTCCCCTGATGCCTATTGTGTTGCCTATCGGTGGCGCTGTGCTGATTTTCCTGCTGGCATTCATCGCTGTTTTCATGGCCTGAGCCTGTTGTAGACGTCTAGGTATCTGACGTCGGGCCGGTACCAAAAACGCCTGCGGGCGTTTTTTTATATCTTTTGTCTGCTTTTGTTCGCTTGTAACACCACCATTTTGTCAGCTTCTCAAGCCTCAGACATTCATAGAATGACCGACCCGCTCACACCACGGGCCAAAGGATTGAGGTCAGCGCCTCACTGTCGGACGCTGACCTTAATTTTTTGATCGAGGAGTGTTTGATGAACCCACCTGCATATGTGAAGCACGCCAGGCTCAAAGCCTGGGTAGAGGACATGGTCGCCTTGTGCAAACCGGATCAGGTTTACTGGTGCGACGGCAGTGAAGAAGAGTACCAGCGCCTGTGCCAGCAACTGGTCGACGCCGGTACGTTTAAAAAACTCAATCCTGCCAAACGCCCGAATTCATTCCTGGCCTGCTCTGACCCCAGCGACGTGGCCCGGGTGGAAGACCGTACCTATATTTGCTCCGAGAAAAAAGAAGACGCCGGTCCTACCAACAACTGGATGGACCCGGGCGAAATGCGCAGCACCTTGCAACCCTTGTTTGACGGCTGCATGACAGGCCGCACCATGTACGTGGTGCCATTCAGCATGGGCCCGCTGGGTTCGCCCATCGCGCACATCGGTATCGAGTTGAGCGACAGCGCTTATGTAGCAGTGAACCAGCGCATCATGACCCGCATGGGCCGCGCCGTGTTTGACGTTTTGGGCGAAGACGGCGATTTCGTACCTTGTGTGCACACCGTTGGCGCGCCATTGACTGCCGGGCAAAAAGACGTGGCCTGGCCATGCAACAGCACCAAATACATCGTGCATTACCCCCGGACCCGGGAAATCTGGTCTTACGGATCAGGCTATGGCGGCAACGCTTTGCTGGGCAAAAAATGTTTTGCGCTGCGCATCGCCTCCAACATGGGCCGCGACCAAGGCTGGCTGGCCGAGCACATGTTGATCCTCGGATTGACCAGCCCGCAAGGCAAAAAATTCCATGTGGCAGCGGCTTTTCCCAGCGCCTGCGGCAAGACCAATTTCTCCATGCTGGTGCCGCCTGCCGGTTTTGACGGTTGGAAGGTCACGACCATCGGTGACGACATCGCCTGGATCAAACCAAGTTCTAACGGTGATTTGCGCGCCATCAACCCGGAAGCCGGTTATTTCGGCGTCGCTCCCGGCACCAACTTCCACACCAACCCGAATTGCATGGCCAGTCTGGACAAGAACGTCATCTTCACCAATGTGGCTTTGACCGACGACGGCGATGTCTGGTGGGAAGGCATGGAAAAAGACACTGGCCATTTGCCGGATCACCTGATCGACTGGCAAGGCAAAGACTGGACACCTGCCATTGCCAAAGAAACCGGTGCCAAAGCTGCGCACCCGAATGCACGCTTCACCGTGGCGGCCACCAACAACCCGGCGCTGGACAGCGCCTGGGATGACGCCGCCGGTGTAAAAATTGATGCTTTTATTTTCGGCGGCCGCCGCTCGACCACCGTGCCCCTGGTGACGCAGGCGCGCAACTGGACCGAAGGCGTTTACATGGCGGCCACCATGGGCTCGGAAACCACCGCCGCTGCCGCCGGCCAGCAAGGCGTGGTGCGCCGCGATCCGTTCGCCATGCTGCCGTTCATGGGCTACAACATGAGCGACTATTTCCAGCATTGGCTGAACATGGGCGACACTTTGAAAAGCACAGGCGCGCGTTTGCCGGCCATCTTCTGCGTCAACTGGTTCCGCAAAGGCGATGACGGCAAGTTCGTCTGGCCGGGTTACGGCGAAAACATGCGCGTGCTTAAGTGGATGATTGACCGCATCGAAGGCCAGGCCAAAGGCCGTGAAAACGTCTTCGGCATCAGCCCGAACTACGAAGAAATCACCTGGACCGGTTTGGACTTCACACCGCAGCAATTCCAAACCGTGACACATATCGACAAAGCGGCTTGGGTAGAAGAGCTGAAATTGCACGAAGTGCTGTTCACACAACTGGCTTACCACTTGCCGGCTGAACTGACCGCGACCAAAACAGCGATTGCTTTGCGCCTGGATGCTTGACATGCGGCTGTCTTATTGACAGTTTCTGGCATCATCCGGTTTTATTTTTTTGATGCAAAGGTCAGGCATGAGCGCGTTTGAGGTGAGTTGGCCGCAACAGCAACTGGAACACCATTTTCAACCTGCGCGTGCTTTGCGCTGTTTTACCGGCAGGCCGCAATGCCTGCACGCTTTGCTGGAAAACGCTGTTACCGTCAATCCCCACGGCACTGCCCTGGTCTGTGACAACACGCGGCTCAGCTATTCAGAGTTAAACCGGCGTGTCGCTCAATTGGCGGCCGCTTGGCAACAACTGGGCATACAGCCGGGCGACCGCATTGCTTTGCTGCTGGGCAACCGCATCGAGTTTGTGTTGTGCTTGCTGGCCGCCACCCGCTTAGGAGCCATCACGGTGCCGATCAGCATCCGTGAACAAACCCCGGGCCTGCATTACATGCTGGAACACTGCGCTGCCGTGATGCTGGTGCACGAGTCATCTCTTGCAGATGTGGTGCCTTCATCTGACAGCCTGCCAGGCATGCGCTGGCGCGTCAGTTTTGACGGCTGCGCTGGAGCGCTGGACTTTGATTCGCTGTTGTCCTCAGAACAACTGGACAAGCCGGCCCCGGTTCAAGAAGAAGATCCTGCTGTCATTTTGTACACCTCAGGCACCACCGGAAGACCTAAAGGCGCCATGTTGAGTCACCTGGGAATCGTCCATTCAAGCATGCATTACCAAGCCGGTATGGCTTTGGGCATGAACGACGTGGGCCTGGCAGCCGTGCCCTTAAGCCATGTCACAGGACTGGTTGCATTGGTCACCACTATGCTGCATGTGGCTGGCACCATGGTCATATTGCCGAGCTTCAAAGCTGCTGCGTTTTTGCAGCTCGCTCAGCAGGAAAAAATGACTTACACCATCATGGTGCCTGCCATGTACAACCTGTGTTTGTTACAGGCTGATTTCGGCCACATGGATTTGCGCCATTGGCGGGTCGGCGCCTATGGCGGCGCACCCATGCCGGTGGCCAGCATCGAAGCCATGGCCCGCACCTTACCTGCTTTGGTACTGATGAACTGCTATGGCGCCACCGAAACTACTTCCCCCGCCACCATGATGCCGCCGGGGATGACGCCTTTGCACAATGACACCGTCGGCCAGCCGCTGGCTTGCTCTGACATCAAAGTGGTCGACGATGACGGAATGTCACGGCCCGCCGGTGACATGGGCGAGATCTGGATCAAAGGCCCTATGGTGGTCGCCGGCTACTGGAACAACCCTGAGGCCACCGCCAAAGAGTTTGTCGACGGCTACTGGAAATCCGGCGACATGGGCAGTCTGGATGCACAAGGCTATGTCCGTATCCTGGATCGCAAAAAAGACATGCTGAACCGGGGTGGTTATAAGATTTACTGCATCGAGGTTGAAAACACTTTGTACCAGCACCCGGCAGTGGCTGAATGCGCGATTGTGGCCAAGCCTTGTCCCGTTCTGGGAGAGCGTGTACACGCGTTCATCTCTTTGCGCGATGCTGTCAGTGCTGAAGAGCTAACCGTTTTTTGCAGCACGCGACTGTCGCGTGAAAAAGTGCCCGAGAGCTTCACCCTCAGCAACCAGCCCTTGCCGCGCAACGCCAACGGCAAATTGATGAAACGACAAATGCGCGAGACGCTGTTGAAAACACTGAACACTTAAAACGCTTTGCACAACAGCCGCTTAAGCCTGTTCTGACAAGGTCTGCGCCAGCGCCAGGTATTGCTGCACCGGCACTTCCTCGGCACGGCGCTGCACATCAAAGTCGCCGCTGAAACCACGCTCCGTCAGCCATCGTCCCAGGGTATGGCGCAGCAATTTGCGCCTTTGGCTGAACGCCACCTGAACCAGTTCACTCAACAACTTCGCATCGACCGCCGCTCCATTGGTATGCGGCAGCATTCTGACCATCGCACTGTCTACCCGCGGCGGCGGATCAAACGCCTGGGGACCGACCAGCAATACCATTTCCATGTCGTAACGCCATTGCAGCATCACACTCAAGCGGCCGTAATGCGCGGTAGACGGCACCGCAACCATGCGCTCGACCACTTCTTTTTGCAGCATGAAATGCTGATCCTTGACGACGGCGACATGCTCAAGCAAATGAAAAAGTATAGGTGTAGAGATGTTGTAGGGCAGGTTGCCGACCACCCGCAATTGACCGGTCTGCATGGTGACGGCCAGTTCAGTGAAATCCACTTTTAACACATCGGCTTGGGTGACATCCAGTTGAGCGTGTTCGCGCAACCGGTGCGCCAGATCCCGGTCCAACTCGATCACATGCATTCGCCCGAGCCGCTCTACCAGCGGCTGGGTCATGGCAGCCAGGCCTGGCCCGATTTCAACCATGGCGTCACCAGGTTGAGGCGCTATGGCTTGAACTATTTGATCAATCACTGCACCATCGGTCAGAAAATGCTGGCCAAAACGTTTGCGCGCCTGGTGTTGCGCCATCAGCGGCTTAATGATTTATTGCGGCGGATCACGGTATTCCACATAAGCGCGCCCGCGCACTTCACGCTCCCAGTTCTTCCGCGTTTCTTCAAACTTGCGTTCCCGCAGGATATTGCGCGCCAACTCCTGTTTATCACGCAGGCTCAGCGGCGACTCGCGCCGCTCCAGCACCTGAATCAAATGCACGCCGAAGCGAGATATCACAGGGTCAGCGATTTCACCTGGCTGCAACGCATCCATGACCTTTTCAAATTCCGGCACCATCATGCCGGGATTGGCCCAGCCCAGGTCTCCGCCCTGTGTGGCACTGGCATCCTGTGAAAATTGAATGGCCAACTCTTCGAAAGTAGACTTACCGGCCTCTATTTGGATTTTGTAACCGGCCAGTTGTGCGCGCGCCGAGTCCTGGCTCAGTTGACCGCCGGGCCTGAGCAAAATATGCCGGGCACGGGTTTGATTAATGCTCGTGGGCAGGGCATTCGGCGACTTTCGTTCCAGCAGCTTCAAAATATGAAAGCCAGCACCCGAGCGCAGCGGGCCGGTAACGCCGCCGACCGGCAGTGACTGAACAGCATCAACAAACAATGAAGGGTATTTGTCCGGGCTGCGCATACCGAGTTGGCCGCCATTGGCGCGGTCAGGGGCGCTTGAATTCTGTGCAGCAAGTTTGCTGAAGTCTTCCCCGGCCTTGATTTTTTTCAGTACTTCCTCAGCCTTGTTGAAAATACGCGTCACCTCAGCGGCATCGGCTTTTTCAGGCACAGCCAATAAAATATGGGCAATGTGTATGTCGTCATTTTTGCCAGGTTGTGTCTTGCTGTTTTCCTGCAAAAAGCTCTCGATTTCATAGTCTTGAACCTTGATGCGGTTGATGACCTCACGCTCTCGAACCCTTTGCAAAAGTATTTGTCTCTTGATTTGGGCACGGTAGCGTTCCCAGCCCATGCCTTGGGCTAGCAATCGCTGCTTTAAATCTTCGATACTTAATTTATTGCGCTTTGCAGTCTGATCTATGGCTTGCTGTAATTCCTCAGCTGACACCTGAATATTTAATTGCCTGGCAACTTGTAATTGTGCTGATTCGTTGATGAGATTTTCTAATGCATTCTGTAACAGCTCACTTTTACCCAACTTGGCCGCAGCCGGATCCGCCATGGAGGCCAAAATATTCACCTCCGTATTGGTGATGGGCTCGTTATCCACCACAGCAACGATGAAATCCAGCGCCTGCAATTGATAGGATGTTTCTATAGCCGGTGTCGCTGCCGCATTTCGCAAACTCAGACCCGCGGCGGGCTGAATACCTGCCCCGGGTTTGAGCGACTGTGCCAAGAGGCTATGACCATGCAAGCCCATGAGCGCCATCAAACTAAGTTTAAGGACAACTCTGATCTTTAAACACATGTTTTCATTCATATTGTGTAAATGGACTGGGGGCAAACTTGAAAGGTTCGCGCAAATTTTGATAACGGGAGATATTGTCTTTGACCGAACCCATGGAACCCAAGCCCACCCGGGAAAAATCATTGAACTCCAATTGGAACATTAAATTTGAGTTGGCTGTTGTCAAAGTTAATTGTGTGCGTTGCGCTGCTACACGGGCCAGCCAGCATCCGCCATCATATTCAAAACCCAGTAAAGCATCGACGAGTTGCTGGTCAAACTTGCTGTAGTTCAATCGGCCTACTGAATACCAACGGCCGGCACCCATTCCCTGACCTTGTCTTTGGTCAATGCCTATATCCCGCCACAAATCATTCAAAGGCCACTGCCAACTGACATCTATGACTTCAGATACCTCGTATTGAAAGCGGTAAGCCAAGTTGATGACACGATAACCACTGGGGTTATAACGAAAACCATAGGACTTGAGTTCAGAACGGCTTTCTTCGTAGTTGTATTGCACCAAACTGTCAAACGTCAGTTTAGGCGTCAAATACAGACTCGCACCACCCAAAATATCGCTGTAACCTGAGCTGACAGCGGTTGCATTTGGTTCCAGCAACACATTCTGTGCAGCAAATCGATAGCGCTGGGCCAAACCAAAACGCGCGCCTTCAGCACCGGTTTCTGGATTGATCATGCGCGATGTACCGCCCAAAGTCAAAGTGTGCGAATCGGAAATACGATCCTGGCCTGAGAAAGAGTTTTCGGTAAACACGGTTGCAAAGTTAAAGTCATTGCTGCCGGTATCGTAATTCGGCAAATCACTTTGGTAACGATAAGGTGTGTACACATAAAAAGCCCTAGGCTCTATGGTCTGGGTCCAATTGTTATTGAAGATTTGCATAGGTCGCTCCAGTACAGCGCCGGCATCCAGACTGAATGTGGGAACCACCACGCCATCACTGTTGGAGGCAGCACTATTACCGTAAGTTCCTTTATAAGTTTCGTCATACTGGTATTGACGTGCGCTTAAAGACAGCTTCGGCGTGATGTAACCGTAACTTGTGAGAAATGGCCTGCTCAGATAATTATTAGCAACCATTCGCAAAGCGTTTGGCTGATTGCAGTATGCGCTGCTTGAGTAAAAACTGCAATAAAAAGTTCGATTGACACTGAAATGCGTCAAATCTGTATTGACCGTCCAGTCAAAGCCTTCGATGTCTGCGCGCATGTAATTGACGGTCAGTTGCGGCAATTTATCAAATGGTGCAGCGATTGCCGAACTGGAGTCTGTTCCTTGCTGCGTTTGCCATTGCGTCACATTCACACCTGCGGCAAGCGTCCCCCATTCTTTTCCCAGACTTACGGTTGTGGGTAAGACGCGCTGAATCAATTTACTGTTTGCACCTACATTGAGGTTGGTGAAATCGCTCCAATAGTTGTTGTCGCTTACCTTGTTGATATCAAATGCAAAAGCATATCCTTGTTTTTCGTCGGCCCAGCCATTATGTTGAAAACTCAAGCCCCAACGCTCGCTGCTACGCAATTCATCCGCAGGCATAAATTCAAACAATGCTGTACCTTCGAACGGTTGTTGAGGCCCTTTTCTTTCAAGATACCGAAACTCATTACTGAACAATACACCTCTTTGACTCATAGGCGTAGTGGTGATGGTGTAGTCCCGGTTCGGTGCTAAGTTAACGTAATACGGTAGGCTCATTCCCAAGCCGCCCAGATTGTCAATAAAAAAAGTCGGCGCCAGAAAACCGGATTTTCTTTCGCTGTTAAGAGGAAAACTCAATACAGGCGAGGCCAATATGGGGACACCATAAAATAGCAATTGCGCATTTTTAGCAACCGCTTCATTCTGATCCATATCAAAGCTGATTTGATCCGCTTTCATGAACCAGTCCGGCATCCAATCCGGGCCTGGTTTTCTTTTACAACTCGTGTAGCTAGCCTTTTCTGCAACGGTTTTTTTATCATCGATAAATTGCATTTTTTCTGCCGTGCCTTGCCCGTTTCCTTTGCTAAAAAAGAACACTGGATCTTGCATATAACCGTCCATGGCATCCATTTTTAAATCAAGCAAGCTGCCCGTGAAGACATTTCCACCACGGTTCATATAAACTTTGCCGCTGGCCTTAGCCTGGTCATTGGGCTGAAAATAATCTATTCTTTCAGCCTTAATAAGAGTTTCTCCACGCCTTACCTTGACGCCTCCATCCATAGTGATTTCAAGATCAATGCGGCCGTTCAAATTATCTGAGTCTATATAAACCGGTTGCTGCTGAGTTTCCTTGCTTTGGCGTTTAGGGTTCAGTCCCAGGCTGGATTTAAGTTTCAGACCATCCCCTGACCAGGCATCACTGTAGGTATCAATTTCACAAGATGATTGGTTTTCTTGATTTAACAAGTCTTGACTGCTTTGCAATGCGGGCTGCTGTATCTGTGCGTATGCCTTACCGCTCCACAGAACGCAGCATAAAACACTCACATAGAGTCCGGGCAAGACAAAAAGCAGTCGCATATTTAAAAAGGCGCGTTGAATCGCGCTGTTTGTAGAATTGTGATTATCCATGAGCAGAACTTACCCCGAGTACTACCCTGATTTGAACAGCGTTCAAGCTATCCAAGCTTTAGGCTGGGACGAATCAGACCGCGCCCTTCAATTTACTGACTGGCTATCCACCCTCGTCCATAGCCACGGTCTTTTGATAGATACGGTGAAAAGCGCCTCTGCGGATGCAAGTTTCAGGCGCTATTTCCGAATCCATTCTGCATCCCGTTCTTTTATTCTCATGGATGCTCCCCCGGACAAGGAAAATTGTCAGCCGTTTGCAGATATTTCACTACTTATGTTGAATGCTGGCCTTCGCGTGCCTCGTGTCTTGGACTGGCACGTCACTCACGGTTTTATGCTGCTGGACGACATGGGCAGTCAAACCATGATGCAATATTTTGCAGATAAAGGAACGGCGCAACGTTTGTCTTTGTTTGAGCAAGCGACCGATGCGCTGGTGGCATGGCAACAATCTTCCGCTCCCGGGATACTTCCTGCATACGATGAAGCATTGCTACGCCGCGAGCTTTCACTTTTCGAGCAGTGGTATATCAACGGTCACCGCCAATTGAGCTTGAATCCCCAACAACAAACAGATTTGTACAAGGTCTACGACCGTTTGGTTGCTACCAATCTCCGTGCACCTCATGTTTTTGTTCACAGAGATTTCATGCCCCGCAATCTCATGGTGTCTGACGATCTTGCTGATATACGTT
This sequence comes from uncultured Burkholderiales bacterium, assembly GCA_903887325.1. Lineage (GTDB taxonomy): Bacteria > Pseudomonadota > Gammaproteobacteria > Burkholderiales > Burkholderiaceae_C > Limnohabitans. The sequence continues at coordinate 5,711 of CAISPG010000035.1, read as the reverse complement.
TGGGCATACTTGATTTTCAAGATGCTGTTTACGGACCCATTACCTATGACATCGCCAGCTTGATGCGTGACGCTTTCATGAGCTGGGATGAGGATTTCTGCCTTGACATCACGGTTCGTTATTGGCACAAAGCACGTGCTAAAGGCTTGATGGATTTTGAAGATTGGTACACTGATTTCGGCGCCTTTTACCGTGCTGTTGAATGGATGGGTTTACAACGCCACTTGAAAGTGGCCGGTATTTTTGCGCGCTTGGGCCTGCGTGACCACAAGCCCAAATACTTGACGGATACACCCAGGTTTATCGGCTACATACGCTCTACCGCCAGCAGATACCGCGAGCTTTTCCCTTTGCTGCGCTTGTTAGACCAGATCGAAGGTAGCAGTCCCGCTGTTTCTTATGCCTTCGGTCGTGTGTAATGTCACACCACCGGATTTTCTGTGATGAGACATTACAAACCGGGCTTTCATTGCGTCTGAGTGATTCTGCAGCCAGGCATGTACAGGTTTTGCGTTTGCAACCGGGCTCGCTCATAGAGTTGTTCAATGGACGTGGTGAGGCCTTTACCGCCCACATTGAACTCATGGGTAAACACAGCGTCGACATTACTGTGACCCAAGCACTTGCCAGTGTTGCTAAGCCAAGCAATCACACACATATTGTGGTCGGCATGCCGGCCAATGAGCGCATGGATTGGCTGGTTGAAAAAGCCACTGAACTCGGCGTCAGTCGCATCACGCCCGTCATGTCGCAGCGCACCGTGCTGCGCTTAAACGGCGAGCGCGCGGCCAGGCGGGTTGAACACTGGCAGGGAATCGCTCAATCTGCATGCAGTCAATCCGGACGCAATTTCCTGCCTCAGATTGATGTTCCTTTGTTATTGAATGATTTTCTGAACAGCTATCAGACAAATGACAAAAGTCTGAACATTCTTTTGTCTTTACAAGCTCAGGCCCCGGCTTGGCGTGAGCTTTGGACGTTGAGACCGGAACACATGACTTTATTAACCGGTCCTGAAGGCGGTTTTACACCGCAAGAAGAGGCCTCTGCTTTGCAACACGGGTTTGTTGCTGCAAACTTAGGCCCTTTTGTATTGCGCGCTGAAACAGCTGCCTTGGCCGTACTTGCTCAATTACTTTGAAAGGCCTGATTGCAGCGGTTCAGTAATTTCAAGCGTAACGCAAATCCAGCCATTCAATCAATTTAGAAAAAACAAGTGTTTTTTCCGGGTCATTGAATATCTCGTGGTACATCACATTAAAGCAATGGGATTGAAGAAATTCTTTAGGCACCGCATTTGTGAATTCAGCACTGCCCTTGGGATTGACCAGTCTGTCCTGACCTGCATATAGCAACAAGGCAGGTTTGAGCCAGGCAGGCGCTTCTTTCACGGCAAGTATTCCCTGCTTAATGATCCAGGCGGCCAAGCCTGAAGATATTTTTCTGTGTACGCGCTTGTCTTGCTTGTATTCACGCACCACTTGCGCATCTCTGGACAACCAGTTGAGTTCAAGTTTATTGTCGACCCTGACATGCGCAAACCAGCGTGGCAACACACAAAGCAGTAACTTGTCCAATAAAGTAGTGTAGGCAGCAAGCGCCGGTGAACTCATGACCACAGCATCGCAAATATCCGGCTGCTCTGCCACAGTTCTTGCAACGACCAGACCTCCCATGCTATGCCCCAGCAGTACCAGTTTTGTTTCTGAGTTATGCACGTATGCAATGACTGTTTTCAAATCCTCGGTGAGCCTGTTCGACTGATCTATATCGCCCCTCTCGCCAGAAGAGAGTCCGTGTCCGATATGGTCATACGCCTTGACCTCATAACCCGCTTGATGCAAGACATACGCCAGATGGTTGTATCTGCCCATATGTTCACCCAAACCATGTACCAGCATGACCGTGGCCTTGCTGTGTTTGCTCGGTTGTGGCCAGCGGTACAAAGCCAGTGTATGTGTGCCCAGTTCTAGATTTTCTATAACGGGCTTGAAGGTGTGTTGCACTGCTATGGTGCTCATGCTGTCAGTTGACTTTCGCTTGTTAATTGAAAAACCGCAGTCGCGGCCAGCGCATTTGGCCAGAAGCGCACATTTTTTTCGCCGTCTAAACCAAACGCATCTTTGATGTGCAAATGGTTTTTTAAAGCCAATGCCTGAAAATCTGCAAATGTACCCACTCTGATATTTGGTGTGTCATACCACTCATACGGTAATTGTGGCGTCACAGGCATACGCCCGCACAACACGCTCCAACGGTTGAACCAATGACCGAAATTCGGGAACGTAATGATTCCCATGTGTGCCACTCTCAGCGTTTCTTGCAACATGGTTTCTGCGTTTCTCAAATGCTGCAATGTGTCTATTTGCAAAACAACATCGAATGACTGATCTTCAAATAAGCGCAAACCTTGTTCCAAATTAAGTTGTATCACTTGAACGCCGCGCTTGACACAAGCCGCGACATTCGCATCATCAATTTCCACACCATAGCCTGAACACCCATGCTCAGACTGCAAAAAGTCCAATAAGGTGCCATCTCCGCAACCCAGATCAAGCACCCGGCTACCGTATGGCACCAACTTGGCAATGGTTTGCGCTAATAATTTGCCTGTCATGTTTTCTCGCTTGCCGTGTTGATACGTTCAAAGTAGGCACGCACCACATTCATATACCTGGAGTCATCGAGTAAAAATGCATCATGCCCGTGGGGCGCATCAATTTCTGCATAACTCAGTTTGCGCTTGTTGGCCACCAGTGCCTGCACCAATTCTCGGCTTCTGGCCGGTGCAAAGCGCCAATCGGTGGTGAAGCTAACCACCAGGAATTCAGCTGTCGCTCTGGCCATGGCTTGAACCAGGTTGCTTTTAAAGCCTTTGGCTGGATCAAAATAATCCAAGGCCCGTGTAATCAGTAAATAAGTGTTGGCATCAAAGTACTTGCTGAACTTATCGCCCTGGTAACGCAAATAACTTTCAATTTGAAATTCAATCGCCTGGGTGCTGTATTGGTAACTATCGCCTTGGTGCAGCTTTCTTCCGAACTTACTGTTCATCACATCATCACTCAAATAGGTAATGTGTCCGAGCATGCGGGCTATGCGCAAGCCGCGCTCAGGCACCACGCCATGCTCATAAAAGTGACCGCCATGAAAATCCGGGTCTGTCACGATGGCACGTCTGGCGACTTCATTAAACGCTATGTTTTCAGCCGTCAAATTGGGGGCGCTGGCAATCACCACTGCATGTTTGACTCTTTGCGGGTATTGCAAACTCCAACTCAAGGCCTGCATACCGCCCAGGCTGCCGCCCATGACGGCCGCCAGCGTATGAATGCCTAACGCATCCAGTAATCTCGCTTGCGCATTCACCCAATCTTCTACCGTGACCACCGGAAAATCCGCGCCATAAGTCCTGCCTGTCTGCGGGTTTTTATGCATTGGCCCGGTGGAGCCGAAACAAGAGCCCAGATTGTTCACACCGATGACAAAAAACCGGTTGGTATCCACCGGCTTGCCCGGCCCGATCATGTTGTCCCACCAGCCTTCACTTTTTTCCTGCCCCTCATATACACCTGCAACATGGTGAGAGGCATTCAAGGCGTGGCAAATCAATACTGCATTGTTTTTATCCGGGTTCAGTTGTCCATAGGTTTCGTAGCTTAGGTGGTACTCGAGCAATGCACCGCCTGCGCTAAGCTGCAAAGGCTCGTGAAACTGCATGGACGACGGTGAAACAATGAATGACATAAAAAATCCGGCATCGCCAAAAACGAGACCGGACAGGCATGACGTCTTTAGCTGAACTTGTTAAAGCGCCCGCAAGCTATGGCAAATCGGCGCTGTTGTTTTAAGTATATCTAAGTGCGCAAGACTTTCCTCACATTGTTTGTAAAACAAGCCCTCACCTCCGTGGTGCGTTTTTTGCTTTTATTTGGTGCGAGTGGTGTATTCATTTCAATTCTGCACCAATTTCAATCATTTGTCCCCAGGAGCTTACATGGACGCACTTAAACAGGGCGCTGATGCCTTGTTCATTCTGTTAGGCGCCATCATGGTTTTGGCCATGCACGCAGGTTTTGCCTTTTTGGAATTAGGTACAGTCAGACAAAAAAACCAGGTCAACGCCCTGGTAAAAATTCTGGTTGATTTCAGCTTCTCCACGGTTATGTATTTTGCCGTTGGTTACAGCGTCGCTTACGGTACGAATTTTTTTGTCGGTGCAGATGTACTTGCTGCCCGCAACGGCTACGACCTGGTTAAGTTTTTCTTTTTGCTGACTTTTGCTGCCGCCATTCCTGCGATTGTTTCAGGCGGCATCGCTGAAAGAGCCCGTTTTTACCCTCAATTGCTTGCTACGGCTGTTATTGTTGGCTTTATTTATCCTTTTTACGAAGGCATTGCCTGGAACCAGCATTTCGGTTTACAGGCGTGGCTGCTCGCGACAACGGGCGCTGAGTTCCATGATTTCGCAGGTTCCGTGGTGGTACATGCGGTCGGCGGCTGGATTGCTTTGCCGGCCGTTATTTTTCTTGGTGCACGCAGCAATCGTTACCGCAAAGACGGTGCCATATCTGCCCATCCGCCATCAAGTATTCCTTTTCTCGCGCTTGGCGCCTGGGTTTTGTGTGTTGGCTGGTTCGGCTTTAATGTCATGAGCGCACAAACCCTGGACAAAATCTCGGGCCTTGTCGCGGTTAACAGTTTGATGGCCATGGTTGGCGGTACGCTTGCAGCTTTATTTGTCGGGAAAAATGACCCGGGTTTTGTTCACAATGGACCACTCGCAGGTTTGGTCGCTGTTTGCGCCGGTTCTGATTTGATGCACCCTATCGGCGCTCTGCTTGTCGGGTGCGTGGCCGGCGCATTGTTTGTCTACATGTTTACCTTGACTCAAAACAAGTGGAAAATCGATGATGTGCTCGGAGTTTGGCCCCTGCATGGCTTATGTGGTACTTGGGGCGGCTTGGCTGCCGGTATTTTCGGCAGCACCACGCTCGGCGGTTTGGGTGGCGTGAGTTTTTCAGCGCAATTGATCGGCACATTAGCCGGCGTTGCCTGGGCTCTTGTTTCATCTTCGATTTTGTATGGTTTGATCAAGGTATTTTTCGGCTTGCGATTAACTCAAGAAGAGGAGTTTGAAGGCGCAGACATGAGTATTCACAAAGTCAGCGCCACGCCCGACCGTGAGTCAAGCTGGTGATATTTGTCGTTTTTTAGGGTTTTCATTCATAAATCAGGTAGAAATACTTGATTGGCATACCCTAATCTGTTTCATAATGGTCAAGACTGTCTTATCCACGGGGTGGGTAAACGGTGCGTCGGTGATCGGTTAGTTTCGCTTCTTGGCTTTCGTGGACAGGTGCAATCGGGACTCCATCGCTTTTTTATTCGTTTTTATGGAGTCCCTGAATGGGCAACAAACTGTACGTCGGCAATCTGCCATATTCCGTTCGCGATGGCGATCTGGAACAATCTTTTGGTCAATTTGGAACCGTCACAAGCGCCAAAGTCATGATGGAGCGTGACACCGGCCGCTCTAAAGGCTTCGGCTTTGTGGAAATGGCATCCGATGCTGAAGCTCAAGCCGCCATCAGCGGCATGAACGGTCAAGCACTAGGCGGCCGCAGCCTGGTCGTCAATGAAGCTCGCCCGATGGAACCCCGGCCTCCCCGCAGCGGCGGCGGTGGTGGTTATGGCGGCGGCGGCGGCGG
>CAISPG010000034.1 GCA_903887325.1 uncultured Burkholderiales bacterium | reverse complement strand
CAATTCCTGTAAAGCCGCCGCAGACACATCCAGATGCAAATCAATACGCTCCAGGCGTCGACCCAGAGCGTGCAATTGAATACCGGCTATTTTCTCAATGTGGTGTGCATTCAAGGAATGGAAAACCACTGTTTCATCGATGCGGTTGAGAAACTCGGGTCTGAAATGGTTTTTCAATTCATCCCATACAGCGTCTTTCACATCAGCCGGATCCTGGCCGAACATGCTTTGAATGATTTTGGATCCGATGTTGGACGTCATGACAATCACAGTGTTTTTGAAATCCACTGTTCTACCCTGCCCGTCAGTCAAACGGCCGTCATCTAGCACTTGCAAAAGAATATTGAAAACATCCGGATGGGCTTTTTCAATCTCATCCATCAAAATCACGGAATAAGGTTTGCGTCTGACCAATTCGGTCAAATAGCCGCCCTCGTCGTAACCCACATAGCCGGGCGGCGCGCCGATCAATTTGCTGACCGAGTGTTTCTCCATGAACTCACTCATGTCTATGCGAATCAAATGGTCTTCACTGTCAAACAAGAACCCGGCCAAAGATTTGCACAGCTCGGTTTTACCAACGCCTGTCGGCCCCAAAAACAAAAAGGAGCCTGTGGGCCGGGAAGGATCGCTCAAGCCCGCGCGCGAGCGCCTGATGGCATTGGCCACGGCAAGAATGGCTTCGTCCTGACCGATCACGCTTTCGTGCAAGCTGTCTTCCATCTTCAGCAGTTTGTCGCGCTCACCTTGCATCAGCTTGGAGACAGGAATGCCGGTGGCACGCGCCACCACTTCGGCAATCTCTTCAGCCCCGACTTGTGTTCTAAGTAATTTCGCCGTGTTCGATGCTTTTGCAATCCCGGTGTCCCCGGCATTGGCTTCTTTCAGTCTTTTTTCCAATTCAGGCAATTTGCCGTATTGAAGCTCGGCAACCTTATTGAAATCGCCTTTGCGTTTGAATTCTTCGATTTGAATTTTGCAACGCTCAATTTCCTCTTTGACCATGGCGCCGCCCTGGGCCTGGGCTTTTTCTGATTTCCAGATGTCCTCCAAGTCTGCGTACTCGAGTTGCAGCTTGAGAATTTCTTCTTCAATCAAGGCCATGCGCTTGATGGACGCGTCGTCCTGTTCTTTTCGCACGGCTTCGCGTTCAATTTTGAGTTGAATCAAACGCCGGTCAAGCTTGTCCATCACCTCGGGTTTGGAGTCAATCTCGATTTTGATTTTGGCCGCAGCTTCGTCAATCAAATCAATGGCTTTGTCCGGCAGAAAACGGTCCGTGATGTAGCGATGCGAAAGTTCTGCGGCAGCCACAATGGCCGGGTCAGTGATTTCAACCCCATGGTGAACCTCGTATTTCTCCTGCAAGCCACGCAATATGGCGATGGTGGCCTCCACCGTCGGCTCGCCCACAATGATTTTTTGAAAGCGCCGCTCCAAAGCCGCGTCTTTTTCAATGAATTTTCTGTACTCATCCAAAGTCGTCGCACCGACACAATGCAATTCGCCCCGGGCCAGCGCAGGCTTGAGCATATTGCCGGCGTCCATCGCACCTTCGGCCTTGCCGGCACCCACCGTGGTGTGTAACTCATCAATGAAGACAATCGTATTGCCCTGGTCCTTGGCGAGTTCATTCAATACGTTTTTCAAGCGCTCTTCAAATTCACCTCTGAATTTGGCGCCTGCCAGCAAAGAGGCCATGTCCAGCGACAAGACGCGTTTGCCCTTGAGCGAGTCTGGCACTTCCCCGGAGACTATGCGCTGCGCCAAGCCTTCGACGATGGCTGTTTTACCAACACCAGGCTCGCCGATGAGCACCGGGTTGTTTTTGCTGCGCCTTTGCAGCACTTGAATCGCGCGACGGATTTCATCATCCCGGCCTATCACCGGGTCCAGTTTGCCCAGGCGTGCCCGCTCGGTCAGGTCCGTGCAGTATTTCTTTAAGGTTTCACGTTGACCTTCAGCATCTGCGGTTTTGACCGGTTCACCGCCGCGCACAGCCTCAATGGCCGCATGAAGCGACTGCTTGTTGAGGCCGTGAGCACGTGCTTTATTGGCCAACTCGCTTTTAGATTCAGAGAAAGCAAGAATGAATAGCTCACCGGCCACATACTGGTCACCGCGCTTGAGCGCGTCTTTTTCTGCGGATTGAAGCAAAGTCACCAAATCGCGGCTGACCTGTACTTGCTCTTGCCCCTGTACCTGAGGCAAGTTTTTGATGGCTTCTTCACAGTCCTTGAGCAGTCCATTGATATTGACCCCTGCGCGCATCAACAGAGAACTCGGTCCGTCATCCTGCGTGAGCATGGCCGACAGCAAATGGCAGGGCTCAATAAAAGCATGGTCAGCCCCCAGCGCCAGGGTCTGGGCATCTGACAAAGCTTCTTGGAATTTGGTTGTTAATTTGTCTAACCGCATGAATTACCTCATTGATTCGATTCTTATGGGGTATCTGCGGCGATCAGCCGGGATTTCAAGGCTAGCTGAAATACCTACTTCCCGGCGTTGTCAGTGGCGATACCCCAGCGACCCATGGCTTGGTCGTCAGAGACCCGGGCATCCACCCAGCGGTGCCCGGCCGGCGTGGCTTCCTTTTTCCAAAAAGGCGCATGGGTTTTCAAATAGTCCATCAAAAATTCACAAGCCAAAAAGCTTTGTCCTCGATGCGCTGACGTCACGGCCACCAGCACGATCTGGTCAAGCGGCATAAGTAAACCCACGCGGTGAATAACGGTGGCGCCGAAAATATCAAAACGCGTTTGCGCTTCCAGCATCATCTTTTGTATCGAAGCCTCGGTCATGCCGGGGTAATGTTCCAATTCCAGCGAAGCGACTTGATCGCCTTCATTCCGGTCTCTGACCGTGCCTATGAAACTGCATACGGCACCTACAGCTTTATTGCCCAGGCGGAGTTTTGCAATTTCCTGAGTGACATCAAAATCTACGGTCTGTATAACGACGTTGAAACTCATGATCAACCGCCTGTGACCGGAGGGAAAAAAGCAACTTCAGCATCGGCTTGCAACTGAGTGCTGCCATCGCTGACCACCTGGTTCATGGCCATGCGTATGGCCTTACCACTTGCCAAGGCAGCGGCATAAGTTTCCCCTCGGGAAATTAGTTGCTCGCGCAATGCACGCAAATCGATGGCGTCAGTTTCTATTGTTTCCTGCGCCAGACCGATGTGCTCTCTGACCGACGCGAAATAACGCAAATGAATTTTCATGAAATGCTGGATATAAAAGGAAGGTAAGAAACCATGTCGCCGGGTTTGATGGTTTGCCCGGGTGGATTGTTCGGAATCGCCTTTTTGCATATAGAGGCCCCCGAGGTTGACGAAGGCCTGGGGCAGGTTGGGTTCGCAGTCGAGCGCCTGCTTGAACTCGGAGATCGCCTCGTCGATGAGGCCCTTGTGCGTGTATGCCAACCCGAGGTTGTAGTGCATTGTGGCT
>CAISPG010000033.1 GCA_903887325.1 uncultured Burkholderiales bacterium | reverse complement strand
CGGAATCGAACCGGTACGCCCGTTATTCACGAAAGCGGCGGATTTTAAGTCCGCTGTGTCTACCTATTTCACCACTCAGGCGAGTGCTGTTCATGCCCTATTGTGGCAAAAATTCAAGGCGCTACCGGCTGTTCATTCAAAACAATGCGTTTGTCGGCCTGCGAAGGCAGCCAAACCTTAGCGCCTTGGAAATAAATTTGCACGGATTTGAGCTCGTGACTGGCCACTGTCCAGGGCGGGCTGCCATGGATACTGCGCCCTGTGCCGGCTTCCAGGCTGACCACTGACCTGTGTTTTTGTCCGTCTTCAACGCAGATTTGAACAGGCTTGCTTGCCTGTAAATACACATAGGTTCCAGCTTTGCTGGGCGATACCGGGTTTGCTGTCAGCGCCTCAGATTTGATAGCTGTGCAATCGGCAGCAACTTTATCGTCTGCAAGGGCCGACTCCTTCAGCAGCTTATTGGTTTTTCTTTCTGCGGTTGCTGATTCAGGCAAGGGCACAGCCAAGGCCTTTGTTTTTTCAACAGGGGATACCGGCGCAGACTCAGCGAGCGGTATGGCTTTGGTCTTAGGAACCGTTGCTGTAGCAGATAACTCGCCGGTCACAGCTGCGGGGGCAGCCAACGTGGCGGGAGCAGCTGCGACGGCGGCAGGTGCAGGCGCTGTGGCCGCGGAAGTAACAACTGTGATGGATGTGGTGGTCTGTGCAACTGCTGTAGGGGTGTTTTGACTGTCAACAGTGACATTGACTGAAGGCGTGTTAGCGGCATCGGCACGGCGGGTAAGCGGTTCGACCCACTCGTTGTAAACAGTTTGGGGAATATCCCGGTTGGACATCCAGGACAGGTAAGAACCGCCGCCAACAAATACCAGCACCAGCAAACTGAACATCCAAGCCGTGTTGACGGGTCGCCTGACCGGCGTTGACACCACATTGCCTTTGAAGTTCTTTTCCGACAAGCGGATGATGTCTTCAATCACATTGGATGAGGTACGCGGGGGCAGGTCTACAGGCTGTACTTTGATGGGCTTGCCGCTGGGCTGAGGGCTTTCCAGCATATGGATAACGCGGCGCAATGACTGGGTCTTGATTTGCGGTGAATAAAACAAGGATTCCCCGCCGTCCTCAAGCTGGCGGATCTGCCCGGCAGACAAATTGGCAAGCGCAGCCAACTCAGCCAAATCCAATCCGGCGGTTTGGCGCAAACTTTTCAGATAGGCGGCTTCGTCGCGGGACTGGTCTTCCATGGGGTATGGCTTTGTGAGAACAATTTAAAAATGTACTTTAGGAATGCGCCTTAGTCTACGCTGGTTTTCGCACGCAAACCCATGCTTTTGATTACAAAACGGTGTCAATTGACCCCTTAACATAGGGCGATGCAATGCGTAGAAATATCCGGCAGCCAGCTTGAAGTCCGCCACATACCCGGGCCGGCGCATCTGTCTCCCCTGATTTTTCTGCATGAGGGGCTGGGTTCAGTTGCCATGTGGCAAGGCCGGGATAAGGACTGGCCTTTATCGGTTTGCCAGGCCAGCGGTCGCGCGGGTTGGGTGTATTCCAGGCGCGGCTACGGGCAGTCAGCCCCTGTGCCCGATGTGCGCGGTGCCAACCGCCTGGGGGCTGATTACATGCACCTCGAGGCTTGGCAGGTTTTGCCGCAATTGCTGCAATCTTTGAGCGTGGATAAGCCGATATTGATCGGTCACTCCGACGGCGGCAGCATTGCATTGCTGCACGCGGCCAGGTTTGAAGTGACCGGTGTCGTTGTGATGGCACCGCATTTGTTTGTGGAAGACATCAGCCTGCGGTCCATTGAAGCGGCTAAGCATGCCTTTGAAACCGGTGATTTGCGCAACCGTCTTTCGCGTTTTCATGCCGATGTGGACTGCGCTTTCTGGCAGTGGAACGACGTTTGGCTGTCGCAGGCATTCCGTTCCTTCGATATTCAACAAGAATGCATGGACATTAGCGCGCCGTTACTTGCCATGCAAGGCGTGGATGATATGTACGGCAGCCTCAGGCACATAGAGGAATTGCACACATTGAGCCGCGTCAGGCGAGAGGTATTAAAAGCTTGCGGGCATTCACCGCACCGGGATCAGCACGACCTGAGTTTGCAATTGGTGGTGGATTTTTTAAAGCAACTGCCTTGAGCCTCTGGCTGCAAGGAATGACTCAACTACCGAGTGTGATTCCGCTTATTGCTTGCGTGTCAAAGCCTGCAATTCAATTTCACTGAGCCAGCGCCACTGACCGGGCGTCAAATCAGCGGCCAAAGACATATCGCCTATGCGCGAGCGATGCAATTGAACTACCTTGTGGCCGGTCGCGGCCAGCATGCGTTTAACCTGGTGGTATTTGCCTTCAGTCAAAGTCAATTGCATGGTGTGACTGCCAGTCAAACTGCATGCTGCGGCCTTGACCGGCGCCGGGTCATCGTTCAACACCACGCCTTGCAGTAACTTGACCACAACTTTTTCTTCCAAGGCGTCTTCCGTGGTCAATTCATACACCTTGGGCACATGGTGTTTGGGCGAACTCATGCGGTGAATAAACTGGCCGTCATCGCTGAGCAAAAGCATGCCGGTGGTGTCCTGGTCCAAGCGCCCTACCGCCTGCACGCCTTGTAAACCGGTTTTCGCCGGTCGCTGCCTCAAGGGCGTGGGCAACAAGGAATACACAGAGGGCCAGGCCGAGGGCTTGTGCGAACACTCGGTGCCGGCGGGTTTGTGCAATAAGACATAGGCCTTCTCGTGGTACTGCCAAAGTACGCCTTGCACCAT
>CAISPG010000032.1 GCA_903887325.1 uncultured Burkholderiales bacterium | reverse complement strand
CAGATTCATCTCTTCCAAAAACTCACGCTTGCGTGTGCGTTTGGTGACCAATTCAAATCCGGTGCTGGCAAAGGTAGTTTGTTTCATTTACCTATAACGCTTGAGTCAGTGCTGTGGATGACTTATGCAGAGATTCCTTAACTTTTAATTAAACCAACAACAACTTCCGAGGGAACATTTGATAACGCAGTCCGCAAGGACTGCGTTTTTTTATGCCTCAGGCAATTCGCACTGCATGGCTTTCAACAATGCATCAGCCAAGACGGGCGGTTTGCCTTCGATACGGTCTGCGACAGCTTGCGCGCACAGCAAGGCCAGCGTCAGTCCGCGCGATCCCATCGCAGACAGCATATGCAAACCCGGAAAGCGTTTTTCGTCCAACGGCCCGAGTTTGGGCAAGCGGTTGATGGAGGCACAGCGCACACCGTTCCATGCCTTTATCTGAGTTGTATCGTTCCATTGAGATGCCAGCTTATCTGCAACAGCGGGCAGCAATTCACCGAGCCGTTGCCGGTTGTGCGCATGCGCTTCGTCAGACGCGATCAAATGCGATTCGTGTCTGTCAAACGTCGAGCCTGTGTACCATGCCAATCCTTCTACCGTGGGCACATGCGCGACAAAACTGCCATGGCCGTTCACCGCAAACTTCGGTAATTCCTCACCCATGGAAGGAGCTTGCAAGCCCCAGGACACTTGCCCGGCAATCGGGTGCAAGCCCATGTCAGGCTCATACAAGACCTGGTTCAAAAAATCCGGTGTGTGCGCGCCGGTGGCCAGCACCACGTGCGGCGCAGATGCACTGGTGTAAGTGAAGGAACTGCCCATGCCGGGGATGGGAATATGGTGTTTGATGCGCAACACCCACTCGCCAGTGGCAGGACTTTTTAGCATGCTCTCGACTTCGTGCAAACCCAGAAAAAGGATGTCGTCGCTGCTTAACAAAGCGCGTACCAAAGCCATCGGTTTGATCCATGCGCCTTGGGCTTGCCACAGGTCGTGTGAAGAATCAGCGTTTAGTCCAGCTTGGCGAAGTTGTTCTTCCTGAGCGAGCTTGACATGCGAAAACCACACGCTGTCCTCTCCCGGTTCTTGCCAGGGTTTTTTGGCTTTGTCTGATTCAGCGAACCGCCGCTCAAGCACGCCGACCGGTGACCAGTCCTGCCCCTCAATCAAATGCGCCTTGGCAAACGCAATAGTCGCTTGCAAACCGGCGCGGGTAAGTTGTGACAAAGGGTTGTCGTCAGGCGAGGCGTGGCAGGACACCACGCCCACAGGAACGCCCGAGGCAGCAGCGCAGGGTTCTTTGGCGATATCCAGCAGTTTGATCTGCCAGCCTCTATCGACCAAAGCGCGAGCACAAGCCGCACCGGCCACGCCGGCCCCAATGACTATGCAGCGCTTATCCAGGCTCATTCAATGATTCAGGCGGCAGGCGGGGGCACGTAGCCCTGTGCCGCGTCAGCGCCGTCGCCGAAGAAATGGTTTTCCATTTGACGTGCCAAATACTGGCGGGCGCGCAAATCGGCCAAGTTCAGGCGGTTTTCATTCACCAGCATGGTTTGGTGTTTCAGCCAGGCGGCCCAGGCATCTTTGCTGACGTTTTCCCAAATGCGTTTTCCAAGGTCGCCGGGGTAAGGCGGGAAGTCCAAGCCTTCAGCTTCTTTTTCCAGTTTGATGCAGTGAACAGTGCGTGCCATGAAAATCCTTGTGTATCAGACAAAGCCGTGACTGTAGCAAGCTTTGCATCTCCCTGGCCATTCACGCCGAGCTCTGAGCAGCAGGGCAGCGCAAGCGGATAATGGGTGTCACTCATTGATCACACCCCCAAAATGCCCTCAAAACTCTGGAACCTTTTGAATCTTCGTCTGAGCTGGGCTTTGCTGGCCTTAGCCTGCGCCGGCCTGTTGGGTTTCGGTTTGTATTTGCAACACGTGGTCGGCTTGGAGCCTTGCCCCATGTGCATAGTGCAGCGCTACGCCATGACCGTCATCGGTTTGCTGGCCCTGTTGGCTGTGTTGATTCGCCAAGTGAGGTTACAGCAGTTGCTGGTGTTGCTGGCTGTGTTGATAGCGGGCTTTGGTGCATTTGTGGCCGCTCGTCAATCCTGGTTGCAGTGGTCTCCGCCAAACATCGTCAGCTGCGGGCGTGACTTTTACGGCATGATCGAATCGTTTCCATTGCAACGAGCCATTCCACTTATCTTCAGAGGCAGCGGCGACTGCACCAAAATCGACTGGACTTTTTTAGGTGGCTCAATTGCTAATTGGTCGTTTGTCGCTTTTGTGGCCATGGGCTTGTGGTTGTTGCTGGTGGTGTGGCGCAACATTCAAACGCGTTTTCACGCGGCGAATGATGCGCATTTCGAGCCTCAACCCTGAGGCAGTTTTTTCACCAGCACCACACTTTTGCGGTCCGGGCTGTATTTGCGTAAACGTGCCTGCGGCAACCAATCGATAGGTACTTGCACAAAGCCGCGTTTTAAAAACCAGTGCATGGTGCGCGTGGTTAATACAAAAATGCTTTCTACACCCAGGTGGCGCGCCCGCTGCTCTATGCGGCGCAGAATTTTTTCGCCATCTCCCTGGCCTTGCGAATGCGGCGACACTGTCAGCGCCGCCATCTCGGCGGTTTTGTTTTCAGGGAAAGGGTAGAGCGCGGCGCAACCGAAGATGACGCCGTCGTGTTCAATGACCGTGTAGTTGCCGATATCGCGTTCGATCTCGGTGCGTTCTCGGCGCACCAGCGTGCCGTCGTTTTCAAACGGTTCAATCAATTGCAACACACCACCCAAGTCGTCAGGCGTGGCTTCGCGCAAGCTTTCTAAGCGCTCGTCGACCACCATGGTGCCTATACCGTCGTGCACATAAATTTCCAGCAGCAACACACCATCGACCGCAAACGGCAGTATGTGGCTGCGCTCGACGCCGTGCTTGCAGGCTTTCACACAATGCTGCAAATAAAAAGCAATGTCTGTCGGCTGGTTGGCGGGTGGAGCGTCGGCCAGCAATTGCTCAGCGACATCAAGCGGCATTTCAGTATCGATCGGGTTGTCTTCTCCTGCTGGTTCCAGCGGTTTGATGCGAATGCCCGGCACCTCAGTCACAAAGATGAGTTTGTCTGCCTGCAAAGCGATGGCCACTGAGGTGGCGACTTCTTCCATGGTCAGGTTGAAAGCTTCACCGGTCGGCGAAAAACCGAACGGCGACAACAACACCATGGCGCCCAGACTGAGTGTTTTGCTGATGCCGGTGACGTCGACTTTGCGAACCAGACCCGAATGCTGGAAATCCACGCCGTCGACGATGCCCACCGGACGCGCGGTAATGAAGTTGCCGGAGATGACGCGAATGGTGGCACCCGCCATGGGCGTGTTCGGTAAGCCTTGGCTGAATGCGGCTTCTATTTCATAACGCAGTTGCCCGGCGGCCTCTTGCGCGCAATCGAGCGCCACGCTGTCGGTGATGCGTATGCCGTGCGAGTATTTCGGGGCGTGGCCTTTGGCCTTGAGCTGCTCATTCACTTGCGGGCGAAACCCGTGCACCAGCACCACTTTCACGCCCATGCTTTGAATCATGGCCAGGTCTTGCACCAGGCTGGGCAATTTGCCGGCTTCTATGGCCTCGCCTGCGATGGCGACCACAAAGGTTTTGCCACGGTGCATGTGTATGTAGGGGGCGACCGAGCGAAACCAGGGGACGAAGGTGAAATTGAAAACAGTAGACATGGTTTAGCGGCTCACGAGGTAAAGGTGTTCGGCGGGCAGGATTTTTTTGAAATCACGGTCAAATGTGTGCAGTATTTCACCCAGCTGCAAAGCGGATGCGGCGATCCAAATATCAGTGGCTGAGTCGGGGCTGAGTTCGGCCCTGAGGCACAAGTCTTTGAAGCCTGGCCACTGGCTCCCGTTACCCTGAAACACTACGCCGGGTGATAGAAGCAGAGTGTCTACAAATTCGATGGCTTGATTCAAACTGCTTGGCAATTGGAAGATTCTTCGGTTGGTCACGACACGAATAAAGCCAGCCACCACAACCCCAAGCAACACGATGGATGTATTGTTTGGCCGCAGTGAGGCTTTCTTCAATTCCGATTGCAAGTGGTTGTAAGCAATGGCGTGGTGCGGATGATCTACTCGCATGGCCGCTACCATCACATTCACGTCTGGACTCATTTAAGATTACTAAAGTCCATGTCGGCATCCATGGCATCATAAAAGGAGCGGTTGCTGCTGGGGTCTATGCCCGGCATCAGGCCACCGCTGCCGCCAGTAGGTAATTTGGGGATGACCGCAGCTTTTGCGGGTGCGTCTTGCCGCACATAAGCCGCCAGCATTTCGCGCACCTTGGCGCTGAGCGAGGTGCCTTCTTGTATGGCTTTGATGCGCGCTTGTTTGACGAGGTTTTCGTCCAGGGAAATGGTGAGATTGGCCATGATGTAGCTCCGTTAACACTGTTTCATGTGAATCAGTGTAGCACGTGAACACGTGTCGTGGGATAATTCGCGGCGTGACATCTCTCAACCCGACTCAAACTATCGAATTCCCAGAAGACCTGCCGGTCAGCGCCCGCCGCGACGACATCATGTCCGCCATACAAGCGCACCAAGTAGTCATTGTTTGCGGCGAAACCGGATCCGGCAAAACCACGCAATTGCCCAAACTGGCTTTGGCGCTGGGCAGAGGAAGCTGGAAGAAATGGGGGGCAGATAAATTGGGGTCAGATCCCGATTTAGCGCAGCAAAACTCGGGCTCTGACCCTAATTTATCCAAACCCAAACGCCGCCAAATCATCGGCCACACCCAGCCCCGGCGCATTGCCGCCACCTCCGTGGCCAAACGCATCGCCGAGGAGCTGAAAACACCTTTAGGCGAAGTGGTCGGCTACAAAGTGCGATTCCAGGACAAGCTGTCGCGCGACGCCTCGGTCAAGCTGATGACAGACGGCATTTTGCTGGCTGAAACACAAACCGATCCACTGCTGCTGGCTTACGACACGCTCATCATTGACGAGGCGCACGAGCGCAGCTTGAATATCGATTTTTTGTTGGGTTACCTCAGACAAATACTGCCGCGCCGCCCCGATTTAAAAATCATCATCACCTCGGCCACCATTGATGCTGACCGGTTTGCCCAGCATTTCGCCAGCGCCAAGGGTCCTGCGCCGGTGCTGATGGTGTCGGGCCGCACCTTCCCCGTGGAAATGCGCTACCGGCCTTGGGAAGAAAGCCGCGAGTACGACATTGGTAACGCCATCTCCGACGCGGTGGACGAGTTGTGGATTGGCGCGCCGCGCGGCGATATTCTGGTGTTTTTGCCGGGCGAGCGAGAGATACGCGAAGCCGCCGAACACTTGCGCGGCCATTTGTCGCACAACGCGTACACGCGCCACGTGGACGTGCTGCCGCTGTTCGCGCGCCTCACGCAAGCCGAGCAAGAACGCGTGTTTGAGACCGGCGGCGCACCGCGCATTGTGTTGGCCACCAATGTCGCTGAAACATCGTTGACAGTGCCCGGTATTCGTTTCGTCATCGATGATGGCTTAGCGCGCGTCAAGCGCTACAGCTTCCGCAGCAAGGTAGAACAGTTGCTGGTCGAGCCCATCAGCCAATCGGCGGCGAATCAGCGCGCCGGTCGCTGCGGCCGGGTCGCGGACGGTATTTGCATACGTTTGTACGACGAAAAAGATTTCAACGGCAGACCGCGTTTCACCGAGCCGGAAATATTGCGCAGCTCGCTGGCCGGGGTGATATTGCGCATGATGTCGCTGCACTTAGGCGATGTGGCCGACTTTCCGTTTCTGGAAGCGCCGCGCCCCAAAGCGATTGCCGATGGTTTTCAATTGCTGACCGAGTTGGGCGCCGTGTTTGACGACAACAGCCTCACGCCCATTGGCAAAACATTGGCCAAACTGCCTTTGGACCCGCGCGTGGCCCGCATGATTTTGGCTGCGCGTGAGTTGCATTCGTTGAGAGAAGTGTTGATCAACGCGTCTGCATTGAGTGTGCAGGATGTGCGCGATCGACCGCTACAAGCGCAAACACAAGCCGATCAAGCGCATGCCAAATTCAAGGACGAAAAAAGCGAGTTCAGCGGCTATTTGCGTTTGTGGGATTGGCTGGAAGCTTCGCGCGGCGGCAACGGCGAGGCTGCGCGTTTGTCGAACCGCCAGCATGAAAACCTGTTGCGGCAAAACTTCATCAACATACGGCGTTGGCGCGAATGGCGCGATGTGCATTCGCAATTGCTGAGCGTGGTGAACGAACAGCGCTGGGTGATGAACGACAAACCCGCCAGCTACGAGCAATTGCATCAATCCATGTTGACCGGATTGCTTGGCAACATAGGCTGTAAGCAGGACGAAGACGATGTGTATTTGGGTGCACGCGGCATCAAGTTTTACCGTCACCCCGGCGTGCATTTGAAGAAAAAACCGGGCAAGTGGTTGGTGTGTGCTGAGCTGGTGGAAACCACGCGCTTGTTTGGACGCGGCATCGCCAACATAGACCCCATGTGGTTGGAGCAAGCCGGGTCGCATTTGCTGAAAAAACAATTGCTGGATCCGCACTGGGAAGCCAAGCACGGCGACGTGGTGGCGTTCGAACGCGCCACGCTGTATGGCTTGGTGATTTACAGCGGACGCAAAGTGCCGTTTGCCAAAGCCGACCCGGTGTTGGCGCGAACCATCTTCATACAGCAAGCGCTGGTGGAAGCGCAGTGGCAAACCGAGTTGCCGTTCATGGCCGCGAACAAAAAACTCATCTCGCAAGTGATGGACTTGGAACACAAATCGCGCCGCCAAGATGTGTTGGTGGACGACAGCATGATTCAGGCGTTTTACGAACAGCTGCTGCCCGATGACGTGTGCAACTGCAAAGGCTTGGAGCGCTGGCACCGAGATGAGAGCCGTCGCCGCCGCGAAGCGGGCGATAACAGCGAACCTTTGTTGATGACGCGTGAATCGCTGATGCGACACGAAGCCGTGGGCATCACCGCGCAAGCGTTTCCCAAGATGGTGCGCTTAGGCGGCGTCGATTGCGCTGCGCATTACCTGCATGCGCCGGGCGACGCCAAAGACGGCGTCACGGTGACAGTGCCTTTGTTTGTGTTGAACCAGGTCAGTGAAGAGCGCGCCGAATGGTTGGTGCCCGGCATGTTGAAAGACAAGATTCAGGCGCTGCTCAAAAGCCTGCCACAGCGACCGCGCAGCCGGTTTGTTCCGCTGCCTGAGAGCGCCGCGCGCTTGGCTGCTGAGTTGTCAGCGCCAGAGGTGTTTGGCGCGGGCGGCTTGACTGAGGTGTTGTTGAAAAAAGCCCGGGATGAAACCAGCTTGGACATCAAGCGCACCGACTTCAAGCTGGACATGTTGAGCGCGCATTTCTTCATGAACTTTCGCGTCGTTGATGAGCACGGCAGGCAACTGGGACAAGGCAGAAACCTGGGCGCGCTGAAAGCGGAACTCGGCTCCAAAGCCAGAGGCGCGTTTCAGGCTTTGGCGGGATTGAAGCTGGCTGGTACTGCGGAGAAATTGGGGTCGGATCCCGATTTTGCGAAGCAAAACTCGGGCTCTGACCCCAATTTCGCAGCTGCAAAGAAGGCGGGCTCT
>CAISPG010000031.1 GCA_903887325.1 uncultured Burkholderiales bacterium | reverse complement strand
GTGTCCAGCAAGCTGGCTATGACTTCAAGCAATTGAATTTTCGAAAAACCGTAGCGACTGCGTAACACCCATTCTGTTTCCAACAAAACCAATTGGCTGACCAGAACACCACTTCCTGCTGTGACTTCTTGTTGAATCAGTTTGTTGGCTTTTTGAAACTGTGCCTCATCGTCGCGCAACAAAAAACGGACGAGCACATTCGTGTCAATTCCCAGCATCAGCGTGAAAGCAGCTCAACCGGAACGGCCTTGCGCCCTTTTTGGTGAAACTTACCAGCCAATTCAGTGACGCTGGTGTTTTTCACGCGCATGACCACGGTGGAATCCGGCATCAAGGTAAAGGTCAATAAGTCACCGGTTTTCAGCGACAAGCTGTCCCGTATTTCCTTGGGAATGGTGGTTTGTCCCTTGCTGGTCAATGTGGCCATATTTGACATGGAATGCTCCCTATTCCTTACGTTAAGTATTATTGTAAGGAAATATTTCCAAGTCAATATCCATTCTGAAATTCGCTCGGTTTGAACGGCGTTCTGCCACTTGAAAACCCGCAACACCCAGTTCCTTATGATGCAAGCTGTTTTAACTGCCAGCGCCCGTTTGTACCCAGCTCCGCTCAGCCTGCCATGAATAAAAATACCTGCACGCGCTTGTCCGGACTGCTTTTACTAGTCGCCCTCTCAGGCTGCGCCTGGCGCACTTACACGCCGTCACCGTTGGATTTGCCCAAGGCCGCCGAATTGGATGCCGCGCGCCGCCTGGACGACAACAGCGTACAAGCCGCGCTGGCCGCCAACGGACAAGACACCACAGGCTGGCCCAACATCATCTGGAACCGGGACACACTGACCACGGCCTTGCTCAACATACACCCGGAGCAACGCGCAGCCCGCGCCAAAGTCATTGCCGCACTGACCCGCATACAAGCCGGTTTAAAGCCCTCAGCGCCTGAACTCACCACGACGATGGAGCATCACAGCCAAACCAGCGATGGCAAAAATTCACCCTGGGCGGTCGGCGCAGGTCTGCAATGGGAACTGGTGCCCGCTTCAGTGAAATCCGCGTTAAGCCAGGCTGCAAGCATTGAATCTCAGGAAGTCAAATTGACCCCAGGCGACACCGCCTGGCGTTTGTACCGCGCGCTGGGTGCTGCCATGTTGGACAGACAACTCTCACTGGGTCGCGTGCAACTCGCAGCGACCGGGCTTGAGTTGGCCTTGGCCCGTGAGAAAAGCGTGGCTGTGCGCGAACGCTACGGCGTGGCCGGCGCCATGGAGGTGCAACTCACCGCTCAGCGTTTGCAAGACGCACGCCGTGAATCTGCCGAGGCCGACGCTGCCAAGGTGGCCGCCCAAGCCCAATTGGCCACTGCGCTGGCGGTTTCTTTTGAATCACTGAACAACTTGCGCATGGATGACTGGCCCATGCCGGAGATTGCGGACGCGTCAACCGCACGCCAGCTTGCTTTGAAGAATCAATTGGAGTTTGCGCGTCAGCGCCTGCAATACGACATGGCCGAGGCTGAACTCAGGCTGCAAGTGGCCAGGCAATTCCCCAACTTAAAGTTAGGACCAGGTTTGTTGTGGAGCCAGGGCGACTCGGTGTGGCAGTTTTCTTTTTCGCTGCCGGCCGCTTTGCTCAACCGCAATCTGGCCGGCATTCAAACCGCCGAAGCCAACCGCAGCGCCCAAGGTGCGGCGGTGCTGGCCAAACAATCGGAAATCATCGGCGAGGTAGAGCGTTTGCGCTTGAACGCACTGGCACTGACCCAACCCTTGAACATCGCACGGGCTTCTCTGAAGGCGGCACAATCGCAAGTCAAGCTGACCACGGCGCAATTTGATGCAGGCAATGTAGACGCCTTGAACCTGATTGATGCACGCAGTTTGCAATTACAGGCCGAACGCGCTGTGTTCGATGCGCGTGCCGCACTCATGCGCGCCCGTTGGGAATTGGAACTGGCCATGCAAACACCTTTAACAACGATTAACACTCAATAAAGCGCGGGGAATGTATTTTGGATAAACCCTGGAAAAACAAACTCATTCTGGTGCTGACACTGGTCATCCTGTTGCTGGTGTGGGCGCTGGCATGGATGGGCAGAGACGAATTTCAACACGCGCACGAAGACGACGACAAGGTCGCTTCGGTTGAACGTGCTGCAAGCGAGCCCAATGTGGTGGTGATTGACGAGGAAGCCCAAAAGCAAGCAGGTATCGCGGTGGAAAATTTGAAAGCCGCTAAATACTTGGCCTCACAAAAGTTCGCCGGTGTGGTTCTCGACTTGCGTGCTTTGGTGGAAGCCCGGCAACGCTACACCAGCCTATCCGCTCAGCTTGCCGGGGCACAGGCACAAGTGCTGCAGCGTCGCAATGAATTGGCGCGCACCCAAGGCCTGTACGACGACGGCCGCAACGCATCCAAACGCGACTTGGAAGCTGCACGCGCCGCCCTCGCCTCCGAAGAACAACACGATATTGCCTTGCAGGCAGAGCAACGCGCTGTCGTCGACAGTGTTCGTATGCAGTGGGGCGATGCTTTCGCCGGGCGCTTAGGCGACAAAGACGGACTGGTAGCGCGCGCCATCAACCATCAATTGGAAGTGGTTCAATTTGCCTTGCCTTTCGGCTCATCGCCGCCCCACCCGCAGTGGCAAGTGGATGTGTCTGCGTCCGGCCAGTCAAGCGGCGTGCCCGCTGCCTTGCTGGGCCGTGCCGCGCAACCCTTGCCCGGCTTGCAAGGTGAAAACTGGTTGCTGAGTACCTCGCCCACCGGCGCCGGTGCCGGCACCCGGGTGCGAGTCATAGCCCAACAAGGCAAAGCCCAAAAAGGCGTGCTGGTACCGGTGTCGGCCATGATTCGCTTCGCCGGTAAGAACTGGGTGTATGTGCAAACCGAAGCAGACCGGTTTGAACGCATGCCCTTACCGGTTGACCGCGCCATGGGCGACGGATTTTTCACCGATGCATTCGAAGCCGACACAGCAGTGGTGACCGGCGGTACACAGTTATTGCTGTCTGAGGAGTTCCGTTTCCAGATCAAAAACGAGAACAAGGACTAGCCGCACATGCTGGTCCAAACCATTCGATTTTCTATCCGCCATCCGACGGTGGTGTTGGTGTTAGCGCTCATGCTGCTGGCATACGGTGTGTACTCGACACGCATTGCCAAGCTAGATGTGTTTCCCGAATTTGCACCGCCACAGGTGGTGATTCAAACCGAGGCACCCGGGTTTTCAGCTGAGCTGGTGGAGTCCTTGGTCACCCGCCACATTGAATCCGCCATGTTCGGCACCGTCGGTGTCATCAGCATGCGCAGCCAGTCGATTCCCGGTTTGTCTATCGTGACCGTGGTCTTCGGGGATGACGGCGACTTGTACCGCAACCGGCAACTGGTCAGCGAAAAACTGACCACGCTGGCCAACTATTTGCCTCTGGGTGTGGCCGCGCCCAACATCACGCCGCTGACCTCCTCTGCCAGTTCGGTGCTGGGCATAGGTTTGACCTCGGACAAACGCGATTTGATGGATTTGCACGACATCGCTGAATTCACCGTCAAACCGCATTTGCTCGGTGCCAGCGGCGTGGCCGATGTGAATGTGTTCGGCGGCAAAGTGCGTCAGTGGCAGGTGCAGTTTGATACTGAAGCATTGATACGCCACGGCGTCACTGTGGAAGAAGTGATTGAGGCCACGCGCCGGGCCAGCGGTTTGCGCCCCGGCGGCTTTGTCGAAGGCCGCAACCAACGTGTGATCGTCAGCGCCGACGGCCAAATCGACAGCGTGGAAGAACTGGCACAGGCCAAGCTGGTCATGCGCGGCGGTCAGGTGTTGCGCATGCACGATGTGGTGAACATCGTCGAAGCCCCGGCGCCGTCTATCAGCGCGGCCAGCATCAACGGCACGCCAGGCGTGTTCCTGATGGTGCAAGGACAACTGGGTGCCAATACGTTTGAAACCACCTTGCGGATTGAAGAACGGCTGGCGCAACTCGAGCCCATGCTCAAGCGCGAAGGCTTGACGGTGCATAAAAACCTGTTCAGACCGGCCGGCTTCATAGAAACATCGATCACCAATATTCAACACGACATATTGCTCGGCTCTGCCTTGGTGGTGGCCGTGCTGTTTTTGTTTTTGTTCAATGCCCGCGCCGCTTTGATCTCTGCGATTGCCATTCCGCTGTCGCTGCTGGCCTCGGTGATTGTGCTGGTGCATCAGGGCGTGTCCTTGAACATCATGGTGCTGGGCGGCCTGGTGATCGCGCTGGGTGAAGTGGTGGACGACGCCATCATTGACGTTGAAAATATTTTCCGCCGCTTGCGCGAAAACCGTGAACGCGGCAACCCGCGCACTGACTGGCGGGTGGTGCTCAATGCCTCGCTTGAAGTCAGAAGCTCTGTCATCTATGCCACTTTCATCGTGGTGCTGGTGTTCATGCCCATGCTGTTTTTATCCGGCGTAGCCGGGCGCATGTTTCAGCCGCTGGCGCTGACCTATATTTACGCGCTGCTGGCTTCGCTGCTGGTGGCGCTGACGGTGACACCGGCCTTGTGTTACTTGATGCTGCACCGAGGCGTGTCGTTTCGAAACGGCGACCCGCCCTTGGTGCACTGGCTCAAACATCGTTATGAAAAACTGCTCAGAGGCATTGAAGGCTCGGCCAAACCGGTGATCTTCTCTGCCTTGATGGTGGTGTTGCTGGGCATGGCTGCTATTCCTTTGTTTCGCATAGAGTTTGTGCCCGAGTTGCGCGAAGGCCATTACATTGTTCACATGACAGCATTGCCCGGCACCTCGGAATCCGAATCTCTGCGCATAGGTGCCAAAGTCATACAAGCCATACACAGTGTGGAGCGCGTGAAATCCGTCACCCAATGGGTAGGCCGCGCGCAAAACGGCGCTGACACCTTCGGCATGCATTACAGCGAAATCGAAGTGGAAATCGGACCGCTACCGGCCCGCGAGCAAAAAGAAGTGCTTGATTCCATACGTAAGAAACTTAACTCAGTCGAAGGCAAGCCTGGCGTGACGCCGTTTCCCGGCGTGAGTTTCGGCATCAACACGTTTTTGGCCGAACGCATTGAAGAAACCGTGTCGGGTTACGCCGCTGAATTTGTGGTTGAAATTTTTGGACAAGACCTGGACTTGCTGGACCGCGACGCCAAACTGTTGGCCCAGGCCATCGCAGCTATTCCGGGTGCGCGCGATGTCACCACTCAGTCGCAACCCGGTACACCGCAACTTGAATTCCGGTTGGATCCGCAGCGGATTGCACAAAAAGGTTTGCACACCACCGAAGTGCTGGATTTGATACGCACGTTCTACGGCGGCATGGAAGTCGGACAAGTAGTGCAGGAAGGCCGGGTTATTCCTCTGGTGGCGATTGCCACGCTCGACCAGCGCACGGCTTTGCACCGCATCCATCAATTCCGTTTTCCCATGGCCGACGGTGGTTCATTCGCTTTATCCGATGTCGCAGAGGTAAGAGAGACCAACGGGCGCAGCAAGATTTTGCGCAAAGACGGTAAACGGGTTCAAACCATCACCTGCAACATCAGCGGGCGTGACATGCCGGCTTTTGTGAATGAGGTCAAAGAGGTGGTGGCGCGCATAGGCCTGGCCCCGGGCAATTACGTTGGCATAGGCGGCGATGCCGTCGCCGTCGCGCAAGCTCGCAATGAATTGCTGACCCACGCTACCCTGGCCATGGTCGGCGTCATGCTGCTGCTGTATCTGGCTCTGGGTAATTTGCGCAATCTGTTGATCACTTTTTTGAACCTACCTTTTGCATTGATAGGCGGTGTGCTGGCGGTGATGTTGACCAGCGGTTGGTTGTCCATAGGTTCGCTGGTCGGCTTTGTCACTTTGTTCGGCATCACGCTGCGCAATACCATCATGCTGGTGTCCTGCTACAAAGACCTGGTTGAAATAGAAGGACTGCCCTGGGGACTGGAAACCGCGGTACGCGGTGCGTCCGAACGACTGCCTTCTATTTTGATGACAGCTATCGTCACGGCGCTGGGCTTGTTTCCGCTGGTCATAGGCAGCGGAGAGCCGGGGCGTGAAATTGAAGGCCCCATGGCCTGCATCATTGTCGGTGGCTTATTGACGTCAACTGTTTTGAATTTGCTGATACTGCCGGCCTTGCTGCTGCGCTTCGGGCGCTTCGGTAAACCGACATACCAATGAGCTGAACTCAGATGAATCCCTGGTTAGGCAATACGCCGTCTAACTTGGGAATATTCGGCGAGCGCGTTGTCACCCTGCCCCCTTGCGCGCCCAACCATTGTTCAACCACGTCCCAAATAGGCGGCAGCTTTTGTTGGCTTGCTTCTTCTGATACGGGTGCCCAACCTGCTACCTTGTAAACCTTGTCCGGGTCTATGGGTTTACCTTTGAGCTCCATGCGCAGAATGCGCTGACCCATGGCAGCCAGCGGGCTGCAGCTGTAACTCAAACCGCCTACCCTCACCATGTCACCGCCCTGCTGGTAATAAGGATCAAGGTTGAACAAGTTGTCGGCCACGTCTTCGAGTATGGTTTTGATCATGCTGCCGCGCATAGACGTGACGGTGGCATAGGAATAAGTGGTCGCCGTCATGTCCATCAACCATTCACGGGTGATTGCCTGACCGGGCAACAGCGTGGTGCCCCATCTAAAACCCGGTGAAAAAGCAATCTCAGCTGACTGCACATCCAACATGGCATCCAGCAGCAATTGATCCCCTGTGCCATTGAAATTACCTCTTCGGTTCAAGCCGCCATCAGTGAAGGCCAACGTGGTTTGCAGCTTGTCCAGGTAAGGCGCACGAATACGGTCTATCAAGGCTTGCATGGGCGCGTCGGCTGGTAACAGGTTGGCAAACACCGGCATCAGCTTGTAGCGGTAATCGGTGACCTGTTTGTTTTTCACTTGCAGATCCAGCACGCCTAAAAACTTGCCGTTGGAACCGGCGTTGGTGACCAGCGTCTGACCGGATTTATTGGCAACCACTTTGGCCACCGGCATGCCGTCGTGCGTATGACCGCCGAGGATGGCGTCCAATCCACTGACACGCGAGGCCAGTTTCAAATCCACGTCCATGCCGTTGTGCGACAACAGCACCACCACTTGAGCGCCTTGAGCCCGGGCATCTTGAATAGTTTTTTGCAAGTTGTCTTCTTGTATGCCGAACTCCCAATCCGCGACCATGTAGCGCGGGTTGGCAATCGGCGTGTACGGAAACGCCTGACCGATGACTGCGCAAGGCACGCCATTCATCTCGTACATCACATAGGGCTTGAACACCGGGTCGCCGAAGTCGCGCGTTTTGATGTTCTGCGCGACGAATGCCGTGCCACTGTTTTGCAATTGTTCGACCAGCTCGTTCACCCGGTTCTGTCCATAGGTGAATTCAAAATGCCCGGTCATCACATCCACACCCAGCAGTCTGCAAGCGTCGACCATGTCCTGGCCGCGTGTCCATAAGGCTGTCGCCGAACCCTGCCAGGTGTCGCCGCCATCCAGCAGCAAAGCACCGGGACGCGCACTGCGCATGCGTTTGACCAGCGTGGCCAGGTGCGCAAAACCACCAACCTTGCCATAACGCTGCGCCGCAGTTTCAAAATTCAGACTGGTCAGCGCATGCGCCAGCGCGGTATCGGCTTGCACGCCAGTGGCCCGAAGCAAATGTTCGCCCACCAAGTGCGGCAATTGACCGTTGGCCTTGCCCAAGCCCAGGTTCATGTGCGGCTCGCGGAAATGCACGGGCAGCAACTGCGCGTGGCAATCTGTCATGTGCAAAAAAGACACCTGACCGAAACGCGGCATGTCGTACAAACCTTCGGCGTCGCCTGCATGTGTTTGCGCATAACTGCCCATGGGCAAACCCGCCATGACACCGGCACCCAGCACCTGCATGAACTCGCGTTTGGATAAATTCATGTCACAACATTCACTGGTTGACCGGCGATTGCGGATCCAGCAGCAATGACATCAAGTGCTTGAGTTGCGCCTGCGTCAATATGCTGTTGTGACCAAAGCGCGGCATGCTCGAGCAGGCGTTGTAAGCGCGCGGGTTCCACAGCTTGCCCCAGGTGTAGTCGATGATGGGTTTGGCCGTGGCGATGTTCACATCGCTGACACCGCGCAATTTGCCGTAGTTGTACAAACTGGGGCCTAGCGTGCCGTAAGCGATTTCGCTTTTGCTGATCTGGTGGCAGTTGTAGCAATTGCCGCCGTTCTCAGAGCCGGGTTTGTCCGACCAGGTTTTGCCGCGCCCGTCCTGCGCTAATTTTTCACCGAGTTTGAAATCGCCAAAAAACTGTCCGTCAGTCGGCCAGGCAATCGCTTTGAAACTACTTTGGCGTATGCGTTCTGCGTCTTCGTCGCTGACAGTTTTGCCGCTGGCATCGGCTTGGCTGCACAAGCGGTTGGCCTCGTCTTGCAACAAGCGGTCCATACCGGCCTGACCCTCAGCGCGAAAAGATGCGCTCAAGGTTTTTTGCAATGCCGCATCAACTTGCTGTGCCAGTGATGCGCCGCTTGACGCCATGCAGGCCAAGCTAATGACGCAAAAGATCTTCAAGGAGACAGTTGTTTTCTTCATGTTTTGTCCGTGTGCGCTCAGCGTCGTATGGAAGGCGCAGTGGTTTCTACGCCTTGGGCGGTCACACCCATGAACACCGACAGCGCAATACCTGCCTCGGTGCCGAACTGCGCGTATGGAAAACGTTGCTGCCGGTAGCAATCGTTCAAGCGCAATTGCATGCCCCACATTTGCCCGTTGGACACGCGGTAGGCCGGCCAGGCCCCAAAGCCCAGCCCGGCACCGGCGTTGGTAGTGAGATTGGGCAAGTCTTGTAAACGTATGCGCTTGTTGTCCTGGCCGTGGCAAGTGGCACAGGAAAAATCGTGGCTGCCGGCGCGGTAATAAAACAATTGCCGACCCAATTCGAACAAACGTTTTTCTTCAGCGTGCGCTTGCGGCAGTTTGAATGCCATGCCTTTGGAAAGCGACGCCACCCAGGTGGCCAAGGCAGTGATGTTGGCCTGCTCACCTTTGCCATAGGGCGTGTTGCGTATGGTTTGCGCGTCAAAACCTTGCAGTGTTTCCATGCAGGTCAGCAAACGCGATTCCAAGTCTTGCACCTGTTGTGTGTCGGCAAAGTAGCGAGGCATCTCTACCCAGGCGCCGTTGACCACGCCCGGGCCTTTGCCAAGATCACAATTCTCCAGCGAGACTTTGTTCGGCCCGCGCAATTGCTTCCACAAGTCTTCGCCTTTGGCCTCGTACAAATCGGCGGGGTTACCGTCTTGCAACATGGCGCGGTACTCAGCGATGCTGTCGCTGGCGGTTTTTTGTGCCAAAGACGGCGCACTGGCCCACACTGCGAGCATCAATAAAGCCATGCGCGGAAATGCATAAACGCCCATATCAACTCACCGTGGCCTCGTCGGTACGGCTTTCGCCTTTGTTGTCTTTCCAAGTGACAGTGATTTTGTCACCCGCTTTGCCGTTTTTGACAGTGAATTGCAGGTACGGGTTTTTGGATACACCCGGGCCCCATTCGGCGCTCAATACCTCAGCGCCGTTGTGGCTAGCGCTGACCTCTTGTATGTGCCAAGCGGGAATAGGCGCGCCGTTGACGTCTTTGCGCTGGCCTGACTCCATCTCATGGCTCATCAACACCCGCACATTGATTTTCGAACCTGCTGCTTGTGCGCGTATGCGCATCGGATCTGGCATATTTTTTCTCCTTGATTGAATTAACCGCCGCAACCGCCGAGCGTGACCTTGACTTCTTTTCGGGCGAACAAAGTTTTGCCGTTTTCCATCACCGCCACGGCGTACACGTCGCAGGATTCGCCCATCTTGGCACGCGTCTGGTATTGGATATCCACCGCAGGATTGACCATGAACTGGGCAATCAAAGGCGAAGGATTTTTTTCAACCAGCAACAGCATTTTTTTTACACCGCTCAGACTGCTGGCCATGGTCATAGGCACCACCGCACCGTTTTCGGCAATATCAGGCGCGGTCAGCGTGACATCGGCGCTTTCCACCGGCATGGGCAGACCCAGGGCTTTGAACGCGTCCTCCATGCTCTTGGCTTCAAACGCATTTTTTTGATAGGCCAGCGCTGCGCCCGGCAACAATCCTGCCCCGAGCAACAGGGCGGCGACCATGCCACTGCGCTTTAATACTTCACGTCGTGTTTGCATACAGTATTTCCTTTCGATTTCAGAGTTTGACACACGTGGCAAGCCAGCGGGCAATGGTAGGTCATGTCAGCAGTTCTCTGCTTTTGTACAAGCGCGAGGAGCTTTATCTTTGCGCAAGGTGTTCACGCCTTTTTGCTGGCCGACGAGGCGGTTTTGATCTGCGAGATTGCCGTGTGCGTCACGCGCGTGTTCAGGCAAAGAGGACGTGATGCTGACTTCGGTTTTGCACGCAGACATGCAGGCCACGCTGGACACATCGGGTGCTGCCAATCCGCCGAATTCATTGCCCGGCCACAAGTGGTGGCGCGTGTTCATGCCGTCGCGGTTAGGCATGCGCTGCTGCACTTGTGTGATGGTTTTTTCGTTCAACACAAAATCATCTGCAACGATGCCATCCAAGTGCAGCACAAAGGCGGTCACCGCGTAAACCTCGTTGGTGCTCAGGCTCTTGGGCGCGTACCAAGGCATGGCGCGGTTGATGTAATCCCACAGCGTGGACACCGTGGCGAGTTTCATCAAGGTGGCGCGCGCCGGGTAAGCCTTGTCCTGCAAATTGGCCACATGTCCGCTGACCACGTCTTGCGCTTGCACGCCGCCGCTGATCGGGTTATAAGTTTGGTTGGACTCACCGAACACGCCATGGCAAGCGGCGCATTTGGCCTCCCAAACGATCTGACCTTGCGCTACCGTGCCCTGGCCTTTGGGTAGGCCTGCAAAATCGGGGCGCACATCGATGTCCCACTTCGCCACTTCAGCCGCAGTCGCGTTACGGCCTACACCGGGGTACAAAACCGTGTCTGCCAGCGCCGACAACGACAACAAGCCACACAGCGCGGCAAGCAAATATTTACGTGGTTTGCACATTTTTCACCTCTCCGCTTTCTTGCACCAGCCAGGATTGAATGGCGTTGTTGTGATAAATGGAGCGCGTACCGCGCACCGCGCGCAGTTGGACCATGGACGGTTGCACATAGCCTGTGTCGTCGCTGGCTCGGCTTTGGATGATGCAAGCCTTGCCATCCCATACCCAATCCATGTTGAAACGCGTCAGGCATTTGCGCATCACCGGTGTTTCCATGCGAGCCGGTTTCCAGTTGATGCCGCCGTCCACCGACACATCTACTTTTTTGATCGCGCCTTTGCCAGACCACGCCAGCCCGGTGATGTTGTAAAAACCTTTGCCTTGCAACAATTGCCCGCCTGAGGGCGTGGTGACCACCGATTTGCATTCCTGAATGCTGCTGTACTGGCGGTGCTGGCCGTCGGGCATCAAGTCCATGTAATGCACGGCTTCGTCTTTGGTGGCCCAAGGCTTGTCTCCGACTTTGATGCGTCTGAGGTATTTGACCCAAGAGACCCCTTGCACACCGGGCACCACCAGTCGCAGCGGGTAACCGTTTTCGGGGCGCAGCATTTCGCCGTTTTGACCGTAGGCCAGCAGCACTTCGCCTGAGGAGACCAGCGACATGGGAATGGTGCGCGTCAAGGAGGAACCGTCGCCGCCTTCGGCCAGCACAAACTGCGCGGTTTTCAAATCGACACCGCACTGGTTCAACACATGTATCAAGGGCACGCCGGTGAACTCGCTGCAAGACAACATGCCGTGCGTGTATTGCACCGTGGGCACAGCCACGTTGCCCCATTCCATGCCGGTGTTGGCGCCGCATTCGATGAAATGAAAACGCGAGACAGACGGCAGCCGCATCAAGTCGTCCATGGTGAATACGCGCGGGGTTTTGACCAGGCCGTTGACCATGAAACGGTGTTTGGTCGGGTCTATGTCCCACCAGCCCTGGTGATGCCGCTCGAAATGCAAACCGCTGGGCGTGACGATGCCGAACAGCGATTGCAAAGGCGCGAACGACACCGAGGCTTGCGTGGTTTGCGTCAAGCCCGGGCTTTGGCGACGCTGCACATTGGCTTCAAACTGCGAAGGCTGGCCATAAGGCTTGGTAGCCACGCCTTGACCAAGACCAGTGGTGTGCGCTGGCAGGTTCAATATCTCCAGTTCGCCCTCTGCCTGCTTGGTTTGTGCGTACGCAACTGCGCTGGTGCCGACAGCCGCTGCCGCCGCAAACGCACGGGCCAGAAAATCGCGCCGCCCGCTGCTGTTGCTGGCGTGCAGACTTTGCAGGTCTGAGGTACTCAAGAAATGCTCAGGTGCTTTGACAATGAATCCCGGTTCTTCACTCATATCGGTTCCCCTGCAAAGTGATTTGAAATATGCCTTAATACGCCATCTGTATCTTTCAACTTCAATAATGAAGCTGCGTGGACTTGCCCCAAAACACACGATAGGCAAACACCGTGTAGCCGATGATCACGGGCAAGACCACCACCACGCCATAAAAAATCACCAACAAGGCTTCAGGCGCGCTGGCCGCTTGCCAAATGTTGATTCGGTCAATCACCAGCCAGGGAAACAAGCTGTAGGCCAGTCCGTAAAAAGACAGCAGAAACACGCCGACGGTGCAGGCAAACGGCACGCCTGCACCGAATTGGTTGCCGCTCGCAAAGCGCGTGGGCAATCTGGACAAGCTGCGCCGAATGATGACGAACAAGGCCAAGGTCATGACTGGGATGGGCAACAACATCAGCACGTTGGGAAAGCTGAACCACTTGTCGAAAATACGCGGGCTGACCCAAGGCGTGGCCACTGAAATAGCCAACACACCTGCAGCAGTCAACCACAAACTGCCTTTGGCCCACATGACCGCACGCAGTTGAAGCGCTCCTTCGGTTTTCATGATCAACCAACCCGCACCCAGTAATCGGTAGGCAAACAGCAAACAAAATCCGATCAATGCACTGAACAAATATCCCGGGGTTTCCTGCTTGAAGCCGGTGATGAGTTGCCCGAGCATGAAGCCTTGCGACCATGAAGCCAACACTGAACCGATGTAAAAGGTTTTGTCCCACAAGGGTCGGTGGTGTGATTTGGCTTTGACACGAAAGTCGAAAGCAACGCCACGCAAAGACAGCGCCACCAGCATCAGTGCTACCGGCAAATACAAGGCACCCAGAATGACACCGTGCGCCATCGGGAAACCCACCAAAAGCACACCCACACCCAACACCAACCAGGTTTCATTGGCGTCCCAAAACGGGCCAATGCTGGCGATCATGGTGTTCTTCTGCTCTACCGTGTCGGCGCTGTCAAGCAACACGCCCACGCCCAAGTCGTAGCCATCCAAAATGACGTAGGCCAACATGGACAGCGCCATGACCAAGGCAAACACCAAAGGCAGCCAGCCCGCAGGACTCATCAAATCAATACCGAATTCAGACATGACTCAGTCCCTGTGCTTGTAATGGCGTGTCAACACCGACGTCAACCGCTTTTTTAGCCAGATAAAACACCACAGACACATAGGCCGAGAGCAAGGCTGCATACAGCGTCAGGTACATAGCCAAGGACAGCGCAATATTGCCTGCGGGCACTTGAGAGGCCGCTTGAGCTGTCGTCAACAAGCCATACACCAGCCATGGTTGGCGGCCAATCTCTGTCACATACCAACCCGATACCAGCGCCACCCATCCGGCAAAGGTCATGGCCACCAACACCATGGCAGTTCGCTTTGACAAAGTGTTTTTGAATGTCAATTCGTAACTGGCGAACCAGCTGACGACGAGCATCAGCAAACCCACCCCGACCATGATGCGAAACGCCCAAAACACAGGACCCACAGGGGGATGCTCAGCAAAATCCTTGATGCCCTTGACCTCGCCGTTCCAGTCATGGGTCAGGTAAAAAGACGCCAATTTGGGAATAGCAATTTCATATTTATTGGACTGCGTGGCTTGGTCAGGGATAGCAAACAAGACCGCAGGTACACCGGTTTGGGTTTCCCAAATGCCTTCCATCGCTGCCAGCTTGGCAGGTTGGTAATGCAAGGTGTTCAGACCATGCATATCTCCCACAAAAATTTGAACTGGAATCAACACCGCAGCCACCGTGATGCCGGTGCGCAGCGAGGCCATCACGTCTTTGGCGCGGTCCCCTTTGAGCCACCGATAGGCGCTGATACCCGCCAACAAAAACGAACCCGTCAGACCTGAGGCCAACAACATGTGCGTCATGCGGTAGGGGAAAGACGGGTTGAAGATGACCTCGAACCAACTGGTTACATGGGCTTGCCCATTGATCATCTCAAAGCCCGCCGGTGTGTGCATCCACGAGTTGAGCGCAAGTATCCAAAACGCTGAAGCGGTTGTGCCCAAAGCCACCAACCAAGTGGCCAAGGTATGCACGCCTTCGCTGACGCGACCACGACCGAACAGCATGATGCCAAGAAAAGTAGCTTCCAAAAAGAAAGCAGTCAACACCTCGTAAGCCAACAACGGCCCGGCCACATTGCCGACGGTGTTCATAAATCCAGGCCAATTGGTGCCAAACTGAAAACTCATGGTGATGCCGCTGACCACGCCCAAGGCGAAAGTCAGGGCAAAAATCTTGATCCAGAACTGGTAGGCGTCCATCCAATGCTTTTCTCCAGTCGCCACAAAGCGGGTTTTGAAAAACAACAAAAACCAGCCCATGGCAATGCTGATGGTGGGAAACAAAATATGGAAAGTAACGTTAGCAGCGAACTGCAAACGCGCCAGTACGACGGGATCAAGAGCGTCCATGGTTTGTCTCTTTCAGCAACGCAGCGCTGACCCAACGCGCCAAATCGGGGGCCGACATCGCCCCAGGTTGTCTGGCAATTTCACGGCCACCCGCAAAAACCGCCAAAGTCGGAATGCTTCGAATGTTGTATTTGCTCGCCAAGCCTTGTTCGTCTTCAGTGTTGACTTTGACGAAACGAGCACGTCCATGCATGTCTTGGCTGACCTTTTCATAAGCCGGCGCCATCATGCGGCAGGGGCCGCACCAAGGTGCCCAGAAATCCACCACCATCGGCAAATCACTTTTGGTCAACTGCGCGTTGAAAGACACTTCACCCAAATTGTCGGGATGCGAGCTAAGCAAGGGTGCATGGCATTGACCGCAGTTCAATTCGGCTTTCAGTTTGTCAAACGGCACGCGGTTGGTGGCGTTGCAATGGGGACAAACCAAATGCATTTTGTCGTTCATGTTTCTATCCTCCTTGAATTTCAAAGCGCATTCAAAGGAATCTTGGCGTAGGAAATGCCATTGTCTTCCTTGGGCGGCAGCTCTCCCGCACGGATATTGATTTGCACCGCCGGCAGGATGAGCACCGGCATTTCCAAGGTGGCGTCACGCTGGGTGCGCATCTCCACAAACTGGGCTTCGCTGATGCCGTCATGCACATGTATGTTTTTGGCGCGTTGCTCGGCTACCGTGGTTTCAAACACCACCGGCCTGTCGTTCGGCGGGTAATCGTGGCACATGAACAAACGGGTAGCAGATGGCAAGCTCAAAATCTTGCGGGTCGAGGCATACAAGGTCTTGGCGTTGCCGCCGGGAAAATCGCAGCGCGCCGTACCCACATCCGGCATGAACATGGTGTCACCCACGAACACCGCATCAACGAACTGATACGCCACGCAAGCAGGTGTGTGGCCCGGTACAAACAGGGTGTGGCCGCTGATATTGCCGATGTGAATGGTTTCGCCGTCAGCGAACAAATGGTCGAACTGCGAGCCGTCGAGCTTGAAACTGCTCTCCATGTTGAAGATGCCTTTGAACACCTTTTGCACGCCAGTGATGTGGTCGCCGATGCCGGTTTTGCCGCCGAGTTGTGCTTTCAGGTAAGGCGCAGCAGACAAATGGTCGGCGTGGGCATGGGTTTCCAGAATCCATTCCAACTTCAAATCGTTGGACTTGATAAAGGCAATGGCTTTGTCGGCGCTGGCATGGCTGGTGCGCCCGGACTTGGGGTCATAGTCCAACACCGAGTCAATGATGGCGCAGGCGGAGCCCGGTTTTTCATACACCACATAGGTCACTGTCCAGGTGGCCGGGTCGAACATACCGTGGACTTGGGTTTGAACTGAGGCGGTGGTCATGGACATCCTTTTGAATTAGTTTTATCATAATATATTTACAAACAAACTATTTGTCAATATAATTTTCACATCCCTTCCCCAAAGCTCAGGAATTCACCCCATGCAAGCCCTCACCTTTGACCTTGAAAAAATGAAAGCCTCAGCGGCGCTGGCCTCGCGGCTGATGAAAGTCATGTCCAACCCGGACCGGCTCATGCTGCTGTGCCAGTTGTCGCTGGGCGAAAAACGCGTCGGCGAACTCGAAGAAATTCTGGGTATCTTGCAGCCCACCCTGTCTCAGCAACTCACCGTTTTGCGCGAAGAAGAACTCGTCACCACCCGGCGCGACGGCAAAAACATCTACTACCAGATCGCCAGCCCGCAGGCCATGGCCGTGATGACGGTCATGTACCAGCAATTTTGCGAACCTGACACAGGAGACAAAGCATGAATCTCGATTGGTTGCATTTCACCCCCTGGGCCTCGCTCAGCGGCGGCGTTCTCTTAGGCGTGGCTTCGGCCATGTTTATTCTGCTCAACGGCCGCATCCTAGGCATCAGCGGCATTCTGGGCGGCTTGTTGCCACCCAAGGCCGGCGACAGCGTTTGGCGGGTGGCTTTTTTGCTCGGCATGTTCGCTGCCCCGCTGGTGTTTAACGCACTGGCACCCGCAGGTTTTGCATCTGCACCGCGAATTGATGCAACTGAATGGACGGTGGTTACCGCCGGTCTGCTGGTGGGCATTGGCACACGCTACTCCTCGGGTTGCACCAGCGGCCACGGCGTTTGTGGTTTGTCGCGCATGTCACCGCGTTCGTTGGTGGCCACGCTGTCCTTCATGGGCGCGGGCTTCATCACGGTCTATCTGCTACGTCACATCATTTAAGGAAACAGCCGTGAGTAAAAACAGCATTCTTCACCGCGTCAGCGAATTTCTGGTCGGCC
Source organism: uncultured Burkholderiales bacterium (assembly GCA_903887325.1). Taxonomy (GTDB): domain Bacteria; phylum Pseudomonadota; class Gammaproteobacteria; order Burkholderiales; family Burkholderiaceae_C; genus Limnohabitans. Next base: position 23,277 of record CAISPG010000031.1, on the reverse strand, counting down.
TGTTGTTCGGCCTGGGACTCATACTTTCCGGCATGACCGACCCGGGCAAGGTCACCGGTTTTCTAGATCTTTTTGGCCTGTGGGATCCGTCTTTGGCCTTGGTCATGGGTGGCGCCATAGCGGTTGGTTTTTTTGCATTTACATTGGCGAAAAAACGCACCATCAATTTCTTGGGCGGCATGTTGCGCTTACCCACTAACGCCCAAATTGACAAGCCGCTGATCATCGGCAGTGTGTTGTTCGGCGCCGGCTGGGGTTTGGCGGGTTTTTGTCCCGGCCCGGCGCTGGTATCCATGGCCTCAGGTCAGCCCAAAGCCTTGATTTTTGTGGTCGCCATGCTGATCGGCATGGTTGGCTTTGAGTTGTTGGACCGCTTCGTACATTCGCCTCGCAAAGCTGCACTTAACCCGCACTGAAGCTGGCGTCACACAGGATATCTTCTGAAACATCAAACGCATTCTTCGCTTAAAGATTGGCTGCCCTCGCTGCCTGTGTTGGAGTGGGGCCGCAGTTACAGCAAGACCAGTTTTAGTAGCGACATGGCGACGGCTATCATCGTCACCGTCATGCTGATTCCGCAAAGTCTGGCCTATGCGTTGCTTGCAGGCTTGCCCCCGGAAGTAGGTTTGTATGCCAGCGTGGCACCGCTGCTTTTGTATGCCTTGCTAGGCAGCAGCAGGGTGCTCGCGGTAGGGCCCGTGGCCGTGGTGTCGTTGATGACGGCAGCCGCTGTCGCCGAACACGCCGCCGCAGGCACACACGCTTATTGGCAAGTCGCGATGACGCTGGCGTTTTTGTCCGGCGGTATGTTGTTGCTCATGGGTTTGCTGCGCCTGGGTTTTCTGGCGAATTTTCTGAGCCACCCGGTGATCTCCGGCTTTATCTCAGCTTCAGGTTTGCTGATTGCCGCCAGCCAGTTGAAAACATTGATGGGTGTCAAAGCCGAAGGACACAACTTTGCTGAACTGCTGAGCGCCTTGAAGCAGCAAATATCGCACACACATGCGTTGACCCTGGCGGTTGGTGTGGCTGCCACTTTATTTTTGTTTTGGGTTCGCAAAGGCCTGAAACCGCTGTTGATCAGTTTAGGCATGCAAGCGCGCGCCGCTGATATGACGGCCAAAGCCGGCCCGGTGGCTGCGATTGCACTCACCACCGTGCTGGCCTGGCAACTCGATTGGCAAGGCCAGGGCATGAAGCTGGTCGGCACCGTCCCGCAAGGCTTACCGCCCTTGACTGCGCCGCTGTGGGATCTGGCACTGTGGCAGGAACTGCTGGTGCCCGCGCTGTTGATCAGTGTGGTGGGCTTTGTCGAATCAGTATCGGTCGGCCAGACGCTGGCCGCCAAACGCCGCCAACGCATTGAACCTGATCAGGAACTGGTGGCGCTGGGCGCGGCCAATCTGTCGGCTGCATTCACCGGAGGGTTTCCGGTGACCGGCGGATTTGCCCGCTCGGTGGTCAATTTCGACGCCGGTGCGGTGACGCCTGCTGCCGGCGTGTTTACCGCTGTCGGTATCACCTTGGCCTCGCTGCTGCTCACCCCGGCGCTGTATTACCTGCCGCAAGCCACACTGGCTGCCACCATCATCGTGGCGGTGTTGTCGCTGGTGGACTTGAGCATCTTCAAACAAACCTGGGTGTTTTCCAAACCAGACTTCATCGCGGTCAGCGCCACCTTGCTGGCGACTTTGCTGGTCGGCGTCGAACAAGGCTTGGTCACCGGCGTGGCGGTGTCGCTGGCTTTGTTTTTATGGCGCGCCAGCCGGCCGCATATTGCCACCGTCGGCCTGGTGCCGGGCACCGAGCACTTTCGCAATGTGCTGCGCCACGATGTGCAAGTCAGCCCGCGTCTGCTGTGTTTGCGCGTGGATGCGAGCATGTTTTTTGCCAACGCACGCGGCATTGAAGACCGGGTCAACGCCGAGGTAGCCACACGGCCCGAATTGAAACACGTGCTGCTGCAATGCTCGGCGGTCAACGACATAGACGCCAGCGCCATGGAAAGCCTGGAAGCGATTGCGCAACGCTTAAAAGAAGCGGGCATTGCTTTGCATTTGTCCGAAGTCAAGGGGCCGGTGATGGATAAATTGCATCGCACCGACTTTTTGCAGCACTTGAGCGGCCAGGTGTTTTTAACCAATTACCAGGCGATACAAGTGCTGACGCCGGAAGTGATTAAAGTAATTCAGACATAGGCCGATACCGCTGATACCGGATAAGGGGCGCGGCCATGATTGTTGAACCTATTGAATTAAAACGCATCAAACCACACGACAACGTGACCACGTTAATGTCCATGGAGATAGGCGACAGCATATTCAGCGAAGACGCGAAAAAAGCCGAAAGCCTGCGGGTCTTGTCCTACTATCTTCGTAAATCGCGCAATCTGGACTGGAAATTTGTGTTTCGCAAAATGGACCGGGGCTGGCGCATTATCCGAACTCAATAAGCTAAGCGGAGTTGCATTCCCAGGTCTTTGTTGTGTTGCCCAATAGCTGAACTCTCTTTTCATTCAGCTGACTTCCACGGGGAAGCCCGCAAGCCTCAAATCACTTTGACAGAAATTGGCGTCAAACCTGCGATCCGCCCGTGCATGGTGTCGCCAGGTTTGACGGCACCCACGCCCTCAGGTGTGCCGCTGAAAATCAAATCGCCGGCTTGCAGTTCAAACAAGGTCGACAGATTGGCAATGGTTTCATTCACAGACCATATCAAATGGCTGAGGTTGCTGCTCTGGCAGGTTTCACCGTTGACATCAAGCGCAATACCTGCGCTCAGCAATTCACCAATGGCTGACTTGGGATGCAGCAAACCAACGGGCGCACTGAAGTCAAAGGCTTTGCCGATTTCCCACGGACGTCCTTGTTCGCGCATCTTGATCTGCAAGTCGCGCCGCGTCATATCCAGGCCGACGGCGTAAGCATAAATATGCGAAGCCGCCTGTTCAATCGCGATGTTTTTACCGCCGGTACCGATGGCCACCACCAGCTCGATTTCATAGTGAAAGTTGGCGGTCAAGGGCGGGTAGGGAATGCTGATGGTTTGATCAGCAGGAACCGCCACCACCGATTGGGCGTCGCCGGGTTTGCAGAAAAAGAACGGCGGTTCGCGGTCCGGGTCAAAGCCCATTTCGCGCGCATGCGCAGCGTAATTGCGTCCCACGCAATACACGCGACGCACGGGAAACAACGAGGCGCTTCCTGCGACGGGCAAGGCGTTGACGGCTTGCGGTTGTAAAACATAATTCATGTCGTTATACCTTTTTTAAAAAAATCCATTCAAACCACAGACGCATGTGCGCCTGTGAGGTTCAGGCAATTGTCCACCCGCCAGCAGAACAGCCATTCGACGGCGTCATAAAAACGCTCGGGGCTGCGTCATGCTGGGCGATTGCTCCAGCACCTTGACCGCAAAACCCTGTCTTACCAAGGCAAGTGCTGCGGCAAAACCGCCGATGCCGCCACCGGCGACAAGTACTGGCAAATCCATGGGTCTCCTGTTTATTCATACCTTCAACGCTTTGGCGCACTGAAAAGGCTTTGATTGATTTTGACATGGGGCTAAACCCTGAAAGCACATTAGGTATGCTTGTCGCCCTGCCCTGTGCAAAACCTGCTTGGCAGGTTTCTCTTTGAAAGAATCTCAATATGGCAAGCATCTGCACAAAATACACAAAATTTCATCCTAAGGTGCTGCCATGAGCCTGTTACTTGGTTGTATCGCCGACGATTTCACCGGTGCCACCGACCTGACCAACAACCTGGTGCGCGCAGGCATGCGCGTGGTGCAAACCATAGGCGTGCCGGACGCGCCCTTGCCCGCCGATTGCAACGCGGTTGTGATTGCGCTGAAGTCGCGCACCATCGCGCCGCAAGAGGCCGTGGCTCAATCGCTTGAGGCCTTGCGCTGGTTGCAATCGCAACAAGTCAAACAGGTGTATTTCAAATACTGCTCCACTTTTGACAGCCTTTACCAGGGCGAGGTCCGCGGCAATATCGGCCCGGTCACCGAGGCGCTGATGCAGGCCATGGACTGCGACTTCACGATTGCCACACCGGCGTTTCCCGACAACCAGCGCACCGTGTTCAAAGGGCATTTGTTTGTCGGCGATGTGTTGCTGAGCGACAGCGGCATGAAAAACCACCCGCTCACACCCATGCAAGACGCCAACCTGGTCAACGTCATGCAAGCTCAGTGCAACAAGCGCGTTGGTCTGATCGATTACCGCTGTGTCGCCAAAGGCAGCGAGGCCATCGCGCAGCGCATCACCGAGTTGAAAACGCAAGGCTTTTCAATTGCCGTGGTGGACGCGCTCTCCAACGAGGATTTGCTGCGTCTGGGACCGGCGCTCAAGCACATGTCGCTGGTGACAGCCGGTTCAGGCGTCGCCATAGGCTTGCCGGGTAACTGGGGCATAGAACCCGCCGCAGACAGCGCACGATTGCCAGCTCCGCAAGGCCTGAAAGCCATCATCAGCGGCAGTTGTTCAGTCGCTACCCAGGGGCAGGTTGAGCATTTTGTGCAGCAAGGCGGGCACGCTTACCAACTCGATCCGCTGGCTTGGCCTGACCATGCGCCGGCCGCAGAAATCGCCACGCATGTGCTGGCCTGGGCCACGCCGCTGCTGGCCCAAGGCCCGGTGCTGGTGTATTCCACGGCGGACGCAGAGCAGGTCAAATCGGTGCAACAAAAACGCGGCACACAACAAGCCGGTGAACACACCGAGCAGGTGCTGGCCATGGTGGCACGCGGCCTGGTCAAGCTGGGCGTGGGCCAACTGGTGGTGGCCGGCGGCGAAACATCGGGGGCTTGCGTGCAGGCGCTGGGCGTGACGCTGATGTCCATTGGCGCGCAGATTGACCCGGGCGTGCCGTGGTGCCACGCGCCGTGCAGCTTTTCCTCTCACGGCGGCTTGCATTTGACTTTGAAGTCGGGCAATTTCGGCAGCACGGATTTTTTCAGCAAGGCTTTCACTTGCTTGCAACCTGGCAGCGCTGCATGAGCCAAGTGATGGTGAACAGTGGCATGAACCGGGCCCGCGAAGACATATGCCGGGTCGGTCGCAGCCTGTTCGAGCGCGGCTATGTGCACGCCACCGCCGGCAATATCAGCATGCGTATAGACAGTGGTTTTTTGATCACGCCTACCGACGCTTGCCTGGGTTTTCTGGACCCGAACGATCTGGCGCACCTAGACGCGAATGGCGTGCAACTCAGCGGCGCGCGCGCCAGCAAAACGCTGGCCTTGCACCGGCGGATTTACAGTGCCACACAAACCCTGTCACCTGCCACAGCCTGCGTGATTCACAGTCACAGCACGCATCTGGTGGCCTTAAGCCTGAAAAACACGCCTTTGCAGACCGCGCTGGGCTCGGAATTGCTGGCACCTGTCACGCCCTATTTTGTGATGAAAGTCGGTCATGTGCCGCTGATCCCGTACCACAAACCCGGCGATGTGGCGTCTGCCGATGCCGTCGAACAGGCGATTGCCCGCTACGCTGACCAAGGATTGCCTTTGCACGCGGTCATGCTTTCGCGCCTCGGCCCTAATGTCTGGCACGACAGCCCGGCACAAGCCATGGCCACCCTGGAAGAACTCGAAGAAACCGCTCGCCTGAGTCTGTTGACGCAGACCACAGCGCTTGAAGAAAAAAGCATTGAAGAATTGCGCCAGACCTTTGGCGCCCATTGGTAATCCTTGAGAACGAAAGAAACAACATGTTGAAATTTGCCGCCAACCTCTCTTTTTTGTACAACGAACTGCCTTTCATGGAGCGGTTTGCGGCAGCCGCCAAAGACGGCTTCAAGGGCGTGGAATATTTGTTGCCTTATGCGTTCAGCAAACAGGAAATCGCTGCGGCCCTGAAAGACACCGGTTTGCAACAAGTGCTGTTCAACGCCCCGCCTGCCGGCCATGACCGCGACAGCGCACAAGCCGCCTGGGACCAGGGCGTGCGCGGCACCACCTGCTTGCCGGGCAAAGAAGACGAGTTCAAACGCGGCTTCATGCTGGCCCTTGAATACGCCGAGACCTTGAACTGCCCGCGCATACACGTGATGGCCGGTCTGGTGCCTGAAGGGTTTCGCGTCGCCAGCCATTTGCCTGTGCATTTAGCCACCAGCGCAGCGCACGCTTCAACACCGGGGCCTATGCGTGACACCTATGTGCGCAACCTGCGCTGGGCCGCCGAACAAGCCGCTGCCGTCGGGCGGGATGTGCTGATTGAGCCCATCAACACGCGTGATATTCCGCATTTTTTCTTGAACCGCCAGGACGATGCGCACGCCATCGTGCAGGAAGTCAATAGCCCCAACTTGAAAGTGCAGTTTGACCTCTACCACTGCCAGATTGTGGAAGGCGATGTGGAAAACAAAATCCGCCATTACCTGCCAACCGGGCGGGTCGCGCATTTGCAAATAGCCGGTGTGCCGCAACGCCATGAACCCGACACCGGCGAATTGAACTATGCCGTGTTGTTCAAAGCCATTGAACAAGTCTCCAAAGAGTGCGGCTGGGACGGTTGGCTGGGCTGCGAATACCGGCCTGCCCTGGGCGCTGTTGCCAGCGGCACCTCAGGCGGCTTGGGCTGGATGCACAAAGCGGCTTAAATCTGCTGCAAATGCATCACCGGATAAGGGCTGACGACCCGGTAAGTCGGGCACTGGTAGCGCTCTATGTCGTGACCGTTGATCGGGAACGAGCTGCAATTGGAGAAGCGGCGCAGCGGCGAACTGTAAATGCCGCAAATATAGGTATCAGTGCCTGATTGCTCCAGAAACACGCATTGGCGGTTCAAACAGCAGTTGCCGCATTGTGAGCAATGGCCTTGCACGGGCTCGCATACCTCTGGGTTGAAACGCAAAATATCTTCGAAATAATGCTGCACCGGCCCGTTGCTGATGGCATTTAAATGGATTTTCATTTTGTCCAGGGTATGCCTGTAATTCAGCAGGTACTGCTTTTTCCAGAACAACAAGCCGGCCACAGCGGGTAACACGGGCAACAGACATTTAAAAATAAAAACCAGGGCCCGGGCCAGTTTTTCTGCGTGGTGTTTTTTCAAGACAATCGACTCAGGAGTGAAAATCAGAGTCTCGTCAGTCAGCGTGACAAATTGGTGACGATTAAATTACATCTGCGTGACGATTCAGCGCGGTGACATACAGCGTTTTAAGCTGCGGAACTGGTTGCCGCGTGCGCGTGATAGGCGGCATCAAAAGTCTTGGCCTTGCCCATGTAATGCCTGTCAATACGCCACTCCTTCAAGATTTGCATGGCGAAATCGAATTCGGCTTGCGGCAAGTCGTAAAGCTGACGTATTTGGAAATCAGTGTCTGACTCCAGCGACAAGACCAAGTGCGAAAGTACTTTGGCAAGCGCCTGATCAGGTGTTTTTTCTATGATTTTTTTGGCTTTTTTAATAGCGCGCATATCAGTTACCCTCGAAGTCAGAAGAAAAATTAATGCGAATTGGACACGTCTAAGTTAACACAAAAAACAGCTTCATATATGACATTAAAAGCCTGGTTTTTCTTTCTAGGCAAAGCATGATTTACATCAATAACTGCTGAATAAATCCGGATAAGCTCTGCGGCGCAATTCAGACTAAAGTCACCGACACAATGGATATCTATAAACGAAATTTTCTTTTGGCCGGTATCGGTCTCGCCCTGCCCTGGGCTTTGCTGCATGCTGAAAACGAAAAAGCTGATTTACCGGCCATTGGCAGTCGGCTGCAACTTGAAGCGCTGCCGTTGCTCAACGGTGAAGTTCTGAATCCACAGCAACTCAAAGGGCAATGGCTGGTGCTGTACTACTGGGCGAGTTGGTGTCCGTTTTGCGCACAGCAGACACCGGAGATGCAAAAACTGCATGAAAAAATCAAAAACAAAGGCATGACTGTGCTGGGTATTTCCATTGATAAGCAATTACAAAACGCCAAAACTCATTTTCAAAAAAACGGCTACAACTTTGACAGTGCCTGGCTTAAACCTGAGCTTAAAACAGTTATTTACAAACCACGCAGCATACCGACCACACTGATTTTTAACCCTCAAGAGAAACTGGTGCAAGCTGAAAAAGGGCAAATTTTTTCAGAAGATATAGAAAATCTGTCAAAATACATCATGTAATTTTAATTATTTAGAAAGTAATCATGAGCACATTTGCAAATCAATTGAAGTCAGAAATTGCACGTATCGCAAAAAAAGAAAACAAGGCAGAGAACGCTGCCTTGAAAAAAGCTTCTACCCAATACCGTTCAGAGATTGCCGCCTTGAAACGCCGTTTGGCCGCGTTGGAATCCATGGTCGGCAAAATCGGCAAACAAGCTGCCAAAGCAGGTGCAGAAGTCGTGACCGCTGAAGACGATGAAAAATCCCTGCGCTTTCGCGTCGCAGGTTTTGCCAGTTTGCGTAAAAAACTCGGCGTCTCCGCCAACGAAATGGGCGCACTGCTCGGCGTCAGCGGCCAGTCCGTTTACAAATGGGAACAAGGCAAAGCCAAGCCACGTGCCAGCCAGATGAACGCTATCGCTGCGGTCAGAAAACTGGGTAAAAAACAAGTCGCCGAATTGCTGGCGGCTGAATGATTTAACAAGCCTTAACTGCTCAGCACTCAATCGTCAGCGACACACCCATACCGCCGCCAATGCACAAAGCGGCCAATCCTTTTTTAGCGCCGCTGCGCTGCATTTCATGTAACAAAGTCACCAAAATGCGGCAACCTGACGCGCCTATGGGATGACCAATGGCAATCGCACCCCCGTTCACATTGACACGCTTGGGGTCGATATCCAAAGCCTGATTCACCGCACAGGCTTGTGCGGCGAATGCTTCGTTCAATTCAAATAAATCCACATCAGCCGCTTTCCAGCCTGCGCGCTGCAGCGCTTTGCGAGACGCAGACACCGGGCCCATGCCCATGGTCGCCGGATCCAGGCCGGTGGTGGCAAACGAAGCAATGCGCCCCAGCGGCGTCAGCCCCAGCGCATTGGCGCGCGCTGCACTCATGACCATGACGGCGGCCGCGCCGTCGTTGATGCCGGAGGCATTGCCTGCAGTCACGCTGCCGGTCTTGTCAAACGCAGGGCGCAAACCGGCCAGAGCTTCGGCGCTGGTTTTCAGGTTAATGAACTCGTCTTGCGCAAACGCCACGGGCTCGCCTTTTTTCTGCGGCAACAGCACAGGTACTATTTCCTGCTGAAACTTACCGGCGGCTTGGGCCGCAGCGGCTTTTTGCTGAGACGCCAATGCCAGCGCATCCTGCATATCCCGGGTGATACCGTTTTCTTTGGCAACGTTTTCAGCTGTGATGCCCATGTGGTATTGGTTGTAAACGTCCCACAAGCCGTCGACGATCATGCTGTCGACCATTTTCCAGTCGCCCATGCGCTGACCATCGCGCGAGTTATTCAGAATGTGTGGCGCGGCACTCATGTTTTCCTGCCCGCCTGCAATGACGATGTCGCTGTCCCCGTAAGCCACGGCCTGCGCCGCCAGCATGACTGCTTTCAAGCCTGAACCGCAGACCGCATTGATAGTCAAACCGGGAATCTCCTTGGGCAATCCGGCTTTCATCAGCGCCTGTCGCGCCGGGTTTTGACCGGCACCTGCTGCCAGCACCTGGCCCATGATGACCTCACCGACCAGGGCAGTGTCTATGCCTGCACGCGCCACCACTTCCTTGATGATCAAGCCGCCAAGTTCGGTGGCGCTGAGCCTGGACAAGCTGCCGCCGAATTTGCCCACGGCGGTGCGGGCAGCTGAAACAATGACTATGTCTTGCATAAGAGGCTCCTAGTGATGAGGTTGATGTGTGTATGAAAACATAACTGGCTGATAACAAACTTACCGGCGCGCCTCACACAGCAAAACACATTTATTCGGCAGGCTTAATCGTTGCAAATCGCGTGGTTACCGGGAACAGGAACCGCCATCCCGAACGTGAATTCATCGTGCATGATGGTGAACACCTTGCAGGATTTGTTGCCCTTAGGCGTACCAAACACCATATTGCATTGAGGGTTGCCGTCCTGGGCGCGTCCCCATTCGGCCTTGAGGTAACGCACTTTGGCGGGCTTGACTTTGAATTCTTTGGCGACGCCTTCTAAATCGTATTTGCCGTAACCGCTGATCAATTTGCAATTGGCCGGCGTGACATACAGCATGTCCGGCTGCCGGGTGGCTGCCGCAACAGGCAAGCCTGTGACTGCAAGCAAACAGCAAAATATATTGAATCCGGTCAAACGCATGAAATACCTTTATTCATGCAAATGATCTTAAGTCAGTCTTTTAAACAGCCACTCAAGCGCGCTGCTATGCTTGAAATTCACTCACACCAACGGATACAAACCATGCGCATTCCCGACTGGACACCGCAAGCCCACCCGCAACCCGCTGCCCTGGTCGATGCCATTCTGGCCCGGCGCGGCGGTCGCTTGATCAATCTTGACAAGGCTTTGCTGTGGAGCGAACCGGTGGCATCCGGCTGGAACGTGTTCCTGGGCAAGGTACGCAGCGGTTTGTCGGTGGACCGCAAATTGAGCGAACTGGCGATTTGCACCGTGGCCTTGCTCACTGGTGCGCGCTATGAATACCACCACCATGCGCCTGATTTCATTAGCGCAGGCGGCACGGCAGAAGAATTGCAAGCGCTGGATGCAGTGGTGGACGGTGATGCCTGCCAAGCGTTTACGCACCCGGGCTTGGGTGAGATTGAACATCTGGTGATCCGCTACGCCGCGCAAATGACAGTTCATGTGAAAGTAGATCAGGCCTTGTTCACGGATCTGGCCAAATATTTCTCATCCACTGAACTGCTTGAACTGAGCACCTCGATTGCTGCTTACAACATGGTGGCTCGTTTGTTGATGGCTTTGGACATCAAGCAGGAGACTGACTGAGAACTGCTTTTGCCAAGCCAAGTGGGCTGATGCGTTCCCACTGTGACGCATACATGACACGGCGGTGCTGCATCTAAAATCCTGCTATGAATGACGCACCATTAACTTTCACAGATGTACCCGGTATTGCAGTCGGTCATTACACCGACACCACGGCATTGACGGGTTGCACCGTGGTGTTGACGCCAGATGGTGCAGTCGCCGGGGTCGACGTACGCGGCTGCGCACCGGGCACGCGCGAAACCGACAGTTTGCGCCCGGGCAATCTGGTGCAACAAGCGCACGCTGTGGTGTTGAGTGGCGGTTCGGCCTTCGGACTGGACGCGGCAGGCGGCGTGATGCGTTGGCTGGAAGAGCGCCAACACGGTTTTTCAGTTGGCGGCGTGCATGTGCCCATCGTGACGTCTGCGGTCATTTTTGACCTGGCCACCGGCAACCCCCATATCAGACCAACAGCTGACAACGGCTACCAGGCTTGCGAGTCCGCCTCGGCAAATCCCATGCAGCACGGCAACCTAGGCACGGGCACCGGTGCCACAGTGGGCAAGGTATTCGGATTCCCACACTGCATGCGCGGCGGCATAGGCAGCGCCGCCTTACGGGTACACGGCGTCACGGTAGGTGCTCTCGTCGTTTGCAACGCGCTTGGTGACGTGATTGACCCAAACAGCGGTCGCGTGATCGCAGGCGCCAGAAAAAATGCCGACAGCCGCGAGCTGGTCAACATCCACCTGGCGCATTTGCAAGGCATGTCCAGTGCAGCGCTGACTGCCGGTCAACACACCACCATAGGCGTGATCGCCACAGATGCCAGGCTGAGCCCGCTGCAAACCACCCGGCTGGCGCAAATCGGTCACGACGGCCTCGCCAGAACCATACGCCCGGTGCACACACCGTATGACGGCGACACACTGTTTGCGCTAAGCACAGGCAAAACGGATCTCACACTTGATACGATGTTGATGCACTCACTGGTCACCGAAGTGGTGGCGCAAGCCGTTTTGTGCGCAGTGCACGCGGCGGTCTCCGTCACATCCAACGGTCAATGGATTCCCTGCGCCGCTGAACTTGGCACTCTTCACTCTTCTCTTTGAATGCGGTATTGACACACGTATTCCAGTCGCAAAATTTTTTACTTTCCTTGAGCCAACTTTACTCATGAACACCGACTCACACGCAGATATTCTCATTCGCCAGGCTTTGGTATTCGACGGCAACGGCACAGAACCGCTGGTGCAAGATGTCGCCATACGCGACGGCCTCATTCTGGCCATAGGCGTTGGTTTGAGCCATAGCGCAGGCCAGGTGATTGAGGCGCAAGGTCTGGCGTTGATGCCGGGCATCATTGATGCCCACACTCACTTTGACGCGCAAATCACCTGGGACGCGTATGTGCGCCCCTCCCCTGCACAAGGAGTGACCACTGCCGTCATCGGCAATTGCGGTTTCACTATTGCACCGTGCCGGCCGCAGGATCGCGAACTGACCATGCGCAACCTGACCCAGGTCGAAGGCATGTCGCTTGAGGTGCTGGAGCAAGGCATAGACTGGGATTTCGAAACCTTTCCCGAGTACCTGGCCATGTTGAAGCGCAAGCGTTGCGCCATCAACATCGCAGCATACATAGGCCACTCCTCCGTACGCACCTGGGTGATGGGCGAACAGGCCAACAAACGCGCGGCCACGCCGCAGGAAATTGAAGCCATGGCCGCGCTGGTGCGCGAAGCCATGAGCGCCGGTGCCGTCGGTTTTGCCAGCAGCACCAGTCCGGCGCACAACGGCGAAGGCGGCCTGCCCATGCCGTCGCGCCTGGCCAGCGACGAAGAAATGATGCAACTCACCCTGGCCATGGGCCACCAGGGCAAAGGCGTTTATATGGTGACCAAAGGCGGCCAGATGCCTATGACGTTTTTGCGCTCGCTGTCCGAGGCCAGCGGCCGGCCGGTGATGGTCGCCGCCCTGCTGCACAACGGTACCAATCCGCAAGCCGTGTTCAATGATTTCAAAGCCATCGCCGAGGCCAACGAACAAGGCGTGCCGCTGATAGGCCAGGTGTCTTGTTGCCCGCTGACCATGGACTTCACGTTTGCATCGGCTTACCCGGTTGAAGGACTGGCAAGTTGGAAACCCGCCATGGGCTTGTCGCACGACGCATTGAAAACCTGTCTGGCTGATACGTCTTTCAGACAAGGTGTGAAAAACGAACTTGCCCAGGCCACCACGTTCCGTTTGTTCAACAACGAATGGGACAAAGTGCATGTGGTGCAAACCGCAAAACAGGAACACCAGAAATACGAGCAACGCAGTGTGGCCGAACTGGCGGAGCAACTTGGTGTGGATCCCTTGGACTTTGTGCTGGATCTGGCGCTGGCCGAAGACCTGCAAACCGTGTTCACCGCGCAATTGCTCAACAGCGATACACAAGCAGTGGCGCAATTGCTGAACGACCCGCACAGCCTGGTGACGCTCAGCGACGCGGGTGCGCATCTGACTTTTTTCAATGACGCCGGTTTCGGCTTGCACTTACTCGGCCATTGGGCGCGGGACGTCGGTGCCATGGCTATGACGCAAGCAGTGCACAAACTGACGGCGCAACCCGCGCGCATTTTGGGTTTAAAGGAACGCGGATTACTTCAAGCAGGCTATGCCGCAGACTTGCTGCTGTTTGATCCTAAAACCGTGGGTCGTGGCCCTAAGCACCGGGTGTTCGATCTGCCCGGCGGTGCCGCCCGTTTGAACACGCACGCGGTCGGCGTGCACGGCGTCTGGGTCAACGGCAAACTGGTGGCTGATGCTGGCGGCTTAAAAGAACAGGCTGAACTGGCCGGGGAATTGCTGACCGAATTCAGTGCTTAAAACCCGTTTTTGAGTTTTCAAACTCGCAATTTCGTTACAAAGCCTCGCCTAAACCCCTAAGCAAACGCTTGCGGATTTGACTTAGACTGAATTGACCTCAAGCGAACCGCCCGCATCACAGGAGACATACATGCAAGACAACACTCAGTCACAGCGTCGCAAGCTGCTCAAATTCGGCGCCTCCGCCGTCACTACCGCAGCTTTGAGCGCGCCTTTCATCTCTCGCGCGCAGAACAAAACCATTCGCATCGGCATGCCCACCATTTTGTCGGGCCGGGTTGCCATGCTGGGCCAGGCCTCGTCTAATGCAGCCACGCTGGAAGTTGAAAAATTCAACGCCGCCGGTGGCTTGAACGGCCGCAAGATAGAACTGGTGATTCGTGACTCCAAAGGCCAGCCGCAAGAAGCAGCCCGCGTCGCCCGCGAGCTTGTGACTTCTGAAGACTGTGAAATCATTCTGGACGCAGAAGCCTCATCCGGCGGTTTTGCGGTGCACGAAGTGGCGCGCGACTTGGGCGTACTGGTCATGCATACCTGCTCTGAAACCTCATCGCTCACAGCCGACCCGAAAATCCGCGCTCCGCTGGGCTTTCGCTGCGCCCGCCAAGGTGTGCATGACGCCATCGTAGGCGGCGCTTATGCCGCGCAAGTAGCCAAAGAGAAAAACCTGAAACGCTGGATGACCGTGTCGCCCGACTACGCCTATGGCCGCGACACCACCGCCGAATTCATGGAGTATTTGAAGCTCTTCAATCCTTCGATTGAAATAGTCGGCGACGTCTGGCCCAAGCTGTTCCAAGCCGATTACACCGAAGCCATCACGCGATTGCTGCAAGGCAAACCGCAAGCCATTTACTCGGCGCTGTGGGGCGGCGATCTGACCTCGTTCATCGACCAGGCCGGTATTTACGGTTTGTTCAACGAGCGCGAGTTTTTTGCGGTCAATATGGCTGACTACGCCGTGCTGCATGCAGTGAAAAACGTTCCCCAGGGCTTGCATTCAGGCAACCGCTATTTGAAAAGCTTTCCCAACACACCTGCCAACACCAACTGGTCTAACGCTTACCAAGCCCGCTTCAAAGACCTGCCGCTGAACTGGGCCTGGCAAAACGCCGCAGCGATCCAATTCCTGACCAGCGCCATGAAGAAAACCAACAGCGCAGACGGCAAAAAAATGGCCGAAGCACTGCGCGGCATGAGCATAGATTCGCCTTTCGGTGCTAACGGCAAACTCACCATGCGCGCCGAGGACAACACCTTGGTCGACTACGCCGTGGGCTGGGGCTCGCTTGAGCCCAAAGAACCCTTCATGTCCAAACCCAGCCCCGGTAACTGGAAACAGATCACCGAGTTGGAAGTGCAGTGGAAAAAGCGCAAGTCCTATACCTGAAACCACTGACAGCTTCTGATGGATCTCAATGCCTTGTTTGAATGCCTGGGCTCAATGTCATGCATCGTGACCCAGACCAGCACCGGTTTGATCGTCGGTGCGCTGCTGTTTCTGGTGGCCGCCGGTTTGACGCTGATCTTCGGCGTGCTAGGTGTCATCAATTTCGCCCACGGCTCGTTTTACATGCTCGGCGCTTATGTGGCGCTGTCGGCCTACCGCTTCACTGACAGCTATGCGCTGGCGGCGGTGGCCGCGGGTTTGGGCGTAGGCCTGTTTGCGCTGGTGTTTGAACGTTTCTTCATGCGCCGGGTTTACAAGTCAGACGTGCTGTTGCAACTGCTGGTTTGTTACGCTTTTATTTTGATATTGGACGATGTGGTGATAATCGTCTGGGGCGCCGAGTTCCAGTCCATGGGCATGCCCAAAGCCTTCCAGCAAGCGCCTTTGTTCATAGGCGGCGGCGTGGTGCCTGTGTTTTATGTGTATTTGATGGCAGCTGCCGGGTTGATCGCCGGTTTGCTGTGGTTCACCCTGACCCGCACACGCGCCGGCAAAATCATCCGCGCAGCGGCGCAAAACCCCGGCATGACCTCCGCCTTAGGTTTGAACACCCGCCTGATTTACGCCTCGGTGTTTGCCTTCGGCGGTTTGTTGGCCGGACTGGCAGGCGGCCTGGCCGCGCCGGTGCGCTCCATGTCTCCCGGCATGGGTTTTTCCATACTCATTGAATCTTTCATCGTCACCGTCATAGGCGGCATGGGCTCGGTCAGCGGCGCTTTGCTGGGTGCTTTGCTGATAGGCCTGATCCGCTCTTTCGGCTCCATAGGCTTTCCGCTGTTTGTCGAAGGCATCATGTTTCTGGCCATGGGCTTGATTCTGGTCTACAAACCCAGCGGATTGATGGGCAAGGGCCAGTCATGAGCGGGCTCAAACGCTGGCAAAAAGACAGTGTCTGGGCGACGCTTGCGCTGTTGCTGCTGCTGGCCTTGCCTTTGCTAGACCCTTCGCGCGTGGTTGTCGATTTCATCATCCGCTTGTGTGCCGTCGGACTGCTGGCCACCTCGCTCAATATGCTGGTCGGCTACGGCGGTATGGTGTCCTTTGGTCACGCCATGTTTTTCGGCAGCGGTGCCTATGCTTTCTCTTTGATGCTGCAAAAAGCAGCGGTGTCTGTACCGGTGGCATTGTTGACGGCGGTGGTGTTTTGCGCCCTACTAGCCGCGGTCATTGGTGCGATTTGCGTGCGACTCAAAGGCATTTACTTTTCTTTTCTGACGCTGGCTTTTCAAATGCTGCTGCACAGCATCATCATCACTTGGACGGGTTTGACCGGCGGCGATCAAGGCCTGACCGGCGGCATCCCGCGCCCCGTGTTCATCGGCATCGATTTAACCCAAACCCAACATGTGTATATGTTCTCTTGCGTGCTGGCAGTGGCCTGTCTGCTGGCCATGCGCTTGCTGATGCAGTCGCCCTTCGGCTACACCTTGCGCATGCTGCGTGACAACGAAGACCGCGCCGCTTTTCTAGGTATCAACGTGTGGCGTGTGCGTTTGTACGCCTTCATCCTGGCCGGCATGTTTGCCGGGGTCGGCGGCGTCATCATGGCCTTGTTTGTGTCCGGTGCCTTCCCTGATTTCAGCTACTGGACCATGTCCGGCGAAGCAGTGTTCATGATCATGATGGGCGGCACCCAAGTCTTCACCGGGCCGGTGCTGGGCGCGGCGCTGCTGCAAATGTTCAATGACACCATCACCCGCAACACCCAATACCACGGTCTGGCCCTGGGTCTGGTGATTCTGCTGTTCACGCTGGGTTTTCAGCGCGGCATCACCGATGTGTTCAAAGGCTGGCGCAAGTGGCTACCCGCTACCAAAGAAGGCGGCCGCTGATGTTGTGCATAGACAAACTCTACAAATCCTTCGGCGGCGTCAGCGCCATCTCGGACGTGTCCATGGAATTCCCTGAAGGCTCGCTGAGCGCCGTCATCGGCCCCAATGGTGCCGGTAAAACCACGTTTTTCAATTTGATTTCCGGCGGTTTGCAACCCGACAGCGGACAGATTCTGCTGGACGGCGAAAACATGGTCGGCTTGTCGCGCAACGCCATTGTTCACAAAGGCATAGGCCGCGCGTTTCAAGTCGCTAAGTTGTTCAAAAGCCTAACGGTCGAGGAATCGCTGCGCGCCGCGTTGCAATCCGCGTTTGGCCATTCAGCGCAAATGCATGGCAGCTTTCCGCTGCCGGCCACACGCGACAGGGCGCACGAAGTCATGGAGCAACTCGGCTTGCAGAGCAAGGCGGATACTGTCAGCGGCAATTTGTCGCATGGCGATCAAAAGCTGCTGGACATGGCGCTGGCTTTGGTGATGCGCCCCAAGGTGTTGTTGCTGGACGAACCGGTGGCCGGCATGGGCCCGGATGAACGCAGCCAGATGATGGACACGGTTCAGCAACTCTGGCGCAAAGGGGGCTTGACCATTGTGCTGATTGAACACGACATGGACATTGTTTTCCGGGTGGCGCAATACATCCATGTGTTGTCCTACGGCAAACTGCTGGCCCAGGGCAACGCCGAGGAAATCCGCGCCAATCCGCGCGTGATCGAAGCCTACTTAGGCCATGCACAGGAGAGAGCCGGTGAGTGATCTGCTGCAAGTGCAACATCTGGAAGTGCTGTACGACACCAGCCAGGTTTTGTTCGGCCTGAACCTGACGCTGCGCCAGGGTGAAACGCTGGCCTTGCTGGGCCGCAACGGGGCCGGCAAAAGCACCACCATGAAAGCGATTGCCGGCGCTATTTCTGCGCGCAGCGGCTCGGTGATGTTTCAAGGCGAGTCCATCCTGGGCAGGCAAGCCCATGTGATCGCGCGCGCCGGTCTGGCTTACGTGCCCGAGGACAGACAGATTTTTTCTGAGCTCAGTGTCGAGGACAACCTGGACATTGCCTCCAAACGCGGCCCCGGCGGCGAAGACGATTGGCCCATGGAGCGCGTCTACGACATGCTGCCGCTGCTCAAACCATTGCGCCACCGCTCGGGTGGTCTGCTATCCGGCGGTGAACAGCAAATGCTGACGGTTGGACGCGCGCTGATGGGCAACCCCCGGTTGTTGCTGCTGGACGAGCCCAGCGAAGGCCTGGCACCCATCATGGTGCAAAAAATAGGTGAACTGATTCAAGCCTTGAAGCAAACCGGTACCAGCATTGTGCTGGCCGAGCAAAATCTGCATTTCTGTCTGGGACTGGCCGACCGTGCCGTGGTCATAGACAAAGGCCTCGATGTATTCACCGGCAGCATCGCCGAGCTGAACGCCGACGCGCAGATCAAGCAGCGTTATTTGTCGGTCTGAAACCGGGCACAGCGAATCAGCTGTGCAAATGAAAGCCCCGGTATTTGCTGGCGGCTACTTCGTCACAAATACCTGTGTAACGCGCAAACCCGCCGGCATACGGCATGAACACACGCGGCTTGCCCGGCACGTTGGCGCCCAGGTACCAGCTGTGGTGCGCCTGCGGCAACAAGGTGGCATTGGCCGCATCGTTCACCTGTTGCACCCAGTCGTCGCTGGCTTGTTCATCGGCTTCAATCTGTGAGATGCCGTTGTCGCGCATATAGGCGATACAAGCGGTGATCCAGTTGACGTGTTGTTCGATTTGCGGCGGCAGATTGCACAGCACCGACGGGCTGCCCGGCCCGGTGATGGTGAACAGATTGGGAAACTTCGGGATTTGCAAACCCAGGTAAGTGCGCGGCCCCGCCGCCCAGGCGTCTTTCAATCGCAAGCCTTGGCGGCCAGAAATATTCATGCGCAACAAACTGCCGGTCATGGCGTCAAAACCGGTGGCAAACACAATCACGTCCAGCTCGTACTCTGCATTTGAGGTCTTGATGCCTGCGGGTGTGATGCGTTCTATGGGATGGCTGCGTATATCGACCAGGCTGACGTTGTCTCGGTTAAAGGTCTCGAAATAATGGCTGTCTATGGGCGGGCGCTTTGCAGCGAACGGATGGTCTATGTCAGAGAGCAAGGCGGCTTTTTCAGGGTCTTGCACCACTTGCCTGATTTTGGTTTTGATAAATTCAGCAGCCGTGTCATTGGCTTTTTTATCTTTCAGCAAATCGCCGAAAGTGGCACGAAACTGCAAGCCGCCTTTGGCCCAGGCGGCTTCATACACAGACGTGCGTTCTTGCTCGCTGACCTCGAGCGCCGAGCGCGGGTCTATGCGAAAGCAATGCCCGTTGGTTGTTTCATTCATCAACTGACGGATGTCTTCTGCGTTCGTTTTGACGTAGTGTTTGAAGTCATCGCTGAGCGGCGCGTTTCTGGCCGGAATGCTGTAGTTGGCGGTGCGCTGAAAGACGGTCAAATGACCGGCTTGTTCGGCGATCACGGGAATCGCTTGAATGCCGGTGGAGCCGGTTCCGACCACGCCGACGCGCTTACCTTTGAGGTCAATGCCTTCCAAAGGCCAAGCGTTGGTGTGCACCCATTGGCCTTTGAAACTGTCCAGGCCAACGATAGCCGGCACGTTAGCGCTAGATAAACAACCGACAGCTGTGATCAAGTAGGTGGCGCTCCAATGCTGACCGTCCGAGGTATGCACCCGCCACAGATTGGCTGCTTCGTCATAGTCGGCTGAATTGACCCGGGTATTGAACATAATGTCTTGGCGCAACTTCAAAAAATCAGCCACGTGATCCATGTACCGCTGAATTTCCGGCTGCTGCGGGTAACGTTCCGACCATTCCCAGGACTGCACGAGTTCGGGCGAAAAATAAAACATGTACGAGTGACTCTCGGAGTCGCAGCGCGCACCGGGGTAGCGGTTGTGGTGCCAAGTACCGCCGACACCGGCTGCGGCTTCTATCACTTTGACATGCATGCCCAGTTTGTCGCGCAAGCTGTGCAATTGGTACATGCCGGACAAGCCGGCACCGACGATGATGGCGTCCAAGTGACGCGCGGTTGGCAGTGTGTCTTTCATGCGCCTGATCCTATCGCATCAAACCGCCACACAAGCCTTGTTCACTGAATCTGTTTGGCGTCGATTTGCTTGTTTTTGAGCAATTGCCGGAAGCTTTCATACGTGGCTTGAATACCGGCTTGCAAGGGAATCTGACCGTAGTCGCCGATATAGGCTTTCAGGGGTTCGTCAGAGTGGCCCATGGGGAAAGCCAGCGGTTTTCCGCTGATCGATATATGCGCATCAGGTGCAAGCGCTTTGAGCATGTGCATGCCCTCTTCCACGCTGGCAAGTTTGCCGTTGAGGTCAAACACCGGCGCGCCTGTGCGCACCTTGGCGACACTGCGGATGAAGGCACTGGCCACTTCACCGGCAAACAGCCAGGACACATCGCCGCTGAACGGAATGGTGTAGGGTTGACCGGCGGCAGCGGCCAAAATAGCCACCGTGGTTTTGGAGGTCATGCCCTGGTCACGCGCCACACCATAGACCACACCGGGGCGTATGCCGACACTGTGCAAGCCGTCTTCCTCAGAATACACCTTGGCGGTTTGTTCGTTGCAGTATTTGTAAGCGCCGTAAAGCGTGGACATGGCACCGCCGTTGTCTAGTGCGCCGTAAGCCGCCACCGAGCTGGCGTAAGTGATTCTTTCCACCTTGCTGGCCTTGGCGGCTTCAAACACATTCACGGTACCGACCACATTCACCAGCGCACCGGCTACCGGGTCGGCGCGGCAAAACGGCACCTGCAAAGCCGCCAGATGAATGATGGCGCGCGCGCCGGTTTTGGCCACCACGTCTTTGACCGCTTTTGTATCCGCAATGTCACCGGCGTGCCAGGTGATGCGCTTGAGCGCGGCTTCATTCATCAGCAGCGATGGACGCCGCTGATCGATTTGCACATCAAATGCGTGCACGGTGACACCGGCGCGCTCCAGCAAGGCCAGCGTCCAACTGCCAATGCAGCCACCCGCGCCGGTGACCAGCACAGGTCCGTCAAATTCATTGGCAGAGACAGGGAAATATTCAAACATGTGGGGCTCCAAAGGTACAGGGCGGGTGATCAGGGCTGGTCAACGCCTAACTGAATCCATCATACGTTCAATCTTTTGGCAACCCGCTTGCTTTGTACGGCTTTCTACATGACCTACAGTAGGGTCATGAAATGGCTGATGCGTTTACTGTTTTTACTGCTGGCGGGCGTGGTGCTGCTGCTGTTCCTGGCTCTGGCTGCGCTTATGCTGCTATTGTCCTGCCTGCGCTGGCTGGTCACCGGCAGAAAACCGGATTTTGTGGTGATGATCAATGCGGTTCAACGCTACAAAGACCTGGCCAAGCGGCCCGCGCAACAAAGCTATGATCGAGGTGATGTGATAGAGGCAGAAGTTCGCGAGGTGACTGGCAAAAATCCCCGGCTGCCTGAATGATTCATAACAAGTTGTCAACCCGGAGAGCGATGCCATGAGAGTGAACGGATCCAGTCCCAGAGAAACCGCCCCGCCGCCTAAACCTCAGGCCCGGCCAGTCAAAGCCGCCGAGCAGCCACAGCAAAAAGCCGAACCGGTCAAAGCGCCGGTCCCTCACCGGGTTGACGTCAAAGCTTGAGGTCTGCCCGGCTTACTGATCTTGTAAACGCGCCATCATGGGCAACTTGCCCAACACAAAGCCGCCGTCAACCACAATATGTTGACCGGTCATCACTGAATCGGGCTTGAGCAGCCAGACGACAGCGTCTGCAATATGTTCAGGCTGTGTGACTTTGCCAAGGGCCGATTTGTCCGAATATTGTTGTTTGACACGGTCGTAGGCCTCGTCGCCCAAACCCTCGCGCATCCAGCGCCCCTCGATAAAACCTGGTAACACCGCGTTCACACGAATTCGCGGAGCCAGCACGCGCGCCATGGTGACGGTCAGCATGTTCAAGGCAGATTTGGACATGACGTAGGGAATGGAGCTGCCGCTGCCGATCTGCCCTGCGATGGAAGATACATTGACGATGGCGCTGCCGTCGGGCATGTGTTTTTCGCAGGCGCGCATCATTTGAAAAGGGCCGACGGCATTGACGTTATAAATCCGCAAGAAGTCCTCGGACTTGAGGTCGTCCAATCGGTTGAGCGGCACAAACTGCGTGACAGCGGCTGAATTCACCAGCCCGTCTATGCGGCCGAAACGCTCGACGGTTTTGTCGACCAAACGCACGCAATCTGCTTCCTGCGCCATGTCGGCTTGCACCAGCAGGGTTTGGGCGCCGAGTTTTTCGCAGTCCTCAATGACCTGGCGGGCCAGGGCTTCGCTCTTGTTGTAATTGATGACCAGGCTGTGACCTGCGGCTGCCAGTTGCACGGCACAGGCCGCGCCTACGCCGCTGCTGCCGCCGGTGATGATGAAAACCCGTTTCTGTTCTGCGCACATGGTGCCTGATCCTTTGTCTGACGCTGTAGCCACAGATTGTCAGGCAAAAATCAGGTGCGACTCGCTGACAAATTGATCCGCTGCGCTTTCAGCCTCGGCTCTGGAATTCGAGCAACTCATCACATAACCGATGCGGTCTGCGTTTTCCATGGGAAGGCGCACGTGGTCACCGGCGTGCTTGAGTATCTCAACGTGAACGATACGTTCATCAAGTTGTGGCGGGGTGTGAACATGGGCCAGCACTCCGGGTCGGTCTGCGGTGATCCAGCGGGTGACTGCAACATCGGCTGATGCGTTATCAGCAAACGCGTATCGGCCCAGATGCAAGTCAATCAAATCAGAAGCCACCGAGCGGTGCAAGGCCAGGCCCATGAGGCGCGGGATTTTGGCGCCCACCAGCCGGGCATTGATTTCGACCAGGTGCAAACCCGATTCATTCACGATCAACTCGGTGTGCGCTGCGCCAGTGTCAAAGCCGACCGCATCCAGCAAGCTAAAAACATAATCCTGAATAGCCCGGAATTCATTCTTGTACGGCATGAAACAACCGCCGCGAATCGCAAACGACGGTTTATCAAAAAATGTTTTTTCATTGATGCCCAGCATCTGATGCTGACCCTCAAAGCTAAGGATTGTCTGAAAAACTCAGTTTAAAAATGATCTCTGGCAACAAATTATCACCATGTGAAAATCGCATTGATTTGTTTGAAAAGTCACTCTCTTTTTGAGCATTTTCAAGCGATTTCTC
>CAISPG010000030.1 GCA_903887325.1 uncultured Burkholderiales bacterium | reverse complement strand
ACAAAAAAGAACTTGCGCACATGTCGCAAGGCTTGCAGCGAGTCGATGAGGCTGTTGCCGCCCAGCAGATTCGCACCCAGGTCCCACAGACAAAACAAACCTATGAGAATAAACAAGGGCTTGGCCAGCGCCCATTCGCCGTCAGGCCACTGATAACGCGACCATGCCCAAAATGACAACAAAGCCAGCAAAAGCATGCAGATATTGGTCAAAGCCGTGCTGGTCAGCAATGCAATGCATAGCAACACCACCAGCGGTGAGGTCAGGCGTGGCAGCCAGCGGTCGGTAAGCGCGTCACTCATGCTTGCATTATCAAGCCTAAAGACTGACATGGTCTAGCCCGCAGTTTGCCTTTCAGGGGCCATAGGCCAAAGCGCATGAGCGGCGCCTACGTCAAGGTCATGGGGATTCATTATGATGTCAGGTTGCCCGGAATAAAACCACACAAGTGAATTCACCCTCAGACGCCAACTACCTGCTTAACCACATCAATGGACGCGGTGCGTTCGGCCAGATCAGCCTGCGCGGTGCCCGCACCCACAACCTGAAAAACATAGACCTCGATATTCCGCGTAACCAACTGGTGGTGATCACCGGTTTGTCCGGATCAGGTAAATCCAGTCTGGCGTTTGATACTTTGTATGCCGAAGGCCAGCGGCGTTATGTGGAGAGTCTGTCTGCTTATGCGCGCCAGTTTTTGCAGCGCATGGACAAGCCGGATGTGGATTTGATCGAAGGCTTGTCACCGGCGATTGCCATCGAGCAAAAAGCCACCAGCCATAACCCGCGTTCTACAGTGGGCACCGTCACCGAAATTCACGATTACCTGCGTTTATTGTTTGCGCGTGCAGGCACGCCGCATTGCCCGACGCACGGCGTGCCCTTGCAGGCCTCCAGCGTGTCGCAAATGGTGGACGCGGTACTGGCCATGCCGGGGGAAACCCGCATTTTGCTGATGGCCCCGGTGGCGCGCGAACGCAAAGGTGAGTTCACTGAGGTGTTCACGCAAATGCAGGCCCAGGGTTTTGTGCGATTTCGCGTGGATGGCAAGGTGGTGGAGTTGGCAGATTTGCCCGTGCTGGTGAAAAACGAAAAACACGATATTGACGTGGTGATCGACAGGCTCAAAGTGCGCCCCGACATGCAGCAACGTATCGCCGAAAGCCTGGAAACCGCTTTGCGTCTGGCCGACCGACGCGCCTTGGTGTTGGACTTGGACACCGGCATCGAGCATGCGTTCAACGCCAAATTCGCTTGCCCGCATTGCAACTTCGCCATCGGTGAGCTTGAACCGCGCTTGTTTTCATTCAATTCGCCCATGGGCGCGTGTCCGGACTGCGAAGGCCTGGGCGAACAAAGTTTTTTCGATCCGGCGCGCATCGTCGCATTCCCCGATATCAGCCTGGCCAGCGGCGCGATCAAAGGCTGGGACAAGCGCAACGCCTATTACTTCGCCATGCTGGAGAGCCTGGCCAAACACTATGGCTTCGACTTAGACGCACCGTTTGAACAATTGCCTGAGAGCGTCAGACAGGTGTTGTTGTTCGGCTCGGGCGAAGAAGAGATCAAGTTCAGTTATGTGCTGGAGTCGGGTGCCAAGGCCGGGCGCAAAACCAGCAAGTCGCATCCGTTTGAAGGCATTGTGAACAATATGAGCCGCCGCTTTCGCGAGACCGATTCGTCGCTGGTGCGCGAAGAGCTGTCGCGTTACCGGGGCCACCGGCCTTGCCTGGCTTGCGAGGGCACGCGGCTGCGGGCCGAGGCGCGGCATGTGCGCCTGGGCACCGGCGAACTGGCGCGTACCTTGCACGATGTCAGCCACATCACCTTGTCTGAATGCCAGTCGTATTTTCAAAACCTGCAACTTGAAGGCAACAAAGCCGACATCGCTGACAAAGTGGTGAAAGAAATCGCCAACCGCTTGAAGTTTTTGAACGATGTGGGCCTGACCTACCTCAGCCTGTCACGCAGCGCCGACACCTTGTCTGGCGGCGAGGCACAGCGCATCCGCCTGGCGTCGCAAATCGGCTCTGGCCTCACGGGTGTGATGTATGTGTTGGACGAGCCCAGCATCGGTTTGCACCAGCGCGACAACGACCGCTTGATTGATACGCTGAAACATTTGCGCGACATCGGCAACAGCGTCATCGTGGTCGAGCATGACGAAGACATGATCCGCGCCGCCGATCATTGCATAGACATGGGTCCGGGCGCAGGCGTACACGGCGGACGCGTGATGGCGCAAGGCACACCGGCAGAAATTGAAGCCAACCCTGAGTCATTGACCGGGCGTTACATGAGCGGCGCTTTGGCGATTGCTGTGCCTGACAAACGCCGCGATTGGTTGCTGCAACAACCGGCGGCCGTGGTTCAGGCCCCGGCCACCAATGTGTTTGGCAGCCCGGTCATACCGGCCAACCGCACCGTGGCCAAGCAAGCCTTGACCGTGGTCGGCGCGCGCGGCCACAACCTGCAAAACGTCACCGTGGAATTCCCGGTCGGTTTGTTCACCTGCGTCACCGGCGTGTCCGGTTCGGGCAAATCCACGCTGGTGAACGACACCTTGTACGCCGCTGTCGCCAGACAAATTCACCGTGCGCACGAAGAGCCTGCACCGCATGACGATATTCTGGGCCTCTACCACTTTGACAAAGTCATCAATGTGGATCAGTCGCCGATTGGCCGCACGCCGCGCTCCAACCCGGCCACCTATACCGGCTTGTTCACGCCGCTGCGCGAGTTGATGGCCGAGGTGACCATGGCACGTGAGCGTGGCTATGGCCCGGGGCGCTTCTCCTTCAATGTGGACGGCGGACGTTGCAGCGCGTGTCAGGGCGACGGCATGGTCAAAGTGGAAATGCATTTTTTGCCCGATGTGTATGTGCCTTGCGATGTCTGCCAGGGCCAGCGTTACAACCGCGAAACCTTGGACGTGCAATACAAGGGCAAAAACATCGCGCAGATATTGAATATGACGGTAGAAGACGCGCTGGCGTTTTTCAAAGCCGTGCCCACGCTGGCACGCAAGCTCAGCACCTTGATGGAGGTGGGACTGGGGTACATACGCTTAGGTCAGGCGGCCACCACCTTGTCAGGCGGCGAAGCACAACGGGTGAAGTTGGCGCTGGAACTCAGCAAACGCGACACCGGCAGAACGCTTTACATCTTGGATGAACCGACCACGGGCTTGCATTTTGCAGATATTGATTTGCTGCTCAAGGTGTTGCGCCAGTTGGTGGATGCGGGCAACACCATGGTGGTGATTGAGCACAACCTGGATGTGATCAAAACCGCTGATTGGGTGATAGACATGGGCCCCAACGGCGGCAGCGGCGGCGGTCAGGTGGTGGCCACCGGCACGCCTGAGCAAATTGCCCGCAACCCCGAGAGCGCGACAGGCCGCTATTTAAAGCGCTTGCTGACCGGCTGACTCAGACTTTGGGCAGCTGATAGGCCCTGGCCGCAGCGTTGGCCATCTGGTCTAGGATATCCAGCGCTTGTTTGGTCGGCAACAGGTATTTGGTTCGGCGGTTACTGCCTTCAAACACCAGTTCAACCATATTTAATTTGAGCAAGTCATTGATCTTGCGGTGCAACATGGCCGGCGAACCTATGCTTTTTAGGTTCATCGCCTGGGTCACATTCAAAGGTTGCTTTTTGTCATGCGCCATCGCCACACGCATCAGCAATACCTGAGCATCTATATCAGGTAGCTTATGGTGGTGCTCATTTTCAATATCGTTAACAGTTTCAAGAAAAGTGAAAAATTGGGTACGGTTCGAGGTCATAGCACATTTTTATTTTGATACCTGAACATAGCTCAGATTTAAGTAGTGTGCATTAACCCATTGATATGATTTACTTTTTTCTGAAAATAGTCATTAAAAAAACTAATAGCAAACGACTGTTAAATGAACAAATATTCTTCTTATGGATTGTCTGTTTTGGCTGCATTCAGCGCGTCACGGCTTGATCTCGCGCTGTGTCTTGCCGCGTTCACATAGTCAGCACCTGACGAGGCGTACAAAATCGCGCGCGATGAATTGACAATGATGGGGCCGCTCACGCCGTTTGCATCTGTGCGCAGACCTGCGTGTACCGTGGCCCGGGCGTCGCCGCCTTGCGCGCCTATGCCCGGAATCAGCAAAGGCAGTGTGGGTGCGATCACGCGAACACGTGCAATTTCTGCCGGGTAAGTGGCACCGACCACCAGGCCGAGTTGACCGTTCAGGTTCCAGGGCCCTTGCGCAAGACGCGCCAGGTATTCGTACAGCATAGGCATGCCTTCAACAGAAGCCAGCTTTTGGGTTTGCAAATCGTCGCCGCCGGGGTTGGAGGTGCGGCACAGCAAAAAAGCGCCTTTGCCGTGGCGTTTCACATACGGCTCTATCGAATCAAAGCCCATGAAAGGCGACAAGGTGACGGCGTCGGCCCCGTAGCGCTCGAAAGCCTCAATGGCGTATTGCTCGGCGGTGCTGCCTATGTCGCCGCGCTTTGCGTCCAGAATCACCGGCACCGCAGGCGCGACACGGCGTATGTGCGCCATCAGTTGTTCCAGTTGCGCTTCGGCGCGGTGCGCGGCAAAGTAAGCGATTTGCGGTTTGAACGCGCAGACCAGGTCGTGCGTGGCGTCAACCATGGCGGCACAAAAATCAAAAATATGCGCAGCCTGACCGGTCATGCCTTGCGGAAAACGCGCGGGCTCGGGGTCCAGGCCGACACACAACATCGATTGGTTCAAGGCCGTGGCTTGTTTCAGTTTTTCTAAAAAGATCATGCGCCGGATTGTAGGCAGTGCATGCTGTCGTCAGGCATTGAATCGCGAAAGTTCATGTACCGGCTGATTCATTCAAATGGCCCATGGCCAGACACAGATCGCTCCAGGCGCGCGCCTTGTCGGCCGGTGAGCGCAGCAAATACGCCGGGTGGTAAGTCACTACCACCGGACAGCCGTGGGCCTGGTGAACCTGGCCGCGCAACTTGCCCAGCGGTAACTCGGCGGCCTGACCGTCGCTGAGCTGATTGTGCAGCACGGCCTGGGCCGCCAGCCGCCCGAGAGCCAGAATCATGCTCGGGCGCAGCAATGAAATTTGTCGCGCCAGGTAATGCTGACAGGCGTCAATTTCACCCGGCAAGGGCTTGCGTTGCGCCGGACCGCGGCATTTCAAGGCATTCACCAGCACCACGCTGTGTTTGCCCGCTGAAGCGCCCGGGCGCGCAATGCCCATGGCTTGCAACATGGCATCAAGCAAGAGGCCTTCGGGTCCGGCAAACGGTTTGCCGCTGGCGTCCTCGGCATCTGCCGGCGCGTCGCCGACGATCAACCAATCAAGCGCTTGTCCGTCAGCGCCTGGACCCCCATCGGCAAACACGCTGTGGTTGCGGTGTTCGCACAAAGCGCAGGCCTGACAGTCTGCGGCCGCTTGTTGCAGGCCGGCCCAGTCCATATGCGCCAGACCGGCGGGTAGCGGCTTGAAGTCTGTCACCGTCGCGCTGGCAGTGCCCGGCACAGGCGCGGCTTTCAAAGGCGTGTCGACAGCCGGCCTGGGCGTTGGGGTGAGCGCGCGGGCCGGTGAGGGCGCAGCGCTGATATTGACTGAAAGCGCCGGGGCTTGCACAGACGTGGCTTCAACTGGGGCAGCTGGCGCAGGCAGCCAGACCCGCACGCCGATTTCGGCGAGCATGGCGCGTTGACGTGTATCCAGCGACATAGACATGGGCTTAAGTTACCACTGTCTGCTCACCAGGACAAAGACATGACCGCAGCGTCTTCGCGTATACCGTTATGCGCCGGGTAATAACCGGGCCGCACGCCGTCGTGCACAAAGCCGCAAGCTTGGTAAATACCGATGGCGCGCCGGTTGCTGACACGCACCTCCAGCCAGATGGCGTGCACGCCTTGCGCGCGGCTCCAGTCCAGCAAATACCGCATCATGTGGCGCGCCAGGCCGCGGCGTTGCTGCGCCGGGGCGACGGTGAAATTCAACAAGTGCACCTCATCGGCCCCGCGCATGGCCACCAGGTAACACCAGACTTCCTGCTGCATCAGCCAGACCGGCAGGTGGTAGCCGGAGACCATGGCATCCGTGAAATTATTTTGCGTCCAGGGGTGTGAATAAACGCTTTGCTCTACCAGCAATAAAGCGGGTAGCACCGTCCGGTCCAAGGCTTGAGGGGCCGACAGTTCGGCTGCCGCGCCATCTGTGCGGGCAGGGCCGGTTTTTTTGAACGGATTGAGGTTCATGCGGCAGACAGTTTGTCGCTTAAGCGCTGCGCCGTGGTGCGCGCCACATCATCCCGCACATACAAAGGCAGTGCCGAGGCCGCATTCACGGCTTCTCCGCGCGCCCAGGCGCGCGCCGCCAGCTTCAACATGGCGTCTGCCTGCGGCCAGACCTCGACGGCGTGACCGCCGTCGTTCAGCAAATGCTGCAAACCAAAGCCGTGCGCTGTCATGGCGTTGCCAGCCAGCGCAAAGCCCAGAGCGTCCCAGTGCGGCGGCAGTGTGAGCTCTTTAGCTTGTGTCAATTGAGGCTCCATGCAGGTGAGCCAGCCGTTGTCATGCCATTCGTAAGCAGCGGCATACACCTGACCCATGCGCGCATCCAACAGGGCCAATACCCGGGGCGATTGCGACAGCGCTGTTTCTGCCAAGCACAGCAGACTGTCAACCGGTAGCAGGGGCAAATTCGCGCCTAAAGCCAGACCCTGGGCGACTGAACACGCGGTGCGCAAGCCGGTGAAAGCACCCGGGCCGCGACCGAAAGCAATCGCCTGCAACGCTGGCAAGCGAAGTTCTGCACGCGACAGCAAGCTCAGAATGGCCGGTATCAGCTGCGTCGAGGCTTGAGCCCCGGCGACCCCTTCATGCGTGAACACCTGGTCGCCTCGACACACCGCCAGTGACATGCGCTCGGTGCCGGTGTCTATGGCCAGCAAGTTCATGCCGCAGCTTTCGCCTTTGCAGAGCGTGACGACCGCACACCGAAGACGATGCCTAGCGTGACCAGCGACAAGCCCAGCATCACCTGCCAGCTCAGAGGCTCATCCAGCAGCAACACCGCGCCCAAGGCCGACAGTCCGGGTACCAGCGCGGTGATCATGGTCGAGCGCACCGGCCCGTAAGCCCGGATCATCAGGGTAAAACTGATGCCTGACACCACCACCGAGCCGACGCCTTGAAACAAGGCGTGCCACAGGATTTCGCTCCACGGGGCGCTGAGCAAATGGGTGCTCAACACACCACTGGCGCACAACACCAGGTACAGCGGTACAAAGCTGAAAAAAGCAAAGCAGGTGATGGCCATGGTGGCTTGCACGGCTTGCAACTGGTAGCGGCGGCTGATGACGCTGTAGGCAGACCAGCACATACTGGCGACGATGAACATCACATCGCCTATCCATACCGTGCCGCCTTCAAACGCATGCAGCAGGCTGCTGCCGCCGACCAGCAAATCGCCGCCCAGGATCATGGCCAGACTCAGCAGCCGGTAGCCGTGCAGCCGTTCGCCAAGTATGAACACCGCCAGCAAGCTGGTCCACAAAGGCAGGCTGCCCGGCAACAGCACAGAGCCGTGCGCTGCCGGGGCAAAAAAGAAAGCGCTGTAGGCCAACACTGCGTAACCGAAGCCGCCGAAGAGGCCGGTGAGAACGGTGACGCGCCAGGGCAGCGGGGAAAAGCCGCCGAACGAACCCGACACTGCCCCCGTGCTGCGCTGGCGCTGCACAGACCACCAGCACCAGGGCAGCAGAATAAAGCTGGCACCCATGATGCGCGCCCAGGTGATATCCAGCGGCAGCAGCTCATGCCGGGCCGAAGCGCGGGCTATGACGATAAAGGCAGACCAGATCGACACCGTGACCACAGCCGCCAGCCAGCCGGTGTGGCGCGACGAGCCACTGAGCAACTGTTTCATGAAAGATTGCATCCAAGGATTATCCGTGCAGGTTTGATAATGCCGGTATGACAAGCTTGTTTTGCAAACCCTGGGTCCTGACCGCCGTGCTGCTGGCAGTGTGTCTGCAATCACGGGCAGAAACAGCTGCTGTTTTGCCCGCAGCTGTGCGTGAGGCCTTGAAAGCCGCGCGTCTGCCGCCGGACGCGTTGAGCGTGGTCGTGCTGCCGTTACAAACGGGCAGCACGCGTTTGCAACACCAGGCTGGCGTGCAGCGCAACCCGGCGTCACTCATGAAGCTGGTCACCACCAGCGCAGCGCTGGATTTGCTCGGCCCGGCATTCACCTGGCGCACGCCTGTGTACCTGGACGGCCAAGTACGCGATGGCGTGTTGCAGGGCAATCTTTACCTGCAAGGCAGCGGCGACCCGCGTTTCGGTGTGGAGCAACTGTGGCTGCTGCTGCGCCGGGTGCAAGGCCTTGGGATACGCAGCATTCAGGGAGATATCCTGCTAGACCGCAGCGTGTTCAGCGTGCCGGCGCAGGACCCGGGCGGCTTTGACGGCGAGCCGCTGCGGCCCTACAACGCAGCACCCGATGCATTGCTGATCAATTACAAATCGCTGCTGATTCAATTTGTGCCGGACCAGGCCAACAAAGTGGCACGTGTGCATGTCGAGCCGCCGCTGGCCGGCGTCAAACTGCCGGCCAGCGTGCCTCTGTCTTCAGGGGAATGCAGCGATTACCGTGGCGGATTGAAAGCGGACTTTCAAAACCCGCTGAATATGGTGTTCAGCGGCAGCTACCCCTTGGCTTGCGGCGAAAAAACCTGGCCTCTCGCTTACGCCGAACCGGAAAAATTCGCCGCGCGCGCAGTGCACGGCATGTGGTTGCAACTCGGCGGTCAATTGAACGGCAGCGTGCGCGACGGTGTGCTGCCACCGGGTTTGAAACCGGTGCTGTTTCATGAGTCGCCGACGCTGGCCGAGGTGGTGCGCGACATCAATAAATTCAGCAATAACGTCATGGCCGAGCAATTATTTTTGACACTGGCCGTGCAAAAACGCGGCAGCGGCAGCGCCCCGCTGGCGGTCGATGCGGTGCAGGCTTGGTGGCGCGAGCGCCTGTCCGGCGTTGAAGCGCCGCACTTGGACAAAGGTTCGGGCCTGAGTCGTGAAGCCCGCATCAGCGCACAGTCGCTGGCCGCTTTGTTGCAATGGGCCTGGGCCCAGCCTTTCATGCCCGAATTGATAGCTTCGCTGCCGGTTACAGGCGTGGATGGCACCATGAAGCGCAGCAAAAGCAGCGCGCCCGCGCATTTGAAAACCGGCAGCCTGCGCGACGCCATGGGGATTGCCGGTTATGTGGATGCGGCCAACGGCCAGCGTTATGTGCTGGTCGCCATGGTCAACCACGCCAACGCCAACCAGGCCAGACCGGTGATGGACGCCTTGATCGACTGGACAGCTGCCAAACAATCACCCTGAAAGTAGTATTATTTGACAAATATGAAGATATATTAAACAATATTAGTATATTTATCGATTATTTTTTCACAGTCAATGGAGGTGAGCGATTGAAAACCACGGGACTTTGGCTTTGTTTGCTGGTGCTGCTCGTCGGCTGCCACACGCCGAAAAAACAGTACAAAGCGGTCTATACCGTGGACCCGGCTACGGTGTGGGAAACCGTAGAACTGACACCGCAAGGTGTGCATTACGGCGTCGACATGGCAGGCATGGTCAGACACGATTTGTTCCGCACCTTCTGGCTGCAAAAACGCTCGGCCAACAGCCCGTATCTGTATGAAAAACTGCAAGTCAATCTGAATTGCCGCGACAGACAAATGATGTGGTTGATGCGCACCCAGGTGCAAAACAACGAGGTGATTGCGATACAGACAACGGCCTCTCACTGGTGGCCGGACCGGATCAAGGATTCGCCGTTTTCGAAATGGCAACCGATTGAAGCAGACACCTTGGAAGACAAGCTGGCCGACAAAGTATGTCAGGCGTCGGACAAGCGCTAGCGGCTCTGACAGCCAAGCTGCTTGCGCCAGGTGTTTGAAAAATATTCAAGCGCTGGCGCGCAGCAGCCGGTCGCGCACGCCGTCCCAGATGGCTTCATCCGGCGGGGCTTCGATCCAGATTTCGGCCACCCCGGCGGCGTCGAGTTCGCGCAAGCGGGCGAATAATTCGTGGGCACAAGCGGCGGCATCATCCGGCATGCGTAGCCATGGCAAGCCGGGCGGTAAGGACTGCGGCGAGCGCAGCCAGAATGCTGTTGCCTGTGGTGCAGCTTGCTTTAAACGGTCTGCCAAGGCTGTGGCGCTCAGCAACCGCACACGCGCGCGCGGCGCGTAATGCGACTCCAGCATGCCGGGTGCGGCCGGTGTGACAGCCTCAGTTGCCTGAGCACTGGCGTGAGTCAATACCGCTGCGCCGCAAACAGTGCTCAGTTGTGCCGGTGTCAACATGCCCGGGCGCAGCAACACCGGTGCGCCACGGCTGACATCGACGATGGTGGATTCAATGCCGACCTCGCAGTCGCCGCCATCCATCACCGTCAAATCCGCAAAGGCTTCGCGCACATGTTGTGCGGTCGTTGGACTGACGCGCCCGAACAAGTTGGCGCTGGGTGCAGCCACCCCTTGCACGCCCGCCATCAGCGCTTGTTGCAACACCTGTTGCGCCAGCGGATGCGAAGGGCAGCGCAGTGCAATCGTGGCGTGGCCGCCCGCCGCTGCATCTGCCACACCGGCGCGGCGCGGCAGTATCAAGGTCAAAGGCCCGGGCCAGAACGCATCCATTAAGGCTTGTGCAAATAACGGCACATCGTTGGCGAACAACGGCACTTGTGCGCTGGACGCCAGGTGCACGATCAAGGGATGGTCTGCCGGTCTGCCCTTGGCTTTGAAGATGGCGGCCACGGCTTGAGGGTTGAGCGCGTCGGCGGCCAGGCCGTACACGGTTTCAGTCGGCAGTCCGAGCAGTTCACCGCGCGCCAGTGTATTGACCGCCAGTGCAATGTCTGGCGGAGAACCGCCTAAAAAACGCGGGCTACTCATATACACGCACGCGAAAAAAAGCAGCGAGTTTTTGTACGACCGCAGCCTTCACCACGGGGCAATGCCTAGGATGCCGGCCGCCTTCAAAGCGGTTTGCCTGGCTTCGGCAATACCAGCGGCAGTCAGCGTCAGGTGCCCCATTTTGCGACCGCGCCGCGCTTCGGTTTTGCCGTACAAATGCAAATGTGCGCCGGGCAAGGCCAGCACCGCCGCCCAGTCAGGTTCAAGCGGCGAGTCGCCATGTGGCAGCCACAGGTCGCCCAGCAGATTCAGCATCACGCAAGGACTGTGTAAACGCGGCATGGTCAAGGGCAGGCCGGCCATGCAGCGCACTTGCAATTCGAACTGCGACACATCGCAGCTGTTGATGCTGTGGTGGCCGCTGTTGTGCGGGCGCGGTGCGATTTCATTCACCACCAGCGGGCCAAGCGTGTCTTTTTCAGAGCCGTCTTGCAACAGAAAAAATTCCACGCACAACACGCCTGTGTAGTCGAGCTGGCGGGCAATGTCGTCAGCCGATTGGATGGCCAAGGATTCAGTTGCCGCAGGCAGCGCAGCGTCAAACACTTCGGTGACCGCCAAAATGCCGCCCCGGTGCAAATTGGTTTGCAGGGGCAAATGCACGGTGTGACCGTCTGCGCCGCGCGCCAGCACCACCGAGCATTCGGCGGCCAGCGGCAGGCGCTTTTCCAGTATGCAAACCACGGAAGGGTCGGCGTTTTGCAATTGCGTAAAAGCAGCGGCCAGCTCCGCGCGGTTATTCACCTGTGCCTGCCCTTTGCCGTCGTAGCCAAGCCTTGTGGTTTTCAAAATACCGGGCAGCAAATCGTCCTGCACTTGCGCGAGTTCAGACGCGTCATGAAGCACCCGGTGCGGCGCTACCGGTACGCCGCAGCGCACGAAATGCGCTTTCTCCAGTGCCCGGTCCTGGGCCACGCGCACAGCTGAGGGCCCGGGTGCCACCGGCACGAGTTGTTGCAACTGCGCCAGCGCCTCGGCCGGCACGTTTTCAAATTCAGTGGTCACCGCAGCACACAGCGACGCCATTTGCGCCAGCCCTTGCGGGTCCAGGTAGCCGGTTTGTATGTGCGCATGGCTGATCAGGCCGGCCGGGCTGTGTGGGTCCGGGTCTAGCACCGCGCTGCGGTAGCCCAGGCTTTGCGCGGCATGCGACCACATGCGTGCGAGCTGGCCGCCGCCCAACACGCCCAGTGTGGCGCCCGGCTTCAAAGGCAAACCGTTCATGCGGCAGGCGGCAGCGTCATTTGACGCGCGGCATCGCTTTGGCGTTGGCGGAAATCCTGCAAGGCTTGCTGCAAAGCCGGGTTGTGCAAGGCCAGCATGGCGACAGCAAAAAGCGCGGCATTTGCCGCCCCGGCGGCACCGATGGCAAATGTGGCCACAGGTATGCCCTTGGGCATTTGAACGATGCTGTGCAGCGAATCCACGCCTTGTAAATGCTTGCTTGCTACGGGAACACCCAGTACCGGCACCGTGGTTTTGGCAGCCAGCATGCCGGGCAAATGCGCCGCTCCGCCCGCGCCTGCAATGATGGCGTGCAGCCCGCGCGACAGCGCTGATTCGGCATAAGCGAACATCTCGTCCGGCATGCGATGCGCCGACAGCACCTGCGCCTCATGCGCAATGCCAAACTCCTGTAACAGTTGGGTGGCATGCTGCATGGTGTCCCAGTCAGAGCTGGAGCCCATGACGACACCGACAAGAATAGAGGCCATGATGTGTGGCAGTTGAACTGCGGGTAAGCTTATGGTTGAACGAAGTGCCGGACAAGTACATCCGGCGATACTGATTGGCTGATTTTATTCCTGTGGACCTGACACCCATGATTGATGTGACTGTTGAGAATTTTGAAGCCGAAGTTATTGTGGCTTCCTCCCAAATCCCGGTGCTGCTGGACTTCTGGGCGCCTTGGTGCGGACCTTGCAAATCGCTGGGCCCGGTGCTGGAAAAACTGGAGCTCGACTACGCCGGGCGTTTCAAGCTGGTGAAGATCAACTCCGACGACGAGCAGCAACTTTCTCAGGCATTTGGTATACGCAGCATACCTACTTGCGTGCTGATGATGGACGGCAAGCCGGTCGACGGTTTCATGGGCGCTTTGCCTGAAGGCAAGCTGCGCGAGTTTCTGGACAAGCATTTGCCGGGCGAAAATGAGCTGCTGGCCGAAGAAGACCTGAATGCCGCCGAAGATTTGCTGGCCGAAGGCAATGCAGATGCGGCGCTGGCCAAGTTGCAAGAGGCGCTGGCCGTCAACCCGGCGAATGACGACGCCCGCTTTGAATACGTCAAGCTCTTGATGGCCATAGGCGAACTCGAGAAAGCGCAGACCGCGTTGGCGCCGGCGCTGGCGCAAATACCTTTGCAAATGCGTTTTGAGGCCTTGCAACATTGGGGCGAGGCCTTGCATTTTTCCGAGACCGACGAACGCGCCCAGTGGCAAGTGGCGCAGTTCGATGCCTTGATAGAAAAAAACAAGCGCGACTTTGACACCCGCCTGGCCAAAGCACGTTTGCTGATGGCGGCAGCCGAATGGACGGCGGCCATGGATGAGTTGCTGGAAATTGTCATGCGCGACAAAACCTGGAACGAAGGCGCGGCGCGCAAAAACATCGTCGCTGTGCTGGAACTGCTGACCCCGGTCAAGACCAAGGGCGAACAACCCGTTCCCGGCAAAAGCGCTGGCGGTATTGAGCTGACCGGCAAAGCCGCCGCGCTGGACGACCCGCAAGCCGAACTGGTGTCGCGCTACAGACGCAAACTCAGCATGGCGCTGAACTGAGTCGCTTCTCAGGCCAAGTGCGCGATCTTCAAACCGGCGGCTTGACGGTATTGCTGGCCGAAGACAACCCGGTCAACCAGACGCTGACGCGCAGACTGTTCGAGCAACTCGGCCACCGCGTGTTGTCGGCCGTCGACGGCAGCCAAACCTTGCAGGTATTGGCGCAGCAGCGGGTGGATGTGTTGCTGCTCGATGTGATGATGCCGGGCATGGATGGCATGGCGGTGCTTAAAGCCCTGCGCCAATCAGAAAAACTCACCCGCGCTCACCTGCCGGTGTTGATGCTCACCGGCCAGGCCATGGACGGCGATCATGAGCGTTTCATTGCATTGGGCGCGGACGGCTATGTGAGCAAGCCGGTGAATCGCGACAAGCTGGATCAAGCGATAAAGCAGCTGGAATGACCTGTAAAACCGGTCTTGCGGCCTCAGTCGGCTTGCAAACGCGCCCAAGCTTCCTGGTATTTGTCGGCGGTCAGTGAAATCACTTCTTGCGGCAGACTTGGCGCCGGTGCGGTTTTGTTCCACGCTGCGCCGTTCATTTGCGCGGTCTCCAGCCAGTCGCGCAAATACTGTTTGTCAAAGCTCGGCGGATTCGCGCCTTCTTTGTAAGCGTCGGCTGGCCAATAGCGCGACGAGTCCGGTGTCAGCACCTCGTCCATCAAGACCAGCGTGCCTTCGGGGCTCAAGCCAAATTCAAACTTGGTGTCGGCAATCAAAATGCCTTTGGCCGCTGCGAAGTCGTACGCGGTTTCATACAGCGCGATGCTGATGTTGCGAATGCGCTCAGCCAAATCCGCGCCGATCATGGCCACCGTTTGATCGAAGCTGATGTTTTCATCGTGCTCGCCAGCGGCAGCTTTGGCCGCCGGGGTAAAGATGGGCTCGGGCAAACGCGAGGCATTGTGCAAACCGGCGGGCAGCGGCACGCCGCAGACCGAGCGGCTTTGCTGGTATTCCTTCCAGCCGCTGCCGGCCAGATAGCCGCGCACCACGGCTTCCACAGGAACCGGTTGCAAGCGGCGTACCAGCATGGAACGCTTGCTGACGTATGGCCGCTCAGCGTCGCTGACCACTGATTCGGGTGCGTCGCCGGTCAGGTGGTTCGGGCAGATGTGGTGCAGTTTGTCGAACCAGAACAAAGCCATTTGCGTCAGCAATGCGCCTTTGCCCGGGATGGGCTCGTTCATCACCACATCAAACGCGCTGATCCGGTCCGACGCCACCATGAGTAAGCGGTCAGTGCCGACAGCATAGTTATCGCGTACCTTGCCGCGTGCCAGTAAAGGCAAGGAACCGAGGGTGTGTGTATGCAGCGCCAGGCTCAAGTTACCACCTGCTCGAGCATGCCTTGCTGGTATTTGGCGGCCATCATTTGCAAAGGGGTGTTTTTGATTTTGGCGCCCTGGCCTTCGCAGCCGAATTCCAAGTAGCGCTGTTTGCAAATCTGTTTGGCGGCTTCGCGTGCGGGTTTGAGCCATTCGCGGGCATCGAACTTGTCCGGGTTCTCAAACAGGAACTGGCGCACCGCAGCCGTCATGGCCAAACGGATGTCGGTGTCGATATTGATTTTGCGCACGCCGAACTGGATGGCTTTTTGAATTTCTTCGACCGGCACGCCGTAGGTTTCTTTCATGTCGCCGCCGAACTGGCGGATTTTGGCGAGCAAGTCCTGCGGCACGCTGGAAGAACCGTGCATCACCAGATGCGTGTTCGGAATGCGCTTGTTGATGGCTTGAATCCTGTCGATGGCCAGAATATCGCCGGTGGGCTTGCGGGTGAATTTGTAAGCGCCGTGGCTGGTGCCGATGGCAATCGCCAAAGCGTCGAGCTGCGTGCGTTTGACAAAGTCAGCCGCCTGCTCGGGGTCGGTCAGCAACTGCTCGCGGGTCATGGTGGCGTCGGTACCGTGGCCGTCTTCCTTGTCGCCTTTCATGGTTTCCAGCGAACCCAGACAACCGAGTTCGCCTTCAACAGTGATGCCGAGCTTGTGCGCCAACTTCACCACTTCGCTGGTCACGCTGACGTTGTAGTCATAGCTGGCAATGGTTTTGCCGTCGCCTTCCAAACTGCCGTCCATCATCACCGAGGAAAACCCCAGCTCAATCGCGCCGCGGCAGACCATGGGGCTTTGGCCGTGGTCCTGGTGCATGACCAGCGGCACATGCGGATAGGCTTCGATGGCTGCCTGAATCAAATGCTTGATGAAAGACTCGCCTGCGTATTTGCGCGCACCGGCGCTGGCTTGCAGTATCACCGGGGCACCGGTTTCGTCAGCGGCCGACATCACGGCTTGCACCTGCTCTAGGTTATTGAC
The DNA here is from genome assembly GCA_903887325.1 of uncultured Burkholderiales bacterium. GTDB lineage: Bacteria > Pseudomonadota > Gammaproteobacteria > Burkholderiales > Burkholderiaceae_C > Limnohabitans. The sequence continues at coordinate 5,607 of CAISPG010000030.1, read as the reverse complement.
GTTAAAAGCAGGGATACCGTAGTTGTGTTCGGCAGCGTGGTCCAGCAGTTCGCGCATTGAAACTAAAGCCATGGTGGATTCTTTCTAGTGACAAATAAAAAACGGTGCCGGGTTCAGCCGACCTTGCATATTTTCAGCATATTGGTGCCACCGGGCGAACCCATGGGTTCGCCGCAGGTGATGGCGTAGACATCGCCTTTGTTGACGATGCCGCGTGACATCAGGTGTTGCTCGGCCTGGTTCAGCGCGGTGTCGCGGTCGGTGCTGGTGTCGAGGAGCAGCGCGTGCACATTGCGGTACAGCGCCATGCGGCGTTGCGTGTTTTCGCGTTTGGTCAAGGCGTAAATCGGTATGTGTATGCGGTGCCGGCTCATCCACAAGGGTGTCGAGCCTGAATCAGTCAAAGCGACGATGGCTTTGGCGCCTAAGTGGTGAGCGGTGAACAACGCGCCCATGGCAATCGTCTGGTCGATGTATGTAAATGTCTTACCGGTGAAGTCTGCGTCCAGCGCCACTTCTTCAGCGTCTTCGGCTGCTGCGCAAATTTGCGCCATTTGCTGCACGGTTTCCAGCGGGTATTTGCCAACAGCGGTTTCGGCGCTCAGCATGACGGCATCGGTGCCGTCGAGCACCGCGTTGGCCACGTCGCTGACCTCGGCGCGGGTGGGCACCGGGTTGGTGATCATGCTCTCCATCATTTGCGTGGCGGTAATGGCGACTTTGTCCATTTCACGTGCCATTTTGATCATGCGTTTTTGCAAGGCTGGCACGGCGGCGTTGCCGACTTCGACCGCCAGGTCGCCGCGCGCAACCATGATGCCGTCGGAGGCGCGCAGGATTTCCTCTAAATGAGGAATGGCTTCAAAGCGCTCGATCTTGGCGATCAACCCAGGTTTGTGTTTGAACGGTTCGGCAGCGACATTGCAAAGTTGGCGCGCCATTTCCATGTCGGTGGCGTTTTTCGGGAAACTCACCGCCACATAGTCGGCCTGGAAAGACATGGCGGTTTTGATGTCCTCCATGTCTTTGCCGGTGAGCGCCGGTGCGGTCAGGCCGCCGCCTTGTTTGTTGATGCCTTTGTTATTGGACAACTCTCCGCCCATTTTCACCGTGGTGTGGACTTGTTCGCCTATGACCTTGTCGACGGTGAGTACGATCAAACCGTCATTGAGCAGCAGCAGATCGCCGGCTTTCACGTCGCGCGGCAATTCTTTGTAATCCAGTCCGACGCCGTTGATGTCGCCGGGCTCGGTGCGCGAGGCATCCAGCACAAAGGCCGCCCCGGCTTGCAGCATGACCTTGCCCTCGGCAAATTTGCCGACGCGGATTTTCGGGCCTTGCAAGTCCGCCATGATGGCGACCACGCGACCGGCCCGTTTGGCGGCTTCGCGCACCAGCATGGCGCGATCCACATGGTCTTGGGCTTTGCCGTGGCTGAAATTCAGCCGCACCACATTGACCCCGGCGCGGATCATGGCTTCAAGAATGACGGGGTCGCTGGACGCGGGCCCCAGGGTGGCAACGATTTTGGTGGCGTGTTGTGACATATTTATCTCAGGCTGAATTCGGCTATTGTCACACGCTCAAGCCCGCAAGTGATGTGATTCTTCTGTGACATACAAGCAGTTGTACATCCCTATTTCGTGAGTGCCGCTTGAACTTTCAAAGCGCTGCTGCGCATAAAGTGCAGACCATGCAAACAGCAAACTATGTGATGAATGGCAGGAACACGCGGCTATACCCGGCTTGCAGGTGCTGGCGCGCCAGGGTCAGGTGCGTCACTACCGCAAACACACGCTGTTGATTCAGCAAGGCGATACCGGCCATCAGCTTTACCTGGTCATGGCCGGACGGCTGCGCGAATACGCCTTGTCTAACGACAGTCGGCCGCGTGAAATCACTTTGTCGCTGGTCAGCGCCGGTCAGTTGATAGGCGTGTCCGCCTTGGACGGCGGCCCGCACTGCGCCAGCGTGGTCACGCTCACACCGGCGGTGTGTTGTGTGATTTCGCGCGAATCGGCGCTGGCTGTCATTCAACACTCGCCGTCGCTGGCCATGGATTTGCTCAAACTGGCTTTGCAAAGAGTGCGCATGGCCACCGAAACCACCCGACTGGCTTTGTTTTCTGATGCTTACAGCCGCTTAAGCGCTTTGTTGCAGCGCTCAGACAGCGGCGACGAGCTGCTTGCCGCCGATACCAGGCGCTTGCCCATGACGCACGCCCAGATCGCGCAGCAAATAGGTTGCAGCCGTGAAATGGTCAGCAGAATCATGAAAGACCTGATCACCGGCGGGTATGTGGTGCGCGAGCCGGACAAGGTTTACCGCGTGTGCAAGCGCTTACCTGAGCGTTGGTAGGGGTAAGCCCTTTGTTAGGCTTCGAACAGACATGATTGGCTACAATGGCGTTCGTACTGAACTGTTGCCACTGAGGCAACCCAAGACTCAGAGCACTCGTCTTTTTGGTGCCACTGCCCGACTTCATGAACTCTATACAACAACCTATTCCTTTACAAGAGCCCATGCCGCACCGCAAGGTGATACGCGAATGGCTGATTCCGCTGTCCAAACGCGTCACTGTGCGCGCCATGCTGTTGCTGGTGCTGGATTACGCTATCTGGGCGGCTTTGATGGCCGGCACCGTTTTGTTTGAAGCCTGGTGGGTTAAATTACTTTGTGCCTTGGCCATGGGTTTCACCATCGGGCGCTTGTTCATCATCGGCCACGATGCCTGCCACCAAAGCCTGACGCCTCATCGCGGTTTGAACAAATGGGTGGGCCGCATCGCCTTTTTGCCGTCGCTCACCACTTTCAGCCTGTGGGACATAGGCCACAACGTGGTGCACCACGGCTACACCAACCTCAAAGGCTTTGACTTTGTCTGGGCACCGCTGACCAGCGACGAATTCGCCAAGCTGTCTTTCGCCGGCCGCATGCTGGACCGCGCTTACCGTAGCGGCTGGGCACCCGGTCTGTATTACATGATTGAAATCTGGTGGAAAAAAATGGTGTTCCCCAGCGCCAAGGAAATGCCTACACGCCGCCCCATCTTCATCAAAGACAGCTGGTTGATCACCGGTTTTGCGGCCCTGTGGATTGGCGGCATGGTCGCTGCCGCGCTGGCCACCGACCAAAACGTCGCCTGGATTTTGTTGTTCAGCGTGGTCGTGCCATTTTTGTTCTGGTGCGCCATGATCGGCTTCGTCGTCTACGTGCACCACACCCATGTGAAAGTGTCCTGGCATGACGACCGCAGCGCTTGGGCCAAAGCCCAGCCATTTGTCTCCACCACCGTGCACCTGACCTTCCCGTTCAAAATCGGTGCCTTGATGCACCACATCATGGAGCACACCGCCCACCACGTGGACATGAGTATTCCGCTCTACCGCTTGAAACAAGCCCAAAACAAACTGGAAACCCTGCTACCCGGACGCATCATCGTTCAGCCGTTTTCATGGCGCTGGTATTTCCAGACCGCACGTTCTTGCAAGCTGTACGACTTCACCCGCCAGTGCTGGACTGACTACAAAGGTCGCGCTACCAGCCAGCCTCCGGTCGGCTTGGCCGCCTGATTCGCGCAGTAGTTCAATGAAAAAGCCCCGACAGGGGCTTTTTTCATGGCTATTAATTAGTACTTAAAGCCCAAGGCAGCTTGGGCCCATGCACTTACCTGGCTGCTTGTCAGTCAAGCGATGCGATTTCTCAGTGTGTTCAAGCTTGGGCACGCTTCATCAATATCTCAAACGCGGGCAAGGTTTTGCCTTCCAGCACTTCTAAAAATGCGCCGCCGCCAGTAGAGATGTAGCCGATATCTTTTTCAATGCCGTACTTGGCAATCGCCGCCAGCGTGTCGCCACCACCAGCAATGCTGAACGCAGAGGAAGTGGCAATCGCATGCGCCACCACCTTGGTGCCATTTTCGAAAGCCGAAAACTCGAACACGCCCATGGGGCCGTTCCACACAATCGTGCCAGCTGCTTTGAGTTGCGCGGCCAGACGTGCGGCGGTGTCCGGGCCGATGTCCAGAATCAAATCGTCGTCGGCCACTTCAGTGGCTTTTTTCACCGTGGCCACTGCGTCCGCAGAAAAAGTTTTGGCGCAAACCACGTCGGTGGGGATCGGCACCTCGGCACCACGCGCTTTCATGGCTTCAATCACCGCTTTGGCTTCGCCCACCAGGTCGGGCTCGGCCAGACTTTTACCTATCTTCAAACCGGCGGCCAACATGAAAGTGTTGGCAATGCCGCCTCCCACAATCAACTGGTCCACGTTGCGCGCCAGCGCTTGCAGGATGGTGAGCTTGGTGCTGACCTTGGAACCGGCGACGATGGCGGCCAGCGGGCGTTTGGGCACGGCCAGCGATTTGCTGATGGCATCGATTTCGGCGGATAACAATGGCCCGGCGCAAGCCACAGGTGCGAACTGCGCGATGCCGTAAGTGGTGCCCTCGGCGCGGTGCGCGGTGCCGAAAGCGTCGTTCACATAAATGTCGCAGAGCGCTGCCATTTGCTTGGCCAGTGTTTCGCTGTTTTTCTTTTCGCCGACATTGACCCGGCAGTTCTCCAGCATCACCACCTGACCGGCGGCGACAGACACGCCGCCCACCCAGTCCGCCACCAGCGGCACCTCCCGGCCAAGCAACTCGGCCAGGCGTTTGGCGACAGGGGCCAAGGAATCTTCGGGTTTGAACGCGCCTTCGGTAGGTCGACCCAAGTGCGAGGTGACCATGACGGCGGCGCCTGCGTCCAGCGCCATTTGGATAGCGGGCACTGATGCGCGGATGCGCGTGTCTTCGGAAATGCGGCCTTGGTCGTCAAAAGGCACGTTCAAGTCGGCGCGGATGAACACGCGTTTGCCACGGGCTTGGCCCTGTGCGCACAGATCGGCGAAGCGGATGATTTGCATGGGGTTTGTCTCCGTGTGAATGTTTTGTGGCATTTTAGGCGGAGGGGTGTGATGGCGTGTTTGAAATGAAAACCAGTTGGTGAAGGGGTTGTGATTGCTGCGCTTGGGTTTGATGCAACTGCGTGAGTGGCGAGGGTGGTGGTGTTGAGGATTGGTTGGGCAAGTATTTAGTATTTGGAAAAATGGCTTAAAACCGCTCTTAAAGTACAAAGAAAATTTATTTAGAGAGCTAATTATTACTGTTTTAATGTGTATAGTGGTTGGCGTTGAACCAATGAGGGGCCGCCGTATGGGATTGAAGATTGGTTTGAATATCAAATGAAATTTTCAGAATGGCTTTAGAGCACAACGAAAAATAATGCGTAACCTTTCAATGCAAAAGTGATGAGTTTCTGGTTGCCGTCAGGAAGAAATCGTTGGCTAATTTGGAGACTTTATGTCATTTAAATCAAAACTGATACCAACGCCCAAAAACGAATATGTAGCATGGGTAGATGTAATGGGCATCCAATCGAGCATGAGTCGATCAATCGATATTTCGGCCAACTTTATATTTAAATTCAGTAGTGTCCGGTTAAATCATGAGGTTAGTTGAATAAAGCCAATACTGGCGCTGGTTTGCAGTCGATTTTGTTTGGTGCCGATTTGAAACTCTTTTTCACATTCTTGTGTAATTTCCAAGGCTTGAACCCCTTGGAGGTT
>CAISPG010000029.1 GCA_903887325.1 uncultured Burkholderiales bacterium | reverse complement strand
GTATGCGTCCGGGCAACACATATTGAATCCGTAGCAGTGCAAGGCGACGATGGTGTCCACCAAGAACTTAAGTGGACACCATGGAACACTCCAAACTACCGACCCGGCGTCGTCACAGCGACGAGCTGAGGGCAAAGGTTCTGAGCGAATGCGTTCAGGCAGGCGCCTCAGTAGCTGGCATCGCGCTGGCCCATGGCCTGAACGCCAATCTCGTACACAAGTGGCGCCGCCAGGCGCGCGAGCTGCAAGCGCGCGGCGTGCTGCAGGTGTCTGCGCGGCCGGAATTCATCGCGCTGGCCTTGCCCCCTGCACCGACAACAGCACCCATGCAGTCCGACATTCATATGGAGTTGCGCCGAGGAGCGGCGACGATGAGCATACGCTGGCCCGTTGCGACAGCGCCAGAGTGCGCCGCCTGGCTGCGCGAGTGGTTGCGATGATTCGCATCGACGCGGTATGGTTATCCACCGTGCCTCTGGACATGCGTGCTGGCACGGACACGGCGCTGGCCCGTGTGGTGGGTGTATTCGGTGCCGCGCACCCGCATACGGCCTACCTCTTTGCCAACCGGCGCGCTAACCGCATGAAGGTGCTGGTGCATGACGGCATTGGCATTTGGCTGGCAGCCAGGCGGCTGCACCAGGGCCACTTCGTTTGGCCTCAAACAAGCTCAGCAAGTGCGCCCGGTGGCGTCAATCGTGTGAGTTTGAGCCGCGCCCAATTAGATGCCTTGGTGCTGGGCTTGCCATGGTCGCGCATTGGCGAGGGCGGCATTATTACGGTGGTGTAATTCTTGATCGCGGTGTGCCTTGGCGTCTATGGGTGGATGCACGAATAGATCATTCTCACAGGCGCGGGCACACTTGCGTTCATGGTTGTCGCCCCCGAATCCCTGCCCGTTCTGAACGCAAAGCAACTGCGCGAACTCGCCCGCGATTTGATCGCGCAAATCGCCGGCCGTGACCGACAGATCGCCAGTCTCGACCAAACCATCTCAAGCAAAGACCGCGAGATTCTTTACCGCCAGGCCAAGGTCGACCAGCTGACCCATGAGATGGCGGTCCTCAAACGCTGGAAGTTTGGCCGTAGCCGTGAACAACTTGATGCCGGCCAAGCCAGTCTGCTCGATGAAACGATTGATGCCGACATCGCCGCCATTGAGCAAGAGCTCCAGAACCTGGCACCACCAGACAAAGCAGCCAAAGAGCCCCGTCAGCAACCCAAGCGCGCAGCCTTGCCGCCCGAGCTGCCCCGCGTTGAGCTGCACTACGAGCCGGACAGCACGACGTGCAGCTGCGGCTGCCAGTTAAAGCGCATCGGTGAAGACGTCAGCGAAAAACTCGACTACACACCGGGCGTGCTCACGGTGCAGCGCCACGTTCGCGGCAAGTGGGCGTGCGCCAAGTGCCAGACCTTGACGCAAGCGCCGGTGCCCGCACAGATCATTGACAAGGGCCTGCCCACATCTGGCTTGCTGGCACAGGTGTTGGTGGCCAAGTACGCTGACCATCTGCCGCTGTACCGCCAAGAAACCATCTTTGGGCGGTCCGGCTATCCAATAGCCCGCTCCACCCTGGCGCAGTGGGTGGGAGTTTGCGGCGTGCAATTGCAGCCACTGGTCGATGCGCTGAAGACCTGCATGCTCCAGTCTGTCGTGCTGCATGCTGATGAAACCCCGGTGGCGATACTCAAGCCGGGCAATAAGAAGACGCACCGGGCCTACCTCTGGGCCTATGCGCCGGGAGCCTTTGAAGATTTGAAGGCCGTGGTCTACGACTTCTGTGAATCCCGCGCCGGTGAGCACGCTAGAAACTTCCTGGGCGACTGGAGTGGTGGACTGGTGTGTGACGACTTCAGTGGCTACAAGGCCAGTTTCGGTGCAGCCATCACCGAGGTCGGTTGCATGGCGCACGCAAGGCGCAAGTTCTTTGACTTGCATGTCAGCAACAAGAGCGAGATTGCTCAGCAGGCGCTGGCGTACATCGCGCAGCTGTACAAGGTCGAGCGGGAAGTCAAAAATCTCAGTGCTGATGAAAGGCTGCGCATCCGGCAAACCGAATCCAAACCACTGCTCGATGCTTTGCACCAGTGGATGCTGTTGCAACGCCAACGCATCACCGACGGGACGGCGACTGCCAAAGCGCTGGACTACAGCTTGAAACGCTGGGTGGCACTGAGCCGGTTTGCACACGACGCTCGCCTGCCCATCGACAACAACTGGATTGAGAACCAGATTCGGCCGATTGCGATTGGCAGAAATAATTGGTTATTCGCGGGCTCACTGCGCGCGGGCCAGCGGGCGGCGGCCGTGATGAGTCTGATCCAAAGCGCCAAGCTCAATGGGCATGACCCGTATGCCTATTTGAAAGACGTTCTGGCGCGGCTGCCGACGCATAAAAACAGTCTGATCGAAGAGCTGCTGCCTCATCGCTGGGTGCCACGAGCCCTGTAGTTGTTCAACAGGCAAGGTGTGTTCGCCGGACGCTTACTGTTCACCGCATGATGCACACGGTGATTCGAGGGCGAACAAAACCATCTGTCAAACCAGCCGAGCTTGCCCACGTGTTCGGTGTGCACCCAGAACTGGTAGAGCAAATCAATCAGTGCGACGATGCCAAAGACAAACGGCGTGACCCCGATGACGGCCATGGGCAGGTAAAAAATCCAGCCGACCAACACACCCGATGTGGTTTGTCGCAATGCAGTGGACAAGTTGTAATGGTTGCTTTGGTGGTGCACCACATGCCCACCCCAGAACAAGGCCACTTCGTGGCTGGCGCGGTGGTAGCCGTAATAGCAAAAGTCGTACAGCACCAGGGCGATCAACACGCCATACCAGCTGTTCCAAAACTCCGGTTGTGAAAACACGGCGACCTGCTCAAACACCAAGGTGTAGATAGTGATGCGAAGCAAGCGGGTGAACACCGCGCTCAATTGGCTGATGACCCCGAGGCTGATGCTGTTGATCGCGTCGTCCCAGCGGTAGGTCTGCGCTGTCGTCTGGCCTTGGCGCGCCAGTCGCCAACCCCACCAGCATTCGAATGCGATGGCCAGCAAAAAAACCGGGGTCGCCAGCACAATGATGAAACCCATGCCGCTTCCTTTCAATGAATCACTGAACTTTGGGCAACAAGACCCACATTCGCAATGGCTGCTTCATACGTCCGGCCAGTTCGCCCGCCGCCGCGCCGGTACCCAGGTACAAATCTGCGCGCACCGCACCTAGGATGGCACTGCCCGTGTCTTGCGCCACCACCAGGCGCTGCAATGCCTGCGTCGGCCCGGGCGACACCAGCCACAGCGGTGTGCCGTAGGCCACACTCAGCGGATCCACCGCGATCGAGCGCCCCGGAGTCAACGGCAAGCCGTGCGCACCGCGCGGCCCGATGCCGGCATCTGTGTTGGCCTCTTCCTTGAAAAACACATAACGCGGATTGACCCAGAACAAGGCCTGCGCTTTTTGCGGGTTGCGTTGCAGCCAGGCTTTGATGCCGGGCCAGGACGCGTCCTTGATTTCATTTTTGTCTAGCAGCCAGCGGCCTATGCTCTGGTAGGGCTGTTCATTGGAAGCGGCAAAGGCCACGCGCACCGTGTACGCCCGCCCGTCTCCCTCGGTGATGCGCAAACGCCCCGAGCCTTGTATGTGCAACACCATGGCGTCCACCGGATCGGCCAGCCAGGCGATTTCTCTGCCATGCAATGCAGCTTGTGCTGTTGGCTGAGTTTCAATTTCTTGTCGGCTGAACCAGGGCTGACCGGGTTTGAGACCGGCGGGCACGCGGTACAAAGGAACCGAAAAACCGTTGCCCGGCACACGGCGTGCGTCTATCACCGGCTCGTAATACGCGGTCAGCAATCCGTTGGCTTGCGCTTGCAGCGATTCAAGCCTGTGCGGTTGCAGTTGTTGCATCAACCATTGGCGCTGCTCGTCCGCTTCGGCCAGCGCCAGGCGGCGAATCTGCGGGCACAAGGACGCCATCAGCGAGCCGGGTTTTTCACAATTCGCGGTCAACACGGCCCAGGCCTCGGGCATGGATTCTTTCTCCCAACCCGGCAGCTCGCTCCAGGGCACAGGTACCAGTTGACTGTTTCTTTGTTCAGCCGCCGAACTCTCCTGCGACGGCAACGGCCGCCCGCTTGCATCCACGGGCGAGCGGATGACAGGCGCAGATTGGCCGGTTGGCAGCACAGGCTTGACCGGCCCTTTGACCGCACAAGCCGACAGCAGCAAAGGCACTCCCCAACGCAGTAAATAACGCAGACAAGCACGCACGCTTTCAGGGCCAGCGATTACAGTCGTGCATGAACGGAGAAAAAACCACATGTTGCTGATTTTGCTGGAAGCCCTGGGAGCCGGCGTGATACTGGTGTTGATTGTCTGGTGGACCATGTTCTCCGGGCGGCGCGACGGTGAGCGCAAGGACGAGGAATGATTCACTTGGCAGTCATACACAAAGCGGGCAGCTGGGCACGTCGTTCAAGCAGTACCTTCATGTCCAAATCCGCCATGACACAGCCCGCCTGCTGCGGCTGACACGCCAGCACCTGGCCCCAAGGGTCTACCCACATGGAATGCCCCCAGGTTTGCCGGCCGTTCTCATGCAAACCGCCTTGCGCGGCTGCGCCTAGCCAGACCAGACTGTCGATGGCACGCGCGCGCATCAGCACTTCCCAGTGCGCCGCGCCCGTGTGGTGGGTGAACGCACTGGGCACCAGCATCAAATGTGCGCCCATCTCGGCGAGTTGCCGGTACAGCGCCGGAAAACGTACGTCAAAACAAATGCTCAAACCGATGCGCCAGGTGTGGCCGTCACGCGATGGCAAATCGAAACACACTGGTGTGTCGCCGGCCTGTTGCACCCGCGCTTCGTCGTAGCGCTCGACACCATTGTCGAAATGGAACAAATGGATTTTGTCGTAGCGTGCCACGCACTCGCCTGCCGGATTGAACACCAGACAGGTGTTGCGCACCCGGCTACGGTCGCCGGGCACGGCGATAGGCAAGCTGCCTGCCGCCAGCCAGATGCCGTGTTGCGCTGCCATGCGTGACAAACGGTTTTGCATAGGTCCGTCGCCGAAGGTTTCGGCGATGTCCAGTTTGTCGGTATCGCGCTGTCCCAGCAGACAAAAATACTCGGGCAGCACAGCCAGTTCTGCACCATGGGCCGCCGCTTGCGCCAGCAACTCAGCGGCGCTGTCCAGGTTGTGCGGCATCGACGCCCCGGAGACCATTTGCAATAAAGCGGCTTGCATGGACTGGCTTAGGGTTTGGCGGTGGCCGGCTTGGCCTCGCCGGTGCTGCTGTCGACTTTGCTGACCTTGGGGTCTTTCCAAGTGCCTTGCACATGCAATTCCTGGGTGCTGGATTTCATCAAAGGTTTGCGCAACACAAACTGCGCCAGAAAGGTGCTGAGCCCGACCAGCGGGTTGATGGCCGAATACACCAGCGAGGCGGTGCCGGCATTCAACTCGGGCACGATCACCACTTTGATGTCCTGGGTTTCGTTTTTGATGTCGGCCTTGCCCTCCATCAGCACCGCAGCACTCACACCTTTCATTTGCAAATTGTTGGTGCTGGCTATGCCTTGTTGAATCTGTACATCGCCGCGCACAAAATCAAACATAAAGCCTTCGCTGAACAGATCGCTGAAGTCCAGCGTCAAACGTCTGGGCAGCGACTGCAAACTCAACACACCAAGCAGTCTGGCAACACCCGGATCGGATTTCAAAAACTGTCCGCGCTCCATATTCACATTGAACTGGCCGGTCATGGTTTTGTAATCCGGCGAGAAAGGCGAGCCCTGCCAGCCGACCTGACCGACCATGCGGCCCTTGCCGTTTTTAATGGCACCTTTGAAACCCAGCCGGTCCAGCAGCTGACCCGAGTCCTGGATTTGCAGCACAAATTCAAGCTGCGAACGCTTAGCCGTGCCCTTGCCCGGCCCGCCCCACTGGCCCTTGCTTTGCAGGCTGGCCTCGGGCATGGTGAGGTTGAGTTTGCCCAGCACCCATTCGCGCGAACCATTGGTGCTGGTGCGTGCAAAACCTTCGATTTCAGCCTTGCCCAAAGCAACGCCGCGCAACTCCAGGTTGTCAATGATGAGGTCCAGCGCCGGCATGTCCTTGGGCGACTCCGACATGGCGGATTCCACATCCTCCAGCACGGCCGGCGGAATAGTCAGGTAATTCAAATGCGCGCTGACCCGCGCGCCGCTGCCGTCGGCGGCCGGACGGTATTCAGCCGAGCCCTGGAATTCATTGGCACGCGCTTGTATGCGCCAGACCCTGGCTTGCTTGTCCGCATTCACCTGAAGCTGGTTATAGGTGCGGCCCGACCACACCAGCTCCTGGCTGCTGATGTCAATTTTGTTCGGTACATACGCGCTCCAGCCGGAGCGCCCGGCATTGTCGGCGCGCAAACCGCTGTCTTCTTCTGTGAAAGAAGCGAGGAGTGTCTGCCACTCGTCTGCATTCAGGTTCGGCTGCTTGACCTGTAACACCACCGTGTTGTCCGGCGCATCTTTCCAGCCTGCTGATTGGCCAATTTGAATCTGCCCGCGCACCACCGCCGGTGTCGCTGTGCTGACGTCCCGCACATAGTTGACCGACAACACCTGCGCCAGCTTAAGCTGCACCTGCTCAAGCACGGCCGAACCTTTGGCAGTTACGGGCGGCAACAACACGCTGTCAAAACGCATAGGCCATGACGCCTCGGTCGGCTTGCGCAAGGGCGCAGGAAAATTCAGCGCCATGCCTTGCAGATTGCTGATCACGGTGATTTCCGGCACGCCCTGGCGAAGACCCAAAGAGGCCGCATAAGATGCATTGCCTTCCATGTGGTTGGCCAGACCGGTCAGCGAAGGCAGTTCGGTGGATTGCCGCAAAGCCTCGGCGCTGATGCTGCCTTGCAAGCTCAGGCGCGCAGGGCCTTCAGTCACGCTGTCGCTGAAACGCAAGCCGCCGTCCAGACGCGCATCGCCGCCGAACACACGCAAGCGCAAATTGTTGGTGCTTAATCCAGACTGGGTGTAATTGATCACGCCTTTGACCTTGCCCATGCGCGGCAATCCGGCTTGCAGTTGTATGTCATTACCGGGCAAAGTCAGCGCGCCTTGCAGCTTGAGGGCAGCCGTATTGGCCAGCGGCAAATGCAAATGCAATTCATGCTCGGAGCTGCCGTTGACCAGGGCGGGGTTCATCCAGGGCACGAGTTTGTCGCGCAACGGTGTGCCCAACATCACCTGCATGGCATCGCTGAGATTGCTTTTGAACTGGGCATTGACATCGACCACGATATCGTTCAAGTCATCGATCAGCACCTCCAACCGGCCCACTTGCACTTGGCCTTGTGTGCCCAGGCGTGCACTGGCTGATTTGAGCTGCAAATGGCTTTGGTTGATCTGCAATTCACCATTGGCCTGTTGCAACTGCGGCCAACTGAGCGGTTCACGCCGCCCGGCGGTATTGCCTGCCGCCGCTGGTGCGTATTGCATATTGACCTGTTGAAACGGTGCCTGCAGGGTAAACACACCGTCATTGGTTTTACTGAAAGGAAAATGGTCCAGCGGCCCCTTGAGGTTGAGGACGGCCTTGTCAAACCAGCCGTATGTCAAGGCATCACGCAGATAACGGCGCGCCTGAACATCCATGGCTTGCGGCAGGTAGCGGTGCAACCTGGATGCCTGCAAGCGCTGGACTTGCAGCTGCAAGTCCAAGTGTCCGAATGACGACGGCTGCTCGCCTTCGCGCCAGTGCAAATCAAAGCTGCCTTGGCCGTCAGCGGTGATGGCCTGGGCATCGTGCATTTGCAATTGCCATGTCTGACCGGTTTTGCCCCAGGTCAGCTTGGACTGGAATTTTTTCAAGGGAACCAGCGGCTCTTCCAGCCAGTCCACCAGGGTGACACTGCCGTCCTGTACCTGCAACTGCGCCGAGCCTGCCTGTTCATTGAATTCGAAATCGACCTGGGCATCCTGCACGCCCGGCCACCACCAGTTGGCCGACGGTCTGGTCTTTTGCGGCGCAGACGACTCCATGCGCAAACCATGCAAACGACCGGCGGCTTTGTAATGCATAGCGGGCGAACCGGCATCAAACCATTGCAAATCCAATGCGTGCACCTGGCCGACAGGCTTGGCCTGGCTCAAATGTGCGCGCATGCGTTCATCCATGGGCATGCGCGCCGCCATCCTGGCCATGACTTCCAGCGGCATACCGTCTATGTGCAATTCGCCGGTCGCGGCAAACGGCTCTTGCGGACTGGCAGGATGCCGCCAGGCAAAACGGGTTTTGCCGCTGCTCCATGGCGCGCCGCCGGCAGGCGTGACTTGCAATTGTTCTGTGCGCAGCTCCTGGCCCAAGCCGCCCAGCCAGGACTGCATATGCAAGCGCCCGGCGACCTGTTGCAAATGGATGTCGTCCAAACGGTTGTCGAGTTTGACCCTGACATCTTGCAACCCCAGGTCCAGCGTCTGGTTGTTCCACACGCCCTGGTCAATATCGACCCAGGCACGCAACCAGCCGCGGCCCGACAGCAACTCTGCCGAGCTCACGTGTTTGAGGTAAACCGACATGCGGCTGATATCTATTTGCGGCAACTGGGCATAAAAGCGACCTTTCCAGCTGGCGATGTCGCTGGCATTGCCGTTGAGAAAGGCCTGACTGAATTGCCCTTGAATGCTGATGGTCTGGCCCCAGCCGGCAGGCGGTTGTGCATCCAAACGCCAGCTATGGCTGCGCAAGCCATTGCGCAATTGCATAGAAACAGCAGTCAGGTCTACTTCGGGCTGTTGCAACAAATCGTCCACCCAACGCAGGCGGCCTTGCCGGATGGAGATATCCGGCTGACGCAGCAGCCAATCCATGATGGCGGTGTTGTCGCCATCTCCCAGCCACATGCCAGCCACTTGCCAGCGCCCTTGCGCGTCGCGCCGCACCTCGAGTTCAGGCCCTTGCAATTCAATTTGATCCAGCGTCAAACTGAACAATGAGGCAGGCGACAAGCTGACGCGCACCACAGGCAGGCGCATGACCTCCTGGTCCTGCTGGTCGCGCAACACAAAATCATTCAATACGAAAGAAGGTACCCAACCGTCAGATTCAGCTTGCAGCCGCCCTATGCTGACTTTGACCCCCCAGGCGCGCGACGCCATGGCTTCAATCTCTGGTTGCCAATCGATGATTCGCGGCACAATCAACCAATGCAGGGCCATGGTGGCCAGCAGTATCACAGCCCAGAAACTGATGGCCAGCCACCACAGCCAACGGCTCAAGCTGACAAACCAACGCGAACCGGTTCCGGCGGCGTTTGATGCAGTAGCTTGTTCAGACATGCAGAATAGGTTTCAGGTCAAGGTTGAGGTAACAGTGAAATTATCACCCGCAAGTGACTTCGCCGAAAAATAAATAAATGACAAACCTGGTATTTCAAGGTGCGCTCGGCTCAAGGCTGGTGCAAAGACTGCGCCGGCGCTATGCCCATGACTTGAACAGCTTGCCGCCTGGCGCACCTTCACCGCTGATGCTGCAAGCTTGTTACGGCACATTGCTGCTTACTTACCCGCTTGCAGCAGACGCATTGCGGGTGCTGCGTCAATTGGTCATGGAGCGGTTGGTGGTTCTCGATTGTGAGCAACAAGCGCCTTTGTCCGTGGTCACCGCAGCTATGACCTGGCTGGCTGAATTCACACTGGATGTGGCGCTCAAAGAAGCCGTGGCACGGGTTGCCGTGCGCCACGGTTTGCCACGGCGAGCCGATGGCTTGATCGCGCAATTGTGGGTAGTCGGCATGGGCAAGCTCGGCGCCGCCGAATTGAATGTCTCCAGCGACATTGACCTGGTTTATGTGTATGACGAAGACGGTGTCACCGACGCTGACGGACACGGTAGCGTCAGCATAGACAACCACACATTTTTTGACAAAGTAGTCAAACAACTGTTTCAGTTGATCGGCGACACCACCGAGCACGGCCAGGTGTTTCGCATGGACCTGGCACTTCGCCCCAATGGCGAATCCGGCGCCAGCGTGGTCTCGCTGGCCTCATTGGAAACCTATTTACAGGTTCAGGGCCGTGAATGGGAGCGGCTCGCCTGGCTGAAAGCGCGGGTGGTGGCACCGGCCTCGTGCATGGACCAAGTGCCCGCTTTGCGCGACATCGTCACGCCGTTTGTCTTTCGTCGCTACCTGGACTACAACGTCATTGATGCATTGCGCGAACTACACCGCCAGATCCGCGCCCATGCGCTGCGCCAAAGCGCGGGTCGACCCGAACGCGCCGACGACGTCAAGCTCGGGCGCGGCGGTATTCGTGAAATCGAATTCACCGTGCAGTTGCTGCAAGTGGTGCGCGGCGGCCAGTTTCCCGAGTTACGCATGCGCCCCAGCTTGCAGGCTTTGCCGACGCTGGTGCAAGCGCGGCTGATGTCGGCGCAAACGGCGGCAGACTTAGGCAGCGCTTACGAATTTTTACGCCGGGTCGAGCACCGGGTGCAGTACCTGGACGACAAACAAACCCATGTGCTGCCCGCCGATGCAGCGGATGCAGACTGGATCGCGCACAGCCTGGGACTGGCCGACCGCCATGCCTTGAGCACCACACTGCAACATTGGCGCGATCTGGTAGCGCAGGAGTTTGAGCGTCTGCTGCGTCCAGTGCCAAACAGTGACAGTCCTGCTGAGACGCTGCCCTTGCCGCGGCATCTGGACAGTTTGCTCGAAAGCTTGCGCCCGGCACTGCGCCAACGGGTCAGCAGCTGGGTGGATTCACCGCGCGTGCGCGCTTTGCGCGAAGACGCCAGGCAACGTTTGCTGCGGCTGCTGCAACGCACCCAAAGCTGGCTGGACGAGGGCCGCATCAGCGAGACCTCGGCGCTGCGCTGGTGCGACTGGATGGAGCCGCTGCTGCGGCGTGAAACCTACCTGGCCTTGCTGCTGGAACGCCCGCAGGTGCACGAGCAATTGCTCAAACTGCTGGACGCCGGTCGCTGGACCACCGCGTATTTGATGAAGCACCCCGGCGTGATAGATGAACTGGCCGACCCGGCGGTATTGGAAGAACGCTTTGACGCGGTTCAACTGGAACGCAATATACAAACCCGTTACGCGGCCTTGCAGGCACACGCGGGCGACGACGAGGAAAGCCTGCTGAATCTGCTGCGCCGCGCCCACCACAATGAATTGTTTTTGACGCTGGCGCGCGATGTGCAAGGGCGCTTGACGGTAGAGCAGGTCGCAGATGATTTGAGTTCGCTGGCTGACACCATGGTGCAAATCACCGCGCAATGGGTTTGGCAACGCCTGAAAAACCGGCACCGCGAGACACCGTGCTTTGGCATCATCGGCTACGGCAAATGGGGCGGCAAAGAGTTGGGCTACGGCAGCGACTTGGACATCGTCTTCATTTACCGGGATGAACACCCGCAAGCCGCCGAGGTGTATGCGGTGTTTGCCCGCAAACTGATTCAATGGTTGACCACCAAAACCGGCGAAGGTGATCTGTACGAAATCGACACAGCGCTGCGGCCCAACGGCAACTCGGGCCTGCTGGTCAGCAGCATTGAAGCTTTTGCCGATTACCAGACCCAGCGCGGCAGCAACACCGCCTGGCTGTGGGAACACCAGGCCATGACAAGAGCGCGTTTTTGTGTCGGCGACCCCACCCTGCGTCCGGCGTTTGAAGACATACGCCGCCGGGTGTTGTGTGCGCCGCGTGAGCCGCTTGCCTTGGCCGCAGAAATCGTGGCGATGCGCGACAAGTTGCGCGCAGCCTATCCTGTACCGGCAGACTTGTTTGACTTCAAACACAGTCCCGGCGGCATGATTGACGCCGAGTTTGCGGTGCAGTTTCTGGTGCTGGCGCACGCTGCCAACCACCCGGGCTTGCAAGACAACATAGGCAACATAGGCTTGCTGCTGTATGCAGAGGACATAGGGCTGCTGAGCGCAGGCGCGGGCAAGGCTGCCGCGTCTGCCTACCGGCAGTTACGCCATTTGCAGCACCAGGCCAGGCTGGATGAACAAGCCGGTCGCGGTGCAATGCAAGATTTGATGCTTGAGCGCACAGCCATTCTGGCTTTGTGGCAGACTGTGTTTAAGCAGAATTAAAGGGTTTTTCCAAGCTTCGTGGACAATAGTACAAATCTCGCGCATGATTACTTACATGATTACTAAACACTCACACCAACGCTTTCTGACTTTCACCGCCTTTGCGCTTTTCTTGTCATTGGGTACGCTGGCGCCAGCCGCTGCACAAAATAACAAGTCCGATGCCAAATGCCCGGCGGTGTTGCAATACACGGTAGACCGCTTGCAGGATGAAAAACCGCAAAATCTGTGTCAATACGCCGGACAAGTGGTGTTGGTCGTCAACACCGCCAGCTTTTGCGGCTTCACACCGCAATACAAAAGCCTGGAAGAGCTTTATGCGCGTTACAAAGACAAAGGTCTGGTGGTGCTGGGTTTCCCCTCCAACGATTTTTCTCAGGAGCCCGGCAACAACCAGAAGATCGCCGACTTTTGCGAAAACACTTACGGCGTGAAATTCCCCATGTTCAGCAAAACCACGGTGCGCGGCGCTGACGCTTCCCCGTTGTTCAAGCAACTCACGCAGTTGACCGACACCGCGCCCAAGTGGAACTTTTACAAATACATGATCAGCCGCGACGGCAAACAAGTCAAAAGCTACAACAGCGCCACCGATCCGCTGGACGGCAAATTCCTGGCAGAGCTGGACAAACAACTCAGCGCCAAAACACCTTGACATGAACGCCCGGGTAGCGATTGTCGGCTCGGGCATTGCGGGCCTGTCTGCGGCCCATCACTTACACGGACACGCCGACATCAGCCTGTTTGAAGCTGGTGACTATTTCGGCGGACATACGCATACGGTTGATATCACCCTGGCGGGGGCAAATGGCCATGTCAGCTACGGCGTTGATACCGGCTTTCTGGTTTACAACGAACGCACCTACCCCGGCTTGATTGATTTGTTTGAGCAACTCGGCGTACAAACCGCAGATTCAGACATGTCGTTTTCGGTGCAAGCGCCCTGGGGCAACAGCGGGCGCACACTCGAGTGGAACGGTGCTGATCTGAATAGCGTGTTTGCCCAGCGCAGCAATTTATTGCGTCCTAAGTTCTGGTGGCTGCTGCGCGAAATCATCCGCTTTAACCAACTGTGTACCCGACTGGCGCAGTCGTATGACGATGGCGCCTTGATGCAGCCTTTGCAGGATTTTTTAGACAGTCACGGCTTCGGCGTCACTTTCAAAGACAATTATTTGCTGCCCATGCTGGGCTGCATCTGGAGTTGCCCGACCTCGCAAATGCTGCAATTCCCAGCGGCCACCATGGTGCGTTTTTGTGACAACCATGGCCTCTTGCAAGTGAACAATCGCCCGCAATGGTTCACGGTACAAGGCGGGGCCAAACACTATGTGCAAGCCATCACCTCGCGCATCCCAGACAAACACCTGAACACCCCGGTGCTGTCGATAGAACGCGACGAACAAGGCGTGCTGCTGCACACCGCGCAAGGCAGCGAACGATTTGATCAGGTGGTGATTGCCACGCACGCCGACCAAGCTTTGCGACTCTTGCAACAAGCCAGTGACGAGGAGCACGCATTGCTCTCGAACATCGGCTTTCAAGACAACCTGGCGGTGCTGCACACCGATGCCTCGGTGATGCCGAAAAAACGCTTGGCTTGGGCCGCCTGGAATTACCAGCGTAGCGCCGGGGACAGAGAAAACGCCCGTGTGTGTTTGCACTATTGGCTGAACAAATTACAACCGCTGCCGTTCACGCAAGATGTGTTCGTCTCGTTGAATCCAGACCGCCCGATTGCACCTGAACATGTGCTCGGGCGATTTGAATATTCACACCCCGTGTTTGACCTGGCCGCCATACAAGCGCAACGCCACCTTAACAATTTACAAGGCCAGCAACACACTTGGTATGCAGGCGCATGGATGGGCTACGGTTTTCACGAAGACGGTTTCAAAGCCGGGCGCGCGGCGGCTCAAGGTATTTTGCAGGAACTGATGGCAGAAGTACCGGCATGAACACGCCCGTCAATCACCAGCCGCTGATAGGCACCGGCGAAGTCCGCCACACGCGCCAGCGCCCGCGTCTGCATGCGTTCGCTTACCGTACCTGGTTTTTGCTGCTGCCCATGCGCAGCATGGCGCGCCTTGGGGGCGGCGCTCTGGCCGTCAACCGGCGCGCCCTGATTTCTTTTCATGATGCAGACCATGGTGACGGACGCGCACCTGCACAAGGCGGCGCTCTGGCCTGGCTGGACGAGTTGCTGCACGCCCAAGGCATAGACGATGCCGTTGGCGAGGTCTGGCTGCACACTTATGCGCGCGTGCTGGGCTATGTGTTCAAGCCGGTCAGCTTCTGGTATTGCCACCGTGCCGACGATTCGCTGGCAGCCATCGTCGCTGAGGTCAACAATACGTTTGGTGAGCGCCATTGCTATGTGCTGCCGTCACCGCGTTACGGGGTCAGCATGCCGGCTGACAAAGTGTTTTATGTATCGCCATTTTGTGAAGTGCGAGGCAATTATGCGTTTCGCTTTATGCGCACTGCTGACGCACAAGGCCAGCGCAGCGTGGTGCGCATAGACCACAGCGATGAAAACGGCCCGTTGATCAGCACCAGCGTCAGCGGCCGCTTGCACACACTCAGCGCAGCCGGTTTGCGCCGCGCTTTGTGGTCGCACCCCATGCACAGCATAGGTGTAATAGTGCGCATTCACTGGCAGGCGCTGCAACTGTGGCTCAAGCGCGTGCCGCTGGTTACCAAACCCTCTCCCCCCGAACAGTTCGCCACCCGTGGCGGCCATTGATTTTTCCATCAACCACCATGCCAACCTATCAAACACCCGAATTCACTTTGCCCGATCTTGGCAAGGCTGTACCCGCTGCCGCCAGGCGCGCGCTGGGCATGCTGCAGTCCATCAGCAGCGGCAGTTTGCACATGACCTTGCCCGACGGTCGCGCAATTCGCTTCGGCAACGAGCACGGGCCGCAAGCCGCTATTGAGTTGCACAACTGGCAGGTGTTCGGCGCTGCCTTGCGCTCGGGCGACATAGGCTTTGCAGAAAGCTATATCGCCGGTGACTGGGACACGCCCGACTTGACCGCCTTGATGCAATTGCTGGTGGTCAACCGCCGCCCCATGGTTGACATGATTTTCGGCACCTGGTGGGGCCGCCTGGCCTACCAGCTGCGCCACTGGATGCGGCGCAACACCAAAAAGAACAGCAGCAAAAACATACACGCGCATTACGACCTGGGCAATGCGTTTTACGGTTTGTGGCTGGACGACAGCATGACGTATTCCTCGGCTTGGTTTGACGGTAATCGCCAACAGGACTTGCAAACCGCGCAACACGCCAAGGTGCGCCGCGCCCTGCGCATGGCCGGGGTAGAGCCGGGAGCGGGCGCGCGGGTGCTGGAAATCGGTTGCGGCTGGGGCGGCTTGGCAGACATCGGGGCGCGTGAATTCGGCGCTGACATGACTGGCATCACCTTGAGCCCGTCGCAACTGGCTTACGCCACCGAACGCTTGCACGCGCAGGCGATTGCCGCTGATTTGCGCTTGCAGGATTACCGCGACACCAACGACGGCCCGTATGACGCGATTTGTTCGATTGAAATGATCGAAGCTGTGGGCCGCGAATTCTGGCCCACCTATTTCCAGACCATTGCCAAGCTGCTCAAGCCCGGCGGTCGCGCCTGCATTCAAAGCATAGTCATTGACGATGCACTGTTCGAGCGCTATGCGCTGGGCACCGACTTCATTCAGCAATACATTTTCCCGGGCGGCTTTTTGCCCAGCACGCAAACCTTTGTGGCGCAGGCCCGGGCGGCGGGTTTGCAAGTGGTTGACCAGTTCGCCTTCGGACTGGATTACGCCGAAACCTTAAAACGCTGGCGCGAGTCTTTTGTGCAAGTCAACGCGCAAATGCCAGAGCTGGGTTTTGACCGCCGCTTTGAGCGCACCTGGCTGTTTTACCTGTGCTATTGCGAAGCTGCTTTTCTGGAACACAACACCGACGTGGTGCAGTTCACTTTGCAAAAACCGGTATGAAGCCCTGGCCGACCCGCGCATTGGCTTTGCTGGGTCTGCCCGCCTTGCCGCTGGCGTTTGTGGCCTTGCCTTTGTACGTTATCTGGCCGCATTACTTTGCCACGCAGTTCGGTGTGTCCATCGGCTTGATCGGTGCTTTGTTGCTGATCGCGCGCCTGCTGGACGCGCTGCTCGATCCTTTGCTCGGCCTCGGGGTGGACCGCTTGCTGCAAGCCGGCGGCGTTACTTTGTTACGGCGCAGCTGGCTGGTGGCGGTGACACTGGCCACCGGTTTTCTGCTGCTGTTTTTCCCGCATTGGCTCACCGGCACCAACGTCACACTGGATGTGTTGCTCGGCGTGGTGTTGGCTGCATTGCTGACAAGCTATGTCTGCTACAGCTTTTTGAATATCGCCTTGCAAGCGTGGGGCGCCCAACTGGGCGGCGATGCGGCAAGTCGCAGCCGACTGGTGGGCTGGCGCGAAGGCCTGGGCTTGTGCGGCGTGGTGCTTGCGTCTTTGGTGCCGGGGCTGTGGGGCATGGAAGCGCTGGTCAGCGGCTTTGTCTGTTTGCTGGCCTTGTCGATGTGGGCCTGGTGGTTTGCGCCGCGCCCCGAGCCCATCATCACAGCCTCTCCTGTCAAACAGAGCTTGACTGGCAGTTTGCGCCAACCGTGGGCGAATGCCGGGTTTCGCCGTCTGCTGCTGGTGTTCATGTTGAATGGCATTGCGTCCGCCATACCGGCCACGCTGATGCTGTTTTTTGTCGAGGACCGCTTGCAACTGCCGCAGAGTTTGCACAGCCAATTTTTAGGTGCGTATTTTTTCGCGGCAGCACTGTCCATGCCGCTTTGGCTCCAATGCATTGCGCGTGTCGGCCTGCGTGTGACTTGGCTGACCGGCATGGGGATGACGGTGGCCGTGTTCATCTGGGCGCTGGGTCTGGGCGCGGGTGACGAACTGGCTTACACCCTGGTGTGTTTGCTTTCAGGGCTGGCCCTGGGTGCGGATTTGATCGTGCCCGGTGCGTTGCTCAACGGTTTGCTGCAATCACCGCAACACGACCAGACGCACAGCGGTGCCTACCTGGGTTGGTGGCAAGTGGCCACCAAATTGAACCTCGCCTTGGCCGCCGGTATCAGCCTGCCCTTGTTGCAATGGCTGGGCTACAGCAGCGGTTCACGCGATGCGCCCGCCTTGCTGGCGCTGAGTTGGGCTTATGCTCTGGTACCGTGTCTGTTGAAACTGCTGGCCGCTTGGGTGCTTTTCATATCCACCCGACACATACAACCTATGGAATAAATATGCAAAGACGCACCCTGCTTTTAGCCACTGCTTCTGCCGCACTTGCCGCAAGCGGTTGTGCCGGTCCTTCTGTGAATGATTACGCCACCGAACAACCTGCGCTGGATTTGCGCCAGTATTTCAACGGCATCATCGATGCTTGGGGCATCTTCACCGACCGCTCGGGCAAAGTAGTCAAGCGTTTTACCGTGGTGATGAATTGCCAATGGAACGGCGAGCAAGGCGTGCTTGACGAAGACTTTGTGTACAGCGACGGCACCCGACAAAAACGCATTTGGACACTGACACATCTGGGCGACGGACGCTACAGCGGTCAAGCCGGTGATGTGGTGGGCACGGCCCAAGGCAGCACGCGCGGCAATGCATTCAACTGGCGCTACACCCTGGCTTTGCCGGTCAACGACCAGGTATGGCAGGTGCAGTTCGATGACTGGATGTATTTGATGAACGAGCAAGTGATGTTGAACAAAGCCTCTATGTCCAAGTTCGGTATTTTTCTGGGTGAAGTCACTTTGTCTTTCACCAAACGCGCTTAAAGACCATGGCCTTATTGACCCCGTTCAACCCGCCTGTGACCGATTGGCACGGGCGCAGCGTCTGGCTGGTTGGTGCCTCCAGCGGCATAGGACTGGCCTGCGCCGAGGCGCTGCATGCCGCCGGTGCACGCGTGTGTGTGTCGGCCCGCCAAGCCAGTCTGCTGCAAGATTTTGTCAACAGCCACCCCGGGTCTTTGGCCTTGCCGGTGGATGTGACCGACGCTAATGCAATCAAACAAGCCGCTGCTGATTTGCAAGCGCAACACGGTTTGGATGTTGTGATTTATTGCGCCGGTTATTACCACGCCGAAACCGCCACCGCGTTTGATCTGGTCAGCATGCAAACACACCTCAACGTGAATTACACCGGTGCATTGTTTTTATTGGACGCGGTGCTGCCAGCGCTGCTGGCCCAAGGACGCGGTCACCTCAGCCTGGTCTCCAGCGTCGCGGGCTATCGCGGTCTGCCTAATAGCCTGGCCTATGGTCCGACCAAAGCCGCACTCACGCATTTGGCTGAAGTGCTGTACATAGATTTGAAAGACCGAGGCATTGGCGTGAGCGTGGTGCACCCGGGATTTGTGGCCACGCCCTTGACCGCACAAAACAGTTTCCATATGCCCGCCTTGATCAGCCCGGCACAAGCCGCGCAAGCCATGCTGCAAGGCTGGCGCGATGGCTTGTTCAACATCCATTTCCCCAAACGCTTTACCCGGGTGATGGGCTTGCTGCGCTTATTGCCTTATCGCTGGTATTTCCCGCTGGTTCGTCAATTCACAGGTTTGTAAACATGGACAACACACACGCCGTGCCCGAAGCTTTGGTCGATGAACTGGTGCTGGCATTTGAGCAACTGCAAGCGCATGACATCGCCCGCATGGGTGACTGGTATGCGGACGATGCCCGCTTCAAAGACCCGTTCAAAGACGTGCAAGGCATTGCCCAAGTGCAATCGGTGTTTCAACACATGTTTGACAGCCTGTACCAACCGCGCTTTGTCGTCACCTCGCGTTTGGTGCAAGGCAACCAGTGTTTTCTGGTCTGGGATTTTTTATTCCGCTTCAAAACCATGCAGCGCGATGTGGAGCAATGCATACACGGCGGCTCGCATCTGGTGTTCGCGCTCAACCGCCTAGGCGAATGGCGGGTTCAGTCTCACCGGGATTATTGGGATGCCGCCGAAGAGTTGTATGAAAAATTACCCTGGGTCGGCGGCCTGATGCGCTGGTTGAAAAAACGGGTCAATAGCTGAACCTGTTTCAGCCTTGGTTTATGCGGGTACGGTTTCAATGAAGCTGCTGCGTTGCATCAGCTTGTCTTGCAAACGCTGCAGATTCGGGTAGTCGCTGCGCCAAGCGATCTGCGGGTAACGGAAATCCAGGTAAGCCAGCGCGCAACCGACAGCGATATCTGCCAGCGATAAATGAATGCCGCAACACATGGTGTTCTCACCCAGGGCGCGCGACATGGCGGCCAGGCTGTCATGCACCTTGCCAAGTTGCCGGTCTATCCAAGCCTGGCTGCGCTGTGCTTCAGTGCGCCCGGCCCAGTGCGCTTCCATTCGGGCGCCAATCGCCGCGTCCAGCAAACCATCGGCCAGTGCTTCCCAGACTTTCACCTCGGTGCGCTCGCGCCCGGCCGGCGGAATCAGCTTACCGACGGGCGACAAGGTGTCCAGGTATTCGACGATGACGCGCGAGTCGTACAAGGCTTCGCCGGTTTCCATCAACAAACACGGCACTTTGCCTAAGGGGTTGAATTCAACAATGGTCGAATCGGGCGCCCACACATCTTCCAGCTCGAACTGGTATTCCAGTTTTTTCTCGGCCATCACAATGCGCACTTTGCGCACATACGGGCTGGTCACAGCGCCTATCAATTTCATATGAAGTCTGATTTGTTGTTCTCGCTTCATTTTATCGTTACTAATTGTTCGATCTGTCGCCTGTGTCACTGGCCCTAAAATCGGGCAATGACCGATCACACTATCTCCGCCTTGTCCCCGCTCGATGGCCGCTATGCGGCCAAACTCGCAACGCTTCGCCCCTTGATGAGCGAGCAAGGTTTCATGCACAGACGCGTGCAAGTGGAAGTGACCTGGCTGCTGGCCTTGTCTGACAGTGGTATGCCCGAGTTCAAGCCTTATTCACCATCAGCGCGCGTGTTTTTGCGCCAACTCGTGGCTGATTTTTCAGCGGCTGATGCGCTGGCCATCAAAGAGATTGAAAAAACCACCAACCATGATGTGAAGGCGGTGGAGTATTGGCTCAAGGCGCAATGCCAGCAAGCCGGTTTGTCTGACGCATTGAAAACCGAACTCGCTGCAACGCTGGAATTCATACATTTCGCCTGTACCAGCGAAGACATCAACAACACCAGCCATGCGCTGCAACTCAAGGCGGCGCGCTCACAAGTGCTGTTGCCGGGGCTTCAAGCCGTCGCTGTCAAACTGCGCGAGATGGCGCACCGCTACGCCAACGACGCCATGCTCAGCCGCACCCACGGACAAACCGCCAGCCCGACCACGGTCGGCAAAGAAATGGCCAATGTGCTGGTTCGCCTGGAAACCGCCATGTCGCGCATTGCAGGTGTCCCGCTGCTAGCCAAAATGAACGGTGCGGTCGGCAACTTCAATGCCCATGTGTCGGCGCGCGCCGACTTTGGCTGGGAAGCGTTTGCACGCCAAGTGATTGAAGCCAGCGACGCGCCCGCTTCAGCTTCCGGCGCACTCGGTTTGGGTTTGACTTTCCAGCCTTACAGCATACAAATCGAGCCGCATGACTACATGGCCGAGTTGTTTGACGCCACCGCACGCGCCAACACCATACTCATCGATTTGTCTCGCGACATTTGGGGCTATGTGTCGCTGGGCTATTTCAAGCAACGCTTGAAAGCCGGTGAAATCGGCTCGTCCACCATGCCGCACAAAGTCAATCCCATCGACTTTGAAAACGCCGAAGGCAACTTAGGTTTGTCCAATGCTTTGCTGCGCCATCTGAGCGACAAACTGCCTGTCAGCCGCTGGCAACGCGACTTGACCGACAGCACCGTGTTGCGCAACATGGGCGTGGCGCTGGGCTATGCGGTGCTGGCGCACCAGTCGCTGTTGCAAGGCTTGAACAAATTGGAGCTCAACACGGCTGCGCTGCAAGCTGACTTGAACAACGCCTGGGAAGTGCTGGCCGAGCCGATACAAACCGTGATGCGTCGCTACGGTGTCAGCGGGGCTTACGAGCAATTGAAAGAAGTCACGCGCGGTCAACGCGTGACACGCGAAGACTTGCACGGACTCATCCTGACACTGGCGATTCCCGAAGCAGAAAAGCAACGCCTGCTTGCGCTCACGCCTGCTACTTATATCGGCTTGGCGGCAAGCCTGGCTGAGCGCGTTTAAGCGCGGCCTGGTGTTGACGTTGAGGCCTTGTCCACACCCTCGGCAGCCCGTTCCGCGTAGCGGTTAAACCGCCAGGACGAGCGCGACAAAGTGATGCGCCGCCACACATGGCGCTTGGCCCCCGGGCTCATTTCGGTCCAGTACTGCACCTCTTCAAAACTGCGGCCGCAGCCTTTGCATACCGGGTCGCCCTGACTGGTCGAACAGATGGCGATGCACGGCGTATCCGGCGTGGTGTCGTACCAGGTGCGCCAGGCCGCATAGGCCTTGGGTGGAAAGCCTTGTTCTGCGGCCTCGTCCTGGTGGTGGTAAATCATCAGCGCATACACCTCGGCCAGCGCGCGCAATTCGCCCGCCAGCGTCACTCCGTCTGGCGAGGGCTTCAAAAGCCGCCAGTAGTTAATAGCAGCTTCATTGTCTGTGATGTGTATGCTTTGTGGTGCCATGTTGGCGGTCACTTATTAGGGTGCAATAACTCGCGTCGTTTTGCCTCAAGCGCCCTCAAGCGCGCATCGATGATGGAGGCTTCCTGCTGTCCGCCGAGATCCAACTTGCCTTGTTGTGTGAGCTCACGCGCCAACGACTGGGCGGCGCGCAAGCGGTCAATCGCGGCGACCTCATCCAAACGCACGGCTTTGGCTTCGGCCTCGGCACGCAAGGCGCGTAAGCCTTGACTGCTTTGCGCATAGGCGTAAGCAGTCACGTCCCATGCCAGCGGATCCCTGGGATGGTCGGCCAGCCAGAGTTGCAATTGGTCACCGGCCTGCTCGATCAACGCCGGTTTTTGAGACGCGACTCGGCATTGCGCCTGCAACAGCAAACGGGCGCGAGAAGCCGGCACATCGTTTAAAAATTTCAGACATTCGGCATGCCTGCCCAGTCGTCGCTGTGTATCCGCCGCCAACCAGCGCGCAGCGCTCAAGCCTTGAGCATCATTTGCGCTCAATACCAACAAACGGTTTAACACCTGCAAGGCTTTGTCGGCTTGTCTTTGCTCGGTATAGGCCAAGACTGCTGCATACAACAAACCTGCCTGCTGTGCTTCTGTGATTCGGGTGTTGGTTTCATTTTCATATGCCAGCACCAGATCCTGAATTTCTTCAGCACGCTTGCTCATCAAAGCGCGCGCTCTGGCTTGCATCATGGCATGCGCCATGGCCTGCGGACGCGCTTTGGTTTCTGTGACGTCTATTCCCATGCGCGACTGCATATCGCCTATGCGCTCGGTGGTCAAGGGGTGGCTGCGCAGGTAAGGGTAACCGCCACTGTCATTCAAGCGCGAGGCCTGCGCGAGTTTCTGGAACATGCCGACCACACCTTGCGGCTCAAATCCGGCATTTGTCATGACCGCATAACCCAAGCGGTCAGCTTCGCGCTCCATGTCTCTTGAGAAATTCAACTGACTTTGCGCGACGGATGCAGTACCGCCCATGATCATGGCGTTGGCGGCATCCGGGCTTTTGCTTGCCGCCAGCACACCCAGCATGATGCTGGCGATCATCCACGGTGTTTGTTTGCCCTGGCTGTCTTGCATGCGTGCGATATGGCGCTGGGTCACGTGACTTAACTCATGCCCCATCACAGCGGCCAGTTCGTCACGGCTGGTGACGATAGCAATCAATCCCAGGTGTACGCCCATGTAGCCACCCGGCAGAGCAAAGGCATTGACCGAGCGATCGCGCACCAGAAACAGACCCCAGCTGAAACTCTCGTCCAACTCCGGGGTGAGATTACCCAGTTGCCTGGCCGACTCTTTGAGCGGTTGCCAGATGCTTTGTAAATAATCCAACAGCACCGGGTCGTCCAGGTAGTCAGGGTCAGGCATGATCTGGCGCATGATGGCCTCGCCCAGCTTGCGTTCCTGCGGCACGCTCATGCTGTTGCCGTCACCTATGTGCGGCAAACGGGCTGGCTGGGTTTGTGCCAATGCCGCCGGACTGCCGACTGCAAGTGACAGTGACAGCAGACAAGCCAGGTAGGGAGAACAGCTGATGGTGTTTTTCAAGGTTACTAAGCAAAACCGTATGATCTGGGAAGGATGTTACCCCTGTACCGCTGGCCGTCTCGCGGCATTCGTTTTCAGGCTTTTTGATCAATCAGGTTGTCATGCATGTCACTCACCCATTTTGATGCCCAGGGCCAGGCCCATATGGTCGATGTCGGCCCCAAAACCAGCACGCACCGGATCGCGGTAGCCTCAGGTGACATTCTTATGTTGCCCGCCACCCTGGCCTTGATCGAAGCGGGAAATGCCAAAAAAGGCGATGTCATAGGCATTGCCCGCATTGCAGGCATACAAGCCGCCAAAAAAACCTCAGACCTGATTCCTTTGTGCCACCCGCTGGCACTGACCCGCGTGGCCGTGGATTTTTCTACCCACCACGACCCGGCGCGCGTCAGTTGCACCGCCACCGTCGAAACCCACGGCCAGACCGGCGTGGAAATGGAAGCTTTGACTGCAGTACAAGTCGCTTTACTCACCGTTTACGACATGTGCAAAGCGGTGGACCGGGGCATGACCATCAACGGTGTGAAGTTGATGGAAAAGCATGGCGGCAAGTCTGGTAGTTTTGTCGCTGATTGAACGCCAAGCCATTGCCGTTCAACGGCACTCAGACGGCGCAAATTTAGCTGCCAGCGTTGGCGTTACTGCCAATGTGATACCTGTGGGTGCGCTTGCATCTTTTGCCAGACAACGCCATGCCACGGCGGCCTGGTCCGGCACGCTGAACTCTGCGGTGGCATCCGGCAAGGCGGTTGCAGCGCTGCTCGTGCCGGTATAGGGTACCAACAGCAAAGTACCGTTGCCTGCATTTTTCTGCGTGGTGATGGTGATCACGCCGGTTGCAGCGTTGATGGCCAGGCTTTTGATATTGGCTGTGGCTGCCGGTGCAGAATAGCCGGATGCGTAACCGTTGTTCGACGAGGCGCCGCTGTTGAACACATCCTGTACCTGTGTTTTGGCAACACCTGCCAGACTCAGGCCTTCGCTGACCCGGGCTCTGACGCTGTAGTCCTGGTAGGCCGGCACGGCGAGTGAAGCCAATATGCCGATGATGGCGATGACCACCATCAGTTCGATCAAAGTAAAGCCGTTTTGTTGGCGTTTTCGCATGTCTGCTCCTGTGGGTTATGGGAGCTGAGATTTTTCTAGCCAGTCCATCCTGTCAGTGAAAGTGAGGCTGGCTAAATCTTTAATAAGCGCTTAAGCCGCCTCTTCTTCACTTTTCTGACGCGGCGCCAACATTGCCAGCAATCTCCCGGAGAACAAAACCAGCACGGCACATAGACCGGGCACCAGCCAATGCAACCAGGTCAAATGGCTGATCAAATGCGCCACCAGCACATCGCTGATCAATGTTTCACCAGCTACCCAACCAATGGGTGCCGCGCCGAATTTGATGATGATGGGATAACGCGTCATCAAACCGATCATCAAGGAGCTGCCGAAGATCACCAGTGGAATGCTCAAGCCCAAGCCAATGGTCAGCAACAACACATTGCCTTTGGCCGCTGCGGCCACGCCGATCACGTTGTCCAGACTCATCACCAGATCGGCAATCAAAATGGTGCGCACTGCGGCATACAAGTTGTGGTGGGTTTTGGCGTCTTCTTCGTTTTCGTCTTCAGAGCCCAGCAACTGAGCACCAATCCACAGCAACAGCAAGCCACCAACAAGTTGCACCGCAGGCAAGGCCATGAGTTGCACGGCGACGAAGGTCAAAGCGATGCGCAACACGACGGCAAAACCCGAACCCAGCATGATGGCCTTGCTTTGTTCTTCGGGGCGCAAGGAGCGAGCTGCCATGGCGATCACCACCGCGTTGTCGCCGGACAAGACAATATTGATCCAGATGATTTTCAGCAAGCCGATCCAGAAATCGGGGCCGGTCACAAACTCCATCATTTAAAGCAGGGTTTTAAGCAGTTTCCCCATCTCTGAGGGGTTGCGTGTGACTTTGAATCCGCACTCTTCCATGACGGCGAGTTTGGCTTCTGCGGTGTCGGCACCGCCACTGATCAGCGCACCAGCGTGTCCCATGCGTTTGCCCGCAGGTGCGGTCACACCAGCGATGAAACCGACGATGGGTTTTTTCATATTCTCTTTGCACCAGCGTGCGGCTTCGGCCTCGTCGGGTCCGCCGATTTCACCGATCATGATGACGGCATCGGTGTCGGGGTCGTCGTTGAAGGCACGCATGACATCGATGTGTTTCAAACCATTGATCGGGTCGCCGCCAATGCCCACAGCGCTGGACTGGCCCAGACCGATTTCGGTGAGTTGCGCCACGGCTTCGTAAGTCAATGTGCCTGAGCGCGACACCACGCCGATGCGGCCTTTGCGGTGAATGTGGCCGGGCATGATGCCGATTTTGATTTCATCCGGTGTGATGAGACCCGGGCAGTTGGGGCCAAGCAGCAGTGTGCGTTTGCCGCCTGCGGCTTCTTTGGCTTTCATGCGGTTGCGCACCATCAGCATGTCGCGCACCGGGATGCCTTCGGTGATGCAAATCGCCAAGTCCAAGTCGGCTTCGACCGCTTCCCAAATCGCGTCTGCGGCACCGGCGGGTGGCACGTAAATCACGGAGACTGTCGCGCCGGTTTCGTGTGCAGCTTCTTTGACCGAGGCGTAAATCGGGATATTGAAAATCGACTCACCGGCTTTTTTCGGATTTACGCCCGCGACAAAGCAGTGTTTGCCGTTGGCGTATTCCTGGCATTTTTCCGTGTGGAATTGACCGGTTTTGCCGGTGATGCCCTGGGTAATGACCTTGGTGTCTTTGTTAATGAAGATGGACATGTTGTGAATCCTTTGGGTGGTTCAAGCGAAGGGCCCGGGCTGTGTCGCCGTGTGTGATCAAGTCAGTGAGGCCCGGGCGCGGTTGCCAATGCGTTTCAGTGCAATGCGGCAACCACTTTTTGTGCGGCTTCGGCCATGGTGTCGGCGCTGATGATGGGCAGTCCGGATTCGGCCAGCATTTTTTTGCCCAGGTCTTCGTTGGTGCCCTTCATGCGAACCACCAGTGGCACGCTCAGATTGACTGCTTTACACGCGGTGATCACGCCGTGGGCGATGGTGTCGCATTTCATGATTCCGCCAAAGATGTTGACCAAAATCGCCTCGACCTTGGGGTTTTTCAACATTATCTTGAATGCTTCGGTCACTTTTTCCGGTGTTGCGCCGCCGCCTACGTCCAGAAAATTGGCCGGTTCTGCGCCGAACAACTTGATGGTGTCCATGGTGGCCATGGCCAGACCGGCGCCATTGACCAGGCAGCCGATGTTGCCGTCCAGGCTGATGTAGGCCAGGTCAAATTTGGAGGCTTCGATTTCCGCTGGGTCTTCTTCATCCAGGTCGCGGTAGGCCACGATCTCGGGGTGACGGAACAAGGCATTGGCATCGAAGTTGAACTTGGCATCCAAGGCCATGATGTTGCCTTTGCTGTCGCGGTTCAGCGGGTTGATTTCCACCAGAGATGCATCGGTGTCCATGTAGCAAGTGAACAGCTTTTTGAACACGTCGACGGCTTGCGCGGTGGAGTCTGCGGGGATGCCCACTGCATCAGCGATTTTTTTCGCTTGCGCGTCACCCAAACCGGTCAAGGGATCAATCAATTCGGTGATGATTTTTTCCGGCGTGTCGTGCGCGACTTGTTCAATGTCCATGCCGCCTTCGCTGGAAGCGATGAAAGCAATTTTTTGCGACGCGCGGTCGGTGACCACGGAGACGTAATATTCTTTCTGGATGTCAGCGCCGACTTCTATATACAAGCGCCGGACTTTTTGACCGAGGGCTCCGGTTTGGTGTGTCACCAATTGCATGCCCAAAATCTCGGTAGCCAGTTGTTTGACATCCTCAATGCTTTTAGCGACTTTGACACCGCCGCCTTTGCCCCGTCCGCCTGCATGGATTTGGGCTTTGACCACCCAGACCGGGCCGCCGAGTTTTTGTGCGGCTTCCACCGCCTCTTGCACTGTGAAGGCAGCGATGCCGCGCGGCACCGGTACGGCAAACTGGCGAAGAATTTCTTTGCCTTGGTATTCGTGAATTTTCATGAGTCTTCGCTTTCAATGTGACCATTCATAAAAGCTGCTGGTCATAATGCAAACCCGCGCAGGGCTGAACTGGCAGGAAATGTATCATGCTGCATTGCATCATGAATCTGTAATGCTGTCATGTATTTGTCAATCTGGTGACTGTCTATCTCTCAGATGACAAGCGTGGCGCATGGCCCTTGCAGTTGATGCGGTTCTTTGATCTGAAAGCGTTTGAGTCATGCACACCATTTTCATCGACGGCGAAGCAGGTACCACCGGCCTGCAAATCCGCGAGCGTCTGGCCTTGTTGCCGGACATTTCCATTGTCAGCATTGATGCGACCGAACGCAAAAACCCGGCAGCCAAACGCGAATTGATGGCGCAAGTCGACTTGGTGGTGCTGTGCTTGCATGACGATGCCGCCAAAGAATCCGTGGCAATGATTGACAGCATGAACGGTCATCAACCGCGTATCGTTGATGCATCCACCGCGCACCGCACCCAGGCCGATTGGGTTTATGGCTTTGCCGAGTTGTGTCAAGGCCAAGCCAAGCGCATAGCTGACGCCTCCCGAGTCGCGAACCCGGGCTGTTACGCCACCGGTGCCATTGGCTTGATCCGTCCCCTGATAGACGCCGGGCTGATTCCGGCTGATTTCCCGCTTTGCCTGCCCTCGGTCAGCGGCTATTCGGGCGGCGGGCGGCCCATGATTGAAGCCTATGAAGCGGGTCAGGCCCCGCTGTTTGAAGCCTATGCGCTGGGTTTGTCGCACAAACATATTCCTGAAATCATGCATTGCACTGGCTTAACCACCCGGCCTTTGTTTGTGCCAAGTGTGGGCAATTTCAAGCAGGGCATGATTGTGCAAATACCGCTGCATTTGTCTTCACTGCCAGGCAGTGTCAGTGCACATGATTTGCATGAGGCATTGGCTGCCCATTACGCACACACCAACGATGCACACGAGCCTTGCGTGCGCGTGTTGCCGCCGACGGACGACTTGAAGCTGGATGCCATCGCGTTGAACAACACCAATCTGATGGAGCTGCGTGTGTTTTCGAATGACACCCACGGGCATGCGGTGCTGATGGCGCGGCTGGACAACCTCGGCAAAGGTGCCAGCGGTGCGGCGGTGCAAAATATCCGATTGATGTTGCTGGTTTGAGCAGCGGCTTACTCTTTTTCCATACCGAGGCCGGACACCACCTGGCGCACCACATCACCTGAGAAACCGCGCGTGGCCAAAAACCGGGCTTGCCGGTTGCGGTTGGCGGCATCCTTGGCCAGCTGGCCGAATTTTTTAGCCCAAATGGCTTGCGCGCGGGCCAGTTCGGTGCTTTTCAATTCCGCCATGGTTTCAGCCACCACCTCGGGCGACAAGCCTTTGGCCTGCAATTCCTGGCGCAAGCGCATACCGCCCAATTTGCCCGAACGACGGTTGACCAGGGTTTCGGCCACCCGGGCATCGTCCACCAGGCCTCTGGCCTGCAACTGGTCTAAGGCCAGCGCCAGCGCCTCGGGGCTTTGCCCCTCGGCCTCCAGCTTCTCCTGCAAAGCCTGACGCGAATACTCCCGCTGCGCCAGCAAGCTGACGGCCCGCGCCTTGACCGTGGGGGTCTTGTCGCGTGGCGCGCCAGTTGCCGCGCTTTGTGCTGCGTCAGCGCCGCCTTGTATCAGCTGAAACACGCGGCTCACTTGACGGCTTGCAGCTTGGGCTCTTCCGCTTCAGCCGCCAGCAAGGGGATGTTGAGTGATGCGCGCACCTTGTTTTCGATTTCAATCGACATCTCGGGGTTTTCGCGCAAGAACTCGCGCGCGTTGTCGCGACCTTGACCGATTTTTTCGCCCTGGTAGGCGTACCAGGCACCGGATTTATCGACGACCTTGGCGACCACGCCCATGTCTATGATTTCACCGTGGCGGCTGATTCCCTCTCCGAACAGAATATCGAATTCTGCGGTTTTGAACGGCGGCGCGACTTTGTTTTTCACCACTTTGACTTTGGTTTCGTTGCCTATGGCTTCCTCGCCCTTTTTGATGGTGCCGGTGCGGCGAATATCCAAGCGAACCGAGGCGTAAAACTTCAGCGCATTACCGCCGGTAGTGGTTTCGGGCGAACCGAACATGACGCCGATCTTCATGCGGATCTGGTTGATGAAGATGACGGTGCAATTGGTTTTCTTGATGTGCGCGGTCAGCTTGCGCAGCGCCTGGCTCATGAGCCGGGCTTGCAAACCGGGCAGCGAATCGCCCATTTCGCCTTCCAACTCGGCCTTGGGCGTGAGCGCGGCCACCGAGTCGATGACGATCAGATCGACCGCACCGGAGCGCACCAGGCTGTCAACAATTTCCAGCGCTTGCTCGCCGGTGTCGGGCTGGCTGATCAGCAGCTCTTGCAAGTTGACGCCCAACTTTTGCGCGTATTGCACGTCCAGCGCGTGTTCGGCGTCCACAAACGCGCAGGTACCGGCCATTTTTTGCATTTCGGCAATGACTTGCAAAGTCAGCGTGGTTTTGCCGGACGACTCCGGGCCGTAAATTTCGATCACCCGACCGCGCGGCAGACCGCCGACGCCAAGCGCCACGTCCAGGCCCAACGAGCCGGTAGACACCACTTGTATGTCTTCGATGACCTCGCCTTCGCCCAGGCGCATGATGGTGCCCTTGCCGAATTGCTTTTCGATCTGCGCCAGTGCGGCTTGCAGGGCTTTGGCCTTTTCACCGGCGGCGGCGATGCTTTTGACGTTGTCCATGGAAAACTCCTTTGAATCAATGGTTTAGGAAGATCACCTGACACTGTGCTGAAACACAGGCTGGATGCTTGAACAGTACTTTATCTCTCTCATTGAATTCTGTAAATACTTTATTTGGTCAGTTTGCCTTACCATATAGGCATGTCTTTCAACCTGCTTTCTTCAGCCCTGGACTGGCGCCAATCCCACCTTGGGCGGCTGCTCGGCCACGCCATGCGCCGCTTCGACGACCGGGTGCTTGAGTTGATGGCCAGACACATCGACGTACCGCTGGCGCTGGCCAATCTGGCGGCGCGCGACAAGGTGAGCGCGGCCCACATACACATCACCCGGCATCTGCCTATGAACGGCGCGCGCTTGACCGAACTGGCCGACATGGCCGGCATGAGCAAGCAAGCCATGGGGGACTTGGTGGCGCAATGCGAAGCCTGGGGTTTGGTGAAGCGCGAAGCCGACACGCTAGACGCTCGTGCCAAGCGCATTGTGTTCACCGAAAGCGGTCTGGACTGGCTGCACGCCTTCGAACAGGCTGTCGCCCAGGCCGAAGAAGAGTTCCGCAGCGAAGTCGGCAAAGATGTGGCCACCGTCGTCAGCCTCGGCCTGGAAGCTTATGCCACGTCCTATCGTTAACCCTGTTGATGCCAGGCTTTGCCGCATCTGTGAATGCAAAGCCTAGAATCCGCCCAGCAGCGTTGCTATACCCCGGGAGACGGTTCATGCGCATACTGATCGCCGAAGATGACCAGGTACTGGCCGACGGCTTGCTGCGTACCTTGCGGGCATCTGGCGCTGCGGTAGACCACGTGGCCAACGGCAGCGAGGCAGATGCGGCGCTGATGACCTCCAGCGAATTCGATTTGTTTATTCTGGATTTGGGCCTGCCCAAAATGCACGGTTTGGAAGTTTTGAAACGTTTGCGTGCGCGCGGCAACAGCATGCCGGTGCTGATACTGACGGCTGCTGACAGCGTAGACGAGCGCGTCAAAGGGCTGGATTACGGCGCCGACGATTACATGGCCAAGCCGTTTTCTTTGCAGGAACTAGAAGCCCGCGTGCGTGCTTTGACGCGCCGCGGCATGGGCAGCACCACCGCCACCATCAAACACGGCCCGCTGATCTATGACCAGGCCGGGCGCATGGCGACCATTGACGGGCGCATGGTTGAGTTGTCCGCGCGCGAACTCGGTTTGCTCGAGGTGTTGCTGCAACGCGTCGGCCGTCTGGTCAGCAAAGACCAGTTGGTTGAGCGTTTGTGTGAATGGGGTGAAGAGGTGAGTAACAACGCCATCGAGGTTTACATACACCGCTTGCGTAAAAAAATAGAAAAAGGTCCTATCCGCATTGCCACGGTTCGCGGTCTGGGTTATTGCCTGGAAAAAATCATCCCTCCCGCTACCTGATGTCAGATTCGCCATGGTGAAGCTGTTTCAACGCAGCCAGCGTTCGCTGTTCGGCGAAATCCTGGACTGGATGCTGACGCCTTTTTTGCTGTTGTGGCCCATCACTTTCGGCCTGACCTGGCTGGTGGCCGAAGGCATCGCCAAAGTGCCGTTTGACCGGGGCCTGGGCCATAACGCCAAGGCTCTCGCCCAACTGGTGCAAAGCGACGAACGCACAGTGAGTTTTCATTTGTCGGCATCTGCCCGTGAGTTTTTGCACGCCGATGAGACCGTCAGCGTTTATTACCAGGTGCTCGGCGGCAATGGCGAACTGCTGGACGGTGAAGCCGGTCTGCCAATGCCGCAAGACGATGAAAAACTGGTGACCAACGAATTGCGTATTCGCGACGACCAGATGGCAGGCACACCGGTTCGCGTGGCTTACATCTGGGTGCGGGTCAATCCGCGCTCGGCCCAACCGGCGCTGGTGCAAGTGGCCGAAACGTTAGAGAAACGCTCGGTGCTGGCGCATGAAATCATCAAAGGCGTGATGCTTCCCTTGTTTGTCATCTTGCCGCTGGCGGTGTTGCTGGTGTGGCTGGCGCTCACGCGCGGGATTCAACCCTTGAGCGAACTCGAAGACCGCATACGCCAACGCAAACCCGATGACATGAGCCCCTTGGACGAAACCGCGGTGCCCTCTGAGGTGATGCCGCTGGTGTCTTCTGTCAATGATTTGCTAGACCGGCTCAAACACTCCATCGCCACCCAAAAACGCTTTCTGGCCGACGCCGCGCATCAGCTGAAAACCCCGTTGGCCGGCTTGCGCATGCAAGCCGATCTCGCCCAACGAAGCGACGCCAATGCTGAAGATTTGAAACAGTCGCTCAAACAAATCGGGCGCGCCAGCATGCGTGCCACGCACACGGTCAATCAGTTGCTGGCGCTGGCACGCGCCGAAAGCAGCGGCAGCGGCATGGCCGTGCAGACCTGCGACCTGGCTTTGCTGACCATGGAGGTGGTCAAGGTTTCATTGTCGCGCGCCATGGACAAACAAATTGATCTGGGCTTTGAAGGCCCGGAACCCGGGCAGGCCTTGCAAGCCGGTAACCCGACGCTGCTCAAAGAAATGGTGCGCAACCTGATAGACAACGCCATCAATTACACGCCTTCCAGCACAGAGCACCCCGGCGTGGTCACCGCACGGGTGTGCGGCGACATCCACATCGGCTGGGAAATTCAAGTAGAAGACTCCGGTAACGGCATACCCGAGGCAGAGCGCGAGCGGGTGTTCGAGCCGTTTTACCGGGCGCTGGGCACAGAAGCAGACGGCTCCGGCCTAGGCTTGCCCATCGTGCTCGAAATTGCCGAAAAGCACCAAGCCAGCGTGAGCTTGAGCGAGACCCACCCCGGCCAAACACCACCTGGCGCCAAATTCAGCGTTAAATTCACACCCACATGAGATTTTTTTTCTACCTTGCCTGCCGGGCGATGGCTGGTCTCAGCACCTGCCTGCTTTCTTTCTCCATCTCGGCCTTCGCTCAGGCTGAATGCCCGGACGATGCCGCCATAGCTTTGTATTTGGCGGCATTTTCCAAAGGCATTCCCGCTGCCGGTTTCGGCCCGGGCTTGAGTGACGAAGACGCCGAATGCGCCAAATTCAAACTGGCCAAGCAACTGCCTAAGCACCTTGGTGCATTGAGCGGTTACAAACTCGGCTTTGTCAGTCAAGCCTCACGCAAGTTGCAAGGCAGCGAACAGCCGCGCTGGGGTTTCATGTTTGAGCGCAACTTGATCGATATTCTTGCCGTCATACCCGCCAATTTCGGCGCTTATCCTGGCTTTGATGCCAATCTGCTGGTTGAGGTCAAAGACGCGGGCTTGGCCGATGCCGCCACACCGCTGCAAGCTTTGCAGCATCTGGAGTCCGTCATACCTTTTGTGGAACTCAGCGATGCGATGATCCCCGGGCCGCTCACTGCCAACGAGCTGGTCGCCACCAATCTTTCTTTTCGCGGTGGCATCAAAGGCGCCGAAGTCCCTGTGCAAGCCACTCAAGCCTTTGCCGATGCTTTGGCCGCTTTCAGCGTCACCATGGTGGACGAAAGCCGGAACGGCCAAGTGCTCGGTTCTGCCCGGGGCGATGTGTTGATGGGTCATCCGCTGAATGCGGCCATATTGCTGGCCAAGGCCTTAAGGCTTGCAGGCATTTCGCTTAAATCCGGCGATGTGCTTTGCCTTGGCAGCCTGATTGCGCCACAGCCACCGCGCGTCGGCATGAAGATCAAGCTGCTTTATGTGGGCCTGCCCGGCGACCCTGAGCTAGAGCTTGAGTTTTCTGAAGCTTTTGACCGGGGCAGGTAAAACTATAAACGCGAATAATTCTCATTTGATATGATGCGGTTACCAACTCGAAAAGTCGACCGTGTCTTTATTCTCCTCCCGCATAGAACCCCAAAAGCCTGCTGCGCGCATGCTTCGGCTTTGGCCTTTGGCTGTGGCGCTGGGAGTCGGCGCTTTGGTTTTGGTGTTAACGAAGAACGCGCCGAAAGAAACGCTGTCCCCGCTGGCGGCCTTGGGCCGAGACATTTTTAACGACACAACGCTCTCAGCGTCTGGGCAGCAATCCTGCGCGACCTGCCATCAGTCGGCATACGGCCACGCGTCTGCACACGGCATTGAAGCGGGCGGCCCGGACATGCAGGCCATGGGGCAGCGCAATGTGCCCTCGATACGCTATGTGAGCACCCGCAGCGCACTGTCTTTTGACGCCGACGGCAAAGCCTCGGGCGGATTTTTCTGGGATGGCCGCGCCGCCAGCTTGCAGGCCCAGGCAATGCAGCCTTTTTTGAATCCGCTGGAAATGGCCAACCCTGATGCAGCTTCGGTGGTGCAAAAGCTGTCTCGCTCGTCTTATGCAGCACGCTTTAGCGAATTGAACGGCGCTTCTATTTGGCAACAACCAGCGCGTGCGTTTGCTGCCATGGCCGACGCGCTTGCCGCCTACGAAAAAGAAGACCCGGATTTCCATAGGTTTGACAGCTGGTTTGACTTGGTCATGCAAGGCCGGGCGAGATTCAGCGCTGCCGAGGAGCGCGGTTGGGCTTTGTTCAAAGATGAGGAGAAAGGCAATTGCGCCGCCTGTCACACCGCAGAACCCGGCGTTGACGGCACACCACCCTTGTTCACCGACAACAGCTACGACAACCTGGGCGTACCCCGCCATCCCGCCCTGCGCCGCCCGCAGCAAGCTTTGGATCACGACCTGGGCTTGTGCAAAAACACTTCACTGCCGACGGATGTGCCTATTGCCACCCTGTGCGGTGCGTTCAAAGTCCCGTCACTGCGCAATGTGGCAGTACGCAAGTTTTTTTTCCATAACGCCGCAATCACCGATTTACGCGAAGCCATCTCGTTTTACGCCACCCGTGACACTGATCCGAAACGCTGGTACAGCAAGGGCCCGGTGTTCAACGATTTACCTTTGAAATACCACAGCAACGTCAACCGCAGCGAAGTGCCTTATGGCCAAAAGCCGGGCGAACAGCCGCGCTTGAATGAACAGGAGATTGATGATTTGCTGGCGTTTTTGCGCACGCTCACGGACGCTGATCTGGCGGGCTCAGTTGCAAAGCGTCGGAGCGCAACTGCTGCTCCAGCCGTTGCGGCTCGCGCGGGTCAGCCGGTTGCCAACCCCAAGGCCGCAAATAGCCTTTGACCCAAGCCGCAAACAACAGGTTCCCGAGCACCAGCAAGGCTACCAACCACCAGCGCTTCATGCCAGCCCCGCGTCGGCGATACGGACTTCGTCGCTGCTAACCGGTATGCGAGCGTTGTCGCTCTCCAGCCACAACACGCCCTGATCATCGACGCCGTCGGCCCTGCCCCGACTGCCGTCGCTCAATTGCAAAGGCTTGCCCAGCAACACATCACGGCGGGCGAATTCATTTGTAAAAGCGGCAAAGCCGTTAGCGCAAAACCGGTTCAAGCCCAGTACCAGACCCGGCAGTATCTGCAGCAGCAAGTCATGCGCGGTGGTCTGCGTGCCCAGCAGCTCTCGCAAACCAGCCGGTTCGGTGCGGTAGTCGGCGGCGGGCGGCGTGGCCAGCAGCTCTCGCAAACCAGCCGGTTCGGTGCGGTAGTCGGCGGCGGGCGGCGTGGCCAGGTTCAGTCCTATGCCTATGACCGCAAAGCGGGCCTGCGCGGCGTCACCCTGGCGCAGCACGGTTTCTATCAATATGCCGCCGAGTTTGCGCGGCTTGTCCCAAGGCGTCAGCATCAAGTCGTTCGGCCATTTCAAGCCTATGTCCTTGTCCATAACCGGATCCAGCGCATCGGCCAGACAGCAACCCACAGCCAACGACAAACCGGACCAGTCCTGAGGCGCCAGCGTCACGCCCAGCGACATCAGCAAGGCGTCGCCCGGGCGGCTGTGCCATTGGCGGCCCAGACGACCGCGCCCGGCGCTTTGCGCATCGGCCAGCAGCAAACAGGTGCGCGTATCACCTGCGTGGGCGCGTCGCATGAGTTCGGTATTGGTGGAATCTATGTCGCTGACGTGTTCCACCTGCGCTTGGTGATCCAGCGGGGCCAGCAGCGCTTGCAAGCCATCTAGGTTCCAAGGATCAAGGCGATCGGCTGGCATGGGTGTGCGGCCAGGTCAGAGCGAAGCGCCGGCTTCAGTCTTTGGGCGACAGCAAGGTGCCGCGACACACCCGGGCACCGCAGCGGCAGGGGTATTCGGCCAGCAGCTCGGGCGTGTATTTCTCGTCTATCACCAGGCCGTAGTCGTAATTCAACTCTTCCCCGGCTTTGATTTTGCGCAGCGTCCGGATGAAAATACGCCCGCCGGCCTCGTCGGCTTCGCAATTGGGTGCACACGCGTGGTTGATCCAGCGTGCGTCATTGCCGCCGTAAAGTGCATCGATCACATTTTTTTTACTGACGTGGAAATAAAACGTATGGTTAGGATCGCTGGGGTCGTGGGGATGGCGTTTTTGCGCTTTTTTCCAGCTGATGACCTCGCCTAAGTATTCAATGATGATTTCGCCTTTGGCGATAGGCACCAGCGCAAACACGCCCTTGCCATGCACGCCTGAGTTGCGGACTTCAATGCGCTTGCCATGGGCGGGTGCGATGATGGGGGAGGTCAAGTTGAAAACTCTGTTAAGTTGAATACGTACATGTGCGCGTGCGCGCGCACGCGAAGAAACCGATTGTATGCAAGGATTACGCTCATGAGTAAAACACTGGTCATTGCTGAAAAACCTTCAGTTGCGCAAGACATCGTCAAGGCGCTCACACCGAGCGCGGGCAAATTTGAAAAGCACGACGATCATTTTGAAAATGACACCTATGTGGTCACCAGCGCGGTCGGTCACCTGGTGGAAATTCAGGCACCCGAAGAATTTGATGTGAAACGCGGCAAATGGAGTTTTGCCCACCTGCCCGTCATTCCACCGTATTTCGATTTGAAGCCGGTCGAGAAAACCAAGTCGCGTCTGGCGGCGGTGGTCAAGCAGGCCAAGCGCAAAGATGTCAGCGCCATCATCAATGCCTGTGACGCGGGCCGCGAGGGTGAATTGATTTTCCGCTTGATCGAACAATACGCCGGCGGCAAAAAGACATTGGACAAACCGGTGAAACGCCTGTGGCTGCAATCCATGACACCGCAAGCCATACGCGACGGCTTTGGCAGTTTGCGAACCGCCGCGCAAATGCAAGGCCTGGCCGACGCGGCGCGCAGCCGCTCCGAAGCCGATTGGCTGGTCGGCATCAACGGCACCCGCGCCTTCACTGCGTTCAATTCGCGCGACGGTGGTTTTTTCCTCACCACCGTCGGTCGGGTGCAAACGCCCACCTTGAGCGTGGTGGTCGAGCGCGAAGAGTTGATTCGCAAATTCATCAGCCGGGATTACTGGGAAATCCACGCGCAGTTCGGTGCACAGGCTGGCACGTATGCGGGCAAATGGTTTAACCCGCAACACAAAAAAGACGCAGACGACGCAGAGAAAAAAGAAGACCGGGTCTGGACGCAAGACGAGGCCCAAGCCATTGCCGACGCGGTGCGCAAGCAAACCGCCACCGTCACTGAAGAGAGCAAACCCAGCAGCAAAGGCAGCCCGGGTTTGTTCGATCTGACCAGCTTGCAGCGCGAGGCCAATGGCCGCTTTGGTTTCTCCGCCAAAACCACTTTGTCGCTGGCGCAAAGCCTGTACGAGCGCCACAAAGCGCTGACCTACCCGCGTACCGATTCACGCCATCTGCCCGAAGACTATTTGCCCACCGTCAAAGACACCATGCAAATGCTGGCCAAAAGCAGCATGGGTCACTTGGCACCGTTTGCCAAAACCGCTATCGCCCAAGGCTATATCAAGCCCACGAAAAAGGTGTTCGACAACACCAAGGTCAGCGATCACTTTGCCATCATCCCCACGCTGGAAGCGCCCAGCGGTTTGTCGGATGCAGAACAAAAACTGTATGACTTCGTGGTGCGACGCTTCATTGCCGTGTTCTACCCGGCTGCGCAATTCATGGACACCACGCGCATCAGCCAGGTGACGGCTGCGGGCAAAGACCACCATTTCAAAACCACAGGGCGTGTGTTGATCGACCCGGGCTGGCAAGCGATTTACGGCAAAGAAGTCGACGAGGAAGAAGACAAAGAGTCCGGCAAGATTCTGGTGAAGCTGGCCGCTGGCGAACAACCGCGCGTGGATGAAGCCGAGCCCAAAGGCCTGAAAACCCGCCCGCCTGCACGTTACAGCGAAGCCACTTTGCTGGGCGCGATGGAAGGTGCGGGCAAAACCGTAGAAGACGATGAACTGCGCGAAGCCATGCAGGAAAAAGGCTTGGGCACACCGGCCACGCGTTCAAGCATCATCGAAGGTTTGCTGAACGAAAAATACATGCTGCGCGAAGGCCGCGAATTGATACCGACGGCCAAAGCGTTTCAACTCATGACCTTGTTGCGCGGCTTGGGCGTAGAGGAGTTGTCCCGCGCCGACCTGACCGGCGACTGGGAATTCAAACTCTCGCAAATGGAAAAGGGCAAATTGTCGCGCGAAGCCTTTATGCAAGACATCGCCGAGATGACCGGTCGCATGGTGAAGAAAGCCAAAGAATACGACCGCGACACCATTCCCGGCGACTACGCCACCCTGTCCACGCCCTGCCCCAACTGCGGCGGTGTGGTCAAAGAAAACTACCGCCGTTACACCTGCGTCGGTGCTCCGGGTGCTGTGGCCAAAACCAATGCCGAGGGCGAAACCGAAGGCCCGGGCTGCGGTTTCTCGTTTGGCAAAACACCGGCGGGGCGCACTTTCGAGTTGGCCGAAGTCGAACAGTTTTTACATGACAAAAAAATCGGTCCGCTCGACGGTTTCCGCTCTAAAGCCGGTTGGCCGTTCGCCGCTGAAATCGCACTGAAATACAGCGACGAAGACAAAAACTGGAAGTTGGAGTTTGACTTCGGCGACGACAAAAACGCCGAGAGCGGCGAGATTGTGGAGTTCGGCGACGCGGTGAATTTGGGTGCCTGCCCAAAATGCGGCAGCGCGGTACACGAGCACGGCGCGAATTACGTGTGCAGCAAATCCGTGCCGACCAACGTCCAGCCCACGCCGAGTTGTGATTTCAAGAGCGGGCGCATCATCCTGCAACAAGTGATTGAACACGACCAGATACAAAAACTGCTGGCCACCGGCAAAACCGATTTGCTGGAAAAGTTTGTCTCCATGCGCACCCGCCGCGCGTTCAAAGCCTACCTGGCCTACGACGCGGAAGCAG
Organism: uncultured Burkholderiales bacterium; assembly: GCA_903887325.1. Taxonomy (GTDB): domain Bacteria; phylum Pseudomonadota; class Gammaproteobacteria; order Burkholderiales; family Burkholderiaceae_C; genus Limnohabitans. The sequence continues at coordinate 3,623 of CAISPG010000029.1, read as the reverse complement.
GCAAAGTGAGCTTTGCATTCGAGCCCAGCAAGTACCCGAAAAAAGGCGGCGCACCAACCACAGCCGCACTGGCCAAAGCAGCGGGCAAAACCATGCCCGGCAAGAAAACCCCGGCAGCGAAAAAAGCTGCTAAGCCGGTGAAAGAAGCCAAGCCCAAAGCGCCGAGAAAAGCCGCTGCGGGCAAAGCACCCAGCGCGGCTTTGGCAGCGGTGATCGGCAACGAAGCCGTGGCCCGCACCGAGGTAATGAAAAAGCTGTGGGACTACATCAAGACCAACAACCTGCAAGACCCGAAAGACAAACGCACCATACACGCAGATGCCAAGTTGCAGGCCGTGTTTGGCAAGGCGACGGTGGGGATGTTTGAGATTGCGGGCTTGATTGGGCCGCATTTGAGTTGATGCTTTGTGCTTTTAAGGGCGGCTTTCACAGCGCCTGACGCAGGCTCGGCCTCGCCTCCATGCTTGCACAACGTCGGCTACGGCTGACCTGCTTCAGGCGCTGTTGATGGAGTGCGGTCTGCTTGTGTCCAATCGGTTTGAGATTTCCTGGATATTCACGCCGCGAGTTCTGCGGAATTCCCACATGGTTAACTTCGCTTTAGCCAATAATTCACAATAAATCGTTGAAATTTACTTTTACTGCCTGTATTATCAGTCTAAAAGTATCATTAGAACAAATAATTGTGATTTATTGAATTGGATTCATCATGTTGAAGTCGTTTACCGTCCACAACTTTCAGTCCTTCCACGATCAAGTCCACATCTCACTGGCGCTGAACAAACACACGCCTGATGACAACCGCGCGTTCATAAGCCCTGCGGGCACCAAGCTCAGCAAAGTATTGGCAGTTATCGGCCCCAATGCCAGCGGTAAAACCACTTTGATCAAATCTTTGGCTTTTTTGAATTGGTTTATTTGCCATTCATTTCAAGCCAAAGTGGATGCGCCCATTCCATTGGCCACTCACTTCGGCGCTACCGCAGATTCATCGGAATTTGAATTGGAATTTGAGTTAGACGGCACTGACTGGAGATACCACTTAGTCGCCAGCGAAACCCGCGTTTATTCTGAGCATCTTTATTGCAAATTAAGCAGGGCTTTCTCTTACGTTTTTACGCGCATTTGGAATCCTAGCGCGCATTGCTACGACATCAAACAAAATCAATTCGGTTTTTTGCAAAAAGAGGCTGAACGTGTAAGAGAAAACGCGTCCTTGCTTTCTACTGCAGCTCAATACCAAGTCCCCTTGGCCATGAAGATTTGCTCCATGCAAGTCTTCACAAATATGCATGTCATGGGTAGACACCACTTGGATGACTGGCAATTGTTTGGCGCGTCTGCTTTTTATTCTGCGAACGATACTTTGCGCTTGAACATGACTCGATTGCTCAAAAGCTGGGACTTAGGTCTAAGCGATATTCGCATCGAACGCCAAACTGTGACCCATGCCAATGGCGACAATGAAGATTTATACATTCCCTTCGGTGTTCATACGATCAATGATGTGGAGCACGCCATCATGCTCAAGCAAGAGTCCAGCGGCACCCAGGCTGCCTATCTTTTGCTGTTCCGTCTCTTGCCTGTCTTAAGCTCCGGCGGTATTGCTGTGATAGACGAACTTGAAGCCGATCTGCATCCGCACTTGCTGGTATCGATATTGGATTTGTTCTTTTCACCAGAGACCAACCCGCACAACGCACAAATCATTTTTACTTGCCACTCGATGGAAGTGCTGAGTCTGCTTCATAAGGCTCAAGTAGTGTTGGTGGAGAAAGACCCTCAATGTCAGAGCAATGCATGGCGACTGGACCAGGTCAAGGGCATACGCGCTGATGACAATTTGTACGCCAAGTACATGGGCGGTTCGTATGGTGCTATTCCACAGTTGTAACCAAGGGTTCAATGGCTAGACATCAATCGCCTCCTATTGCACAGCGAAAAACTTTACTGACCGTGGGTGAAGGAAAAGCTGATGCTGCTTTTCTGCGGTATCTGCGAGGGCTTTACTGTTCGGGCCGACAAGGCGTGTCAGTCACAGTCAGAAATGCGAGCGGTAAAGGGCCAACCAATGTCATAGGTACAGCCATTGGTGCGCTACGAATTGCCAGCTTCGATCAGAAACTTTGCTTGCTGGACACGGATATTATTTGGTCATCTAAGAATATTTCCGATGCTACACATAAAAACATCCAACTTATTGGAGCTACACCTTGCCTTGAAGGATTGTTATTGCACATATTAGGCAAATCCGTTCCGGTTAGCAGCAATGAATGCAAACGGCAGCTAAAGACCATCACTGGCACGAACATGTATGAGGCTGATGACTATGCGGGGTATTTTTCTTATGCGCTTTTACAACAGGTACGAACTTCTATTGCAGAGTTAGATAGGTTGTTGTGGCTGTTTGAAGGCCGGTAAGTGAATGAACAGGATGAATAGCGTTTTCGGCACCTGATTTTTAAACAAAATGTAATCGTTCATCAATAACCGCTGCATTAAATGCAGTTTCATCGAGAAGCTTATTTGACATTTCGTTTGCAGAGATCTTCCAAACTCTTTTTAAAGTACCGTAGATGTGTAATATGTCTCTCTTGAATATTTCAAGAGAGGTACTAAGTCCACAACTACAAATGGATATGAGACTCTTAAGCAAAACATAAGGCATCATTACCATCGAAATTACTATAAGCAAGCCTGAATAACAAATTGAAAACTCGGTAAGAATAACAAATGCTTTTTCACGAACCGACTGAATATATTGCGCTTGCTTTTCGTTTTTAGTTGCAAAGCTTGTGTTGATTTTTTTGCGTACGAATTCTGTTAAGTGAGGATTTTTTGATAAATTTCTATGCAAAGAAATAATCTTCCAAATGGAGTAAATTTCTGTGTAGCGTAAATATGCATTAAGCATTTTACGTAAATTCTTATACGCATCATTTTCAAGCCCCCAGCCATTTGCGAGATGGTCTGCGCGAATTTGATCTCTGAGGTCGAACAATTTGTCGCGAGTGTGATCCAAGACAGTTCGCTTCGCAACGAAATGCCAAATCAAAATAAGCGACGATACATGTAAACCTAATGCGAGAAATAACATACGCATCTCCTAGTTTTTAGGGGTATGGCCCTTGGAATCTAAATTACTCGAAGATCTTTCCGGATCATTTTTTTCAACTTGCCTTCGGCAGTCTGCCAATTTACTGATGGCACGCTGCTTGCCCTTGCGTTCATAAAACCACCCGCCAGTTCCTAGTAAACCAACGAATATACCCAGCATATCATTTACCTTCAAACTCGCGATGACTGTGGCTAAAGCGCTGATAGCCTCAGGCTCTGCTGAAACTATTTCTTGCAAACCAGTCATTACAGAAACAATTGAAAGGAAAACAAATAACGCTATCACTACGCGAGCAATAGCGGACATCACTACTTCTACCGTTTGAGCCTTAGTCGTGATTCGAAGCGCTTCTAGTTCATTTTTATTCACTAGTGTCCCAACGTTTGCCGTCAGACTCAGCGTAACCTCATGATTTATTTGAATAAATCTGACTTTCCCCTTGTCCACGATTTGAATCGTTTTCCGGACTTAGGGCATGCTCGGCGGATCTCATCTGCTGGGGACT
>CAISPG010000028.1 GCA_903887325.1 uncultured Burkholderiales bacterium | reverse complement strand
TTTTGTAGTCTGAAGACACGCTTTGGCGGACCCTCCGGTGCGTTTTTTTTCTGCGCTTTCGCTCGAAAAAAACGCCCCCTCTGTCGGCCTCAGTGATGTTTTTGGTGTTAGCGCTGCTTCAGTTTTCATCAGTTCTTGGTATGTCGAACCGCAGAAATGCAGTCGGAGATAAACGGCGAGGTAACGACGACATGGCGGGCGGGCCGACGCGAACATTGGCGCGCAGCGGCAGTGAGCGGCGACCGTCCCGGCGTGGCGTGAACACCTCACTCAAAAACTGAAAAACATTAATTGGAATAATTGGAACCTGGCCCCAATTACCAATTATTTGCCGGTCGTTAAAGACGAAGGTTTCACTGGCTCAGCCGCAGACGGTACAGCGGTCGGCTTGTCCTGACCACATGCGCCTTTGAAGAATGCCCACTCCTCACACACCACACCTGAGGGCAAAGTACACATGCCTCGTTCGCCTTTGTCCGTGTAAATTTTGCTAAGCTGACCACCCGCCTCTTTGCAAGCCACCGCCGCCGGGTTCGCCATCGCTATCAACCAAGTTTGCATTGCAAACGCTTTGATAGACAAACCGCACAAAGCCAACACAAGCGCCATGGAGGAATACTTGATGCGCGTGCTCAGGCACAAGCTTGGCTCAAAGTTGTCGGCCATGCGCCGCAAGCTTTCAACGTTCATGCGTCAGCCGCTTTCATGCGCTCGCTCTTCCAATACACATCGTCACCGCCGTCCATGCGGTTGAGCACGCGCGCCAGCACAAACATCAAATCGCTTAAGCGGTTGAGGTATTGACGCGGCGTCGGGTTCAAGGCTTCTTCAGCACCCAGCGCCACCACCGCGCGCTCGGCCCGGCGCGCCACCGTGCGGCAAATATGCGCCAGCGCCGCCGCGCGGCTACCCGCCGGGAGAATGAATTCCTGCAATTTAGGCAAGACCGCGTTATGTTCAGCCAAACCGTTGTCCAGCAGCAGCAAGGCCTCGTTTTTCAACAATTCAAAACCGGGAATGCTGAGCTCGCCGCCCAGGTTGAACAGCTGGTGCTGCACTTCAACCAGCAACTCACGCACGCCTGCAGGCATGTCTTCGCACAGCAAGACACCGATGTGCGAGTTAAGTTCGTCCACCTCGCCCATGGCGTGCACCCGCAAACTGTTTTTGCTGACGCGGCGGTTGTCACCCAAACCGGTGGTGCCGTCGTCGCCGGTGCGCGTGGCTATTTGTGAAAGTCGATTGGCCATGTGTTTGATCCCAATTATTTTCAACATTGTCTCAGCACCACGCCAATTGAGCTACGCTAGCCGCTTTTTCAGGAGATTGCCATGGGAGCCGCTAAGCATGTCGGATTGATCGGTTTAGGCGCCATGGGGCGCGGCATGGCGGGCAGCTTGCGCCGCGCCGGTTACACGGTGCATGTTTGCGATGCCCGTCCCGGCGCAGCTGCTGAGTTCGCGGCCGACGGTGGAGTCGCCTGCGCTTCTCCTGCCGAAGTCGCTGCCGCCTGTCCGGTGGCGATCAGCGTGGTGGTGAATGCCGCCCAAACCGAGTCTGTTTTGTTCGGCGAGCATGGCGCGGCCGCGGCCATGGCCCCTGGCAGTGTGTTCATCATGTGCTCTACCGTTGACCCCAACTGGTCGATTGCCATGGGGGATCGTTTGAATGCTCTGGGCTTGCTGTACTTGGATGCACCCATCTCCGGTGGAGCCGCCAAAGCCGCCAGCGGCCAGATGACCATGATGACCTCGGGCGCACCGGCGGCATACGCGCTGTGCGAGCCCATGCTGAACGCCATGGCCGCCTCGGTCTACAAACTGGGCGAAGAAGCGGGTGCGGGCAGCAAAGTGAAAATCATCAACCAGTTGTTGGCAGGTGTGCATATCGCCGCCGCCGCCGAAGCCATGGCGCTGGGTTTGCGTGAAGGGGTAGACCCGGCAGCTTTGTATGAAGTCATTACACACAGCGCGGGCAACAGTTGGATGTTTGAAAACCGCATGGCGCACGTGTTGGCGGCCGATTACACCCCTTTGTCGGCGGTAGACATTTTTGTCAAAGACTTAGGGCTTGTGCTGGACATGGCGCGCGCCAGCAAGTTTCCGCTGCCGCTCTCGAGCACTGCGCACCAGATGTTCATGCAAGCCAGTACCGCCGGTTTTGCCAAAGAAGACGACAGCGCTGTGATCAAAATCTTCCCCGGTATCAGCTTGCCAGCCAAACCCTGAGCGTCAATTTTTGTTGGTAACCAGGTCTTCGCCTGAGTTGACCCTGCTTTTTCCGGCGGGTTTATGCTCGCTCGTGAATGGCCTCGCTCTGCTTAGAATGCAAGACCACAGGAGTACGCCGTCATGAATGCACCGACCACCGCCCAACATTTGATGCCCGCCATTGCCCAGCGCGATGTGCCGCAGGTTTTGATTGACACGCTCAAGGCGCATTTCGGCGACCGCTGCTCCACAGCCATGGCTGTGCGTGAACACCACGGACGCGACGAATCCGCTTACACCACCGTGCCGCCGCCGGCCGCGGTGGTGTTTTGTGAAAGCACGGCCGATGTGGCGTTCACCGTCAAACACGCGGCAGACTATTCGGTGCCGGTCATTCCTTTTGGCATTGGCTCATCTCTGGAAGGCCATTTGCTAGCGGTTCAAGGCGGCATCAGCATTGATGTCTCACGCATGAAAAAAGTGCTGAGCATCAACCCTGAAGATTTGACGGTCACCGTCGAGCCGGGTGTGACCCGCAAACAATTGAACGAGGAAATTAAAAGCACCGGTTTGTTTTTCCCTATCGACCCGGGCGCTGACGCCAGCATTGGCGGCATGAGTGCCACCCGCGCCAGCGGTACCAACGCTGTGCGCTACGGCACCATGCGCGAAAACGTGCTCGGCCTTGAAGTCGTCACGGCCAGTGGTGAAGTGATTCGCACGGGTACGCGCGCGCGCAAATCCTCCGCCGGTTACGACCTCACGCGTCTCATGGTCGGCAGCGAGGGCACGCTGGGCGTGATCACAGAAATCACGTTGAAACTGTTTCCTTTGCCTGAAGCAGTGTCTGCCGCCACTTGTTCTTTCCCGTCTATCGAAGCGGCGGTGCACACGACCATACAAATCATTCAAATGGGCATTCCCATCGCGCGTGTGGAGTTGATAGACGAGAACGCGGTGCGCATGGTCAATGCCTATTCCAAGGTCAGTCTGCCGGTGCAACCCATGTTGCTCATGGAATTCCACGGTTCACCGGCCAGCGTCAAGGAGCAGGCCGAAACCGTACAGGAAATCTCTTCTGAATTCGGCGGCCAGGCCTTCGAGTGGGCCACCACACCGGAAGACCGCACCCGTTTATGGACGGCCAGACACAACACATATTTCGCCGGTTTGAACAGCCGCCCGGGTTGCCGCGTCATCAGCACCGACACCTGTGTGCCTATCTCACGCTTGGCCGACTGTTTGCTGGACTCCATGGCCGAAGTGGAAGCCTCGGGCATTCCGTATTTTCTGGTCGGTCATGTGGGTGACGGCAATTTTCACTTCGGCTATTTGATCGATCCGGACAATGCCCAGGAACGCGCCACCGCCGAAACCTTGAACAACCAATTGGTGGCACGGGCTTTGTCCATGGACGGCACTTGCACCGGTGAGCACGGCATAGGCTTGCACAAAATGGAGTTTTTGCTGAATGAGACCGGCGCGGGCGCCGTGTCCATGATGCGCACCATCAAAAAAGCGCTGGACCCAAAAAACATCATGAACCCGGGCAAGATTTTTCTGGACTGAAGCCGCAGTTATTTACTTTTGTGCAGACAGCGCTGGTTCGGGCTTCTAGAGTCTGGGGTCGTAAAGGCCGTTGAGCAACCGGCTTTTACGCGCGGCTCAAGCAGCGGCAGTCACCGCATTCGCACCGCGTTCAATCACCACGGTCGTGTCCAGCAGTCCGCTGGAATGGTTCAGGTCGGATTGAGAAATCAACACCGACAACTCGCTGCCTTTTAAGCGGGAGATCACTTCAGACAACCGCATAGACAAGGCCGGCGCAACGCCTTCAAAAGGCTCGTCCAGCAACAGCAGGCGCGTGCCCACGGCCAATGCACGGCCCAAAGCCACGAGTTTTTGCTGGCCGCCCGAGAGCAACAAAGCGCGTCGTTGTGCCATCTCTTTAAGCTCCGGCAAGACCTGGTAAACAAAGCCCAGACGCTCGTCAACCTTAAGCGTTTTGCTGACCCACAAAGGAATCAACATGTTTTCCTCTACAGTGAGTTCGGGCACCAGACCGCGGTCCTCGGGCATATAGCCAATGCCTAAAGCGGCGCGCGCTTCCGGCGGCAGCGCACACAAGTCATGCCCGTCAAAATGCATGCTGCCCTGTTGCAAGGGCAAATGACCCATGATGCTGCGCATGGTGCTGGTTTTGCCCGCACCATTGCGCCCGACCAGTCCGGCCATTTGTCCCTGCTGTACCGACAAGGTAAAGCCGCGCAACACTTGCGCCGACGCGATAAGCACGTGCATGTTTTTCAGTTCAAGCATGGACGGCCCCTGTGTCTCCGGTGACGTAACGGCGCACATCGGCATTGGCCAGTGCCACCGATGGCACATCGTCGGCAATGATGCGGCCGCTGTAAAAAGCAATCACCCGGTCGCAGTAGCGGCTGACAATGTCCATGTCGTGTTCAACAAACAAGGTAGTCAGCGGTTGTCCGCTGAGCGCTTGCATGACCGTGTCCATCATGGGGAATTTTTCTTCTGCGGCAACGCCGCTGGTGGGCTCGTCCAGCAACAGCAAGCGCGGTTGCCCGGTCATGGCCAGCGCGATGTCCAGCAGTTTGCGCATGCCGCCAGGCAGTTCTGCCACCAGTCGCTGGCGCTGATCCTGCAAACGAAAACGCTTTAAGACTTCCTCGGCGCGCTCCTGCGACGCAAGCGTGCGGGCCGGTCGCCACAAGGACAAACGGTCTTCGTGGCAGGCCTGTGCCACCAGCATGTTTTCCATCACGCTGAGGTTGGGATAGATCTGCGGGATCTGAAAAGAACGCGCCACGCCGAGCCGCGTGATTTGTCGCGGCGTCATGCTGTTGATGCGTTGCCCGCCCAGATGTATTTCTCCGCTATCAGGCTGTATGTAGCCGGTGATCATGTTGACAAACGTGGTTTTGCCCGCGCCGTTGCTGCCGATCAGGCTGACGCGTTCGCCGCTGCGAATGCTGATATGGATGTCCTGTGCCGCCACCACGGCACCGAAGCTTTTGTTCAAGCTCAGGGCTTGCAGTAAAAATTCTGAACTCATGATGCGTCCTTTTTGCCCGGGCGCAGCGAGCCCAATCCCTGCGGCAAAAAGCGAATCACCAGCAACAGGAACAGGCCCAGCGCCAACTGCCAGGTGTTGGGGAAATAGGAGCTGGAAAACGAGCGAACCACTTCGAGCACCACCGAAGACAGCATGATGGCCACCACGCTTTGTGTGCCAGCCAGGATGGCGACAAACACAAATTCACCCGATGCAGTCCAATAGCTAAAGTTCGGTTCAATATGACCCAAAGCCATCACCGCCAGCGCGCCGCCCAGCCCGCCCAGGAATGACGCCAGCCAGAAATTAATCGCCATGCTGCGACTGACCGAGCCGCCCATGTATTCCACGCGCAACTCGTTATCCTTGATGGCTTGTGTGATCAGGCCGCGGGTAGATGAGAAATAAATACGCGCAAACAAGGAGCTGGCCACAGCAAAAAACAAGGTAACAGTGTAGACCGTGAAGCTGACCTGCTGGTCTGCCAGCGATTGACCGAACAAGGTGACGCGGCCCATATTGAAGCCGTCAGATCCGCCCAGACTGTCGGTCTTGACCAAGATGCCGTAACCGACCATGGACATGGCCAAGGTCAACATAGAGAAAAAGATACCTCGGTAACCGGCCAACAAGGGGGCAAAGGGTGCGGTGATCAAACAGGCCATGAGGCCGCCTAGCAGTGGCAAAAGAATGGCATCCTGCCAGCCCAGCATATTAAATAACAGCGCCGCCGTGTATCCGCCGATAGCCGACATCAGACCTTGTCCGAATGCGACCACGCCACCGCGCATCAGAAAAACAATGCCCAAAGACACCAGGCCGTTGGCCAGCGCCATGGTCAGCATGAACTGCAACCAGCGTGGCACAAAAGCACCGGCGCCCAGCGCAGCCACAAACACCAGCAATGCAGTGATTAACAACTTGGTCATGGTTTAAATTTTCCGGGCCTGAATACGTTGAAACAAACCCTCGGGCCTGAACACCAGCACCAGCGCCATCACCAGATAAACAGAAAACAATTCAGCCACAGGCATGATGTGCACCGCCAGAGCGCGCGCCAATCCGACAATGATGGCACCGATGGCTGCGCCTTCGATACTGCCCAGGCCGCCAATAATGACAACCGCAAAAGAAATGATGATGACGCCGACCGACACACCCGGCTGGACTGAAATCATAGGCGCGGTGAATGCGCCGCCCAACGCGGCCAGAAAAATACCCACCGCAAAAGACACCATGTAAACACGCGACACCTTGATGCCCATGCTGGAGGCAATCTCCGGACTGTGTATGACGGCCGTGACAATTTTGCCCGCGCGTGTGCGGTTCAAACCCCACCAGACGGCCAAGCCCACGACCACCGCCAGCACCACCAGAAACAAGTCATAGCCGACATAACTTTGCCGGCCTATGTCTATGTTGCCGAACAAAGCATAAGGCTCTGACACGTAATAAGGATTGGCACCCCAAATGAGTTTGGTGATGTCTTCCATCATCAAAAACATGGCGTAAGTCACCAGCACCAGCAACACTTCGTCGCGGCCGTAGTAAAAACGCAGCAAACCGCGCTCGGTCAAGGGCGCGGTCAACATGGCCACGGCGATGGCCGCCAGCAGCATGGCCAACAGCGAGAAGGAAGGTGCCGCCCCGCTGCCGCTGAACCAGGCCACCACAGACGCAGCAGCATAAGCGCCGAGCGCATAAAAACTGCCGTGTGCAATGTTCAGGATTTTGAGGACGCCGAACACCAGTGTCAGGCCCAAGGCGACGATGAACAGCCAAGAGGCATAGCTCAGGCCGTCGACCAAAATGGTCAAAGCAAGTTGCATGAATCAGTTACCGGTTTGGTTCAGCGTGTTCGGCGCTTGGCATGCAGAGCTTATTTGCACTTGGCGCCGGCAAAGCCCGACTTGAGCCAGTCTTCTGTTTTCACATTCGGCGGAGGGTTGACGCACTCGGCGTCAAAGTGTTGAATATCTTCGATCAACACCATTTTCTTTTCTTCGCTCCACTTGGTGCGCCCGATGGCCGTTTCCTGAATGGCCTGCTGTCCGTTACCCAATGCCATGCGGATTTTGCCGGCCGGAGACATCCATTCGCTGCCGCGTAAAGCCGCCATCATCTGGTCCATAGACGGTTTTTGTCCTTTGTTGGCTTGCATGGCTTTTTCCGCGGCCAGCTTCAAGCCCATCAGCGACTGCGCCATGCGGTAAGGTGCTTGCACCGGGTACACATTATTGGCTTTGCTATAAAGATCCCACCACCAGGTGTTCAAAGGCGAAGGCGGTGCCATCAAGCCATAAGCGCCGCGCGCGCCGATGATGGTGCCGTCCGGCACTTTATTGCCCAGACCCGGCAAGACATGATCAGCAGCAGTCAACACCACTTGCGATTTTTTAAACATGCCGCGCGGACCGGATTGCAAAATAAACGCCTGCAAGTCGCCGCCCCACAAGCTGGAATGAATCAGGTCTGCGGGCTGAGACATGAGCGCAGAAATTTCCGTGCCGTATTGGCCGGCACCGAATTTAGGCAGTTGGTCCACGGCAGGCTTGGCATCCGGGTACAAATTGGCCATGGACAACATGAAGTCCTTGCGCGAATCCTGACCCCAGGCGTAATCCTGGTTGATCATGCTGTAAGCGCTGACCGCGATTTTGCGTGACTTCAAATAACGCACCATGGAGACGTTGTCCATGGCCGCATGCGATGCCGTGCGAAACACGTATTTGAAATTGTTTTCTTCAAAAATACGCGGTGTTCCGCAATCGTAAAGAATCAGGAATTTTTTCAACTCTTCAGCCACAGGCGCAACTGCCAGACAATCGCCCGAGCCTACATAACCCACGACCACATCGACCTTGTCGCGCTCATAAAGGTTACGCAATTCCTGTACCTGTTTGGTGGCGCCGCCGGCCTCGTCCACATAAATAACTTCGATTTGCAAACCGCCGATGCCAACTTTGTTGTAGGGCGCGGGCGCTTGTCCCTTGTTGAACGCATCTATCAATACCTTGGCGCCATTGACCGCCGGTATGCCAAAGCTTTCCGCCGCTTGACCGGAGAGAAAACTGACGATGCCGATTTTGAAAGTCTCTTGCGCCATGGCAGTCATGGCGCACAGGCTGACGGCAGCCGCGGCGCACAGGCGAAGTAAGCGGGTTTGGTTGAAAGACATGTGGAACTCCAAAACAGATATTGAAAGACTTAAGCAGACAGCAACTTACACAGCCTCCGAGCATAACCTCTCGGTGCAGTTAGCGCCATTGTGTATGCCTTAGGAAGATTGTAATTTTTCAATCAAGCCGTTCAATGCGTCTAGCGATCCAAAGGCGATGGAAATTTCGCCGGATTGATCAATTTTGCCAAAACGCTTGCTTTGTTTTTTCACCCGGATTTCAACCTGTGCCGTTAACAAATCGGACAACTCTTCCTCCAGCCTTTTGATGTCTCGGGACTTTTCCTTGGCCGGCTTTTGTGTCACCAGCGAGAAGTCGGCACCGATTTTTTTCACCAGCGTTTCAGCCTCACGCACTGACATTTTTTTGGCGCTGATTTGATTGGCTGCCGTGATTTGCGCCGCCTTGTCCAGCGACAGCAAGGCGCGCGCGTGACCCATGTCAATGTCTCCGGCAATCAACATGGTTTGCACTGGTTCGGCCAGGTTGAGCAGGCGCAACAAATTGCTGGCGGCACTGCGCGAACGACCCACCGCTTGCGCGGCGGCTTCATGGGTCAAGCCAAACTCTCGGATCAATCGCTGCAAGCCCTGGGCCTCTTCCAGCGGGTTCAAATCCTCGCGCTGCATGTTTTCTATCAAGGCCATGGCTGCGGCATTTTGGTCGCTGACCTCGCGCACCAGGACCGGAACCTCGGTTAATCCGGCCAGTTTGGCAGCGCGAAAACGCCGCTCTCCGGCGATGATTTCATAGCCGCCGTCATCTATTCTGCGAACCAGTATGGGCTGCATGATGCCTTGTGATTTGATGCTTTCAGCCAACTCATACAAAGCACCTTCGTCCATGCGCTTGCGCGGCTGGTAAACACCGGCGATCAGCTGATCCAACTTCAAAACCGTGGGCGCGCTGTCAGCCGCGGCTATCTGACTGGACTCGCTGGCGGTTGGGCCCAATAAGGCCTCCAGACCTCGGCCCAAGCCCTTGATTTTCTTTGTCGCCATGACTCTTCTCTTTGCGGTTGCTGTTATTTAAATGGATTGAAATCTATGTACCAATTCCTTGGCGAAATCAATAAAGGCCAGACTGCCTTTGGCTGACGGGTCAAACACCACCCCGGGCAGGCCGTAGCTGGGCGCTTCTGCCAGACGCACGTTGCGCGGTATCAAGGTATTAAATACCTTCTCGCCGAAATGGGCTTTAAGTTGATCACTGACTTGTTGCTGCAAGGTGATGCGCGGGTCAAACATGACACGCAGCAAGCCTATGATTTTCAAGTCTTTGTTCAAGTTGGCGTGCACCTGTTTGATGGTGTTGACCAGGTCGGTCAGTCCTTCCAGCGCAAAGTACTCGCACTGCATGGGAACGATGACGCCGTGCGCTGAGCACAAGCCGTTCAGGGTCAGCAAAGACAAAGACGGCGGACAATCGATCAGCACGATGTCGTACTCGTGAATGGCTTCGGCAATGGCGTTTTTCAAGCGCTTTTCGCGATGCTCCAGGTTGACCAACTCCACCTCGGCGCCGGCCAGGTCGCGGTTGGCGCCCAGCACGTCATAGGTCGGCATGTCCTGGCGGGCCGCTGCTTCGCCCCAGCGGCTGCGCGTACGCGCCTGTTCAATAGAGTTTTCGCCCAGCAACACGCCATACACCGAAAACTTCAGCTGGCGTTTGTCTACGCCCGAGCCCATGGTGGCATTCCCCTGAGGGTCGAGATCGATCATCAAGACCCGCTGGCCAATGGCCGCCAAGGCGGCGGCCAGATTGATGGTGGTGGTGGTCTTACCAACCCCGCCTTTTTGATTGGCAATGCAAAAAATATGAGCCATGGTGATTATTTCTGTAAAACCAAACGCAAACCGTATAAGAACGTCAACACGGCAACCACCGCCCACATCAACACCAAGTCACCGGCGATGACGCCGGCGGTTGCACTGATGCCGCCCTTACGTCCGCCTGTCGCGGTCGCAGTCAGCAAAGCCAAATTACCCGGGCCGGGAATTGCCAAAAATACAATGACGGCACCGGCAAAAGCCGGGTAATCTGTGATGCCAACCATGGAAGAACCTTGAGACTGATAGCCTGTGGGAGCCTGACAGTGTAACTGCCAGTCAACCACGGTTAGCGCATTGTTTCACGTGAAACACGACCATTGCCATCAAAATGCAGCTTGTCTGGACATTCGTACCACCTGAAAACCCGAATCAGGACAACACAAGCCGCCCGTGTCACGGGTCAAACCGGACGCATCCAGACCAGACACCGGTCCGCATCCAGGCCAGGAACCGCCAGCGTTTCCACTTTGTCGACGCGCACGGTAGCGGGCAAATCCGTCAATTCTTCAGCCGACAGTTTTGCCTTCATGGCCATCCACACGCCGTTCGGCTTCAACAAATGGCGTGACGAATCGCAAAAATCACGCAACGAGGCATAAGCGCGACAGGTCACCACATCAAAGCCTCCGGTCAACGCCTCAACCCGGGAATGAACAGCCCTCAGGTTAACCAGCCTAAGACTGTGCGCCGTGGTTTGAATAAACGCCGCTTTTTTCGCCACCGTATCCACCGCGGTAATCTGCCAGTGCGGACAGGCAATGGCGAAAACCACAGACGGCAAGCCGCCGCCTGCCCCGACATCAATCAAGTCCAGGGCTTCGGAGAAAACTTGTTTCAATGGCGGCAGCACGGCCAAACAGTCCAGCACATGATGGCTTAGCATGTGCTCGGGTTCGCGCACGGCGGTCAGGTTATAGACCTTGTTCCACTTGCACAGCAATGCAATGTAATCCAGCAAGGCCTGTTGCTGAGCCAGAGTTAACTCCAACGACAAAGACTGCAAGCCGTCGGCCAGCGCCAAGGCCAAAGCCTTCTTCAACCCAGGGCTCCGGCTTTTTCCGCCGCGCCGCCAAAGCGCGCTCTTCTGAGGTGAACCAGCAACAATGAGATAGCAGCAGGCGTGACGCCGGAAATGCGCGAAGCCTGCCCCAGGGTTTCGGGCCGGTGTTTTTGCAGCTTCTGCCGCACCTCTACGCTTAACGCGGGAATGGACATGTAATCAAGCTCAACAGGCAAAACCAAATGTTCATAACTCGCAGCGCGCCTCACCTCTTCCTGCTGCCGGTCTATGTAGCCTGAGTATTTGGCCGCGATATCGAGCTGTTCGACCACTGTTTCACGTGAAACATCGTCAAGCGCAGCAAGGTCGGCGCTTGCAAAACGCCCGCCATCAAGACTCATCAGCAGCTTATAGCTGACCTCCGGACGGCGCAACAAATCTGACAGGCTGTGTTCATGTGTTATTGGTTTGCCCAAAATCCGCCCGGACTCGGCGGGAGACAGATTGCCCGGGTTGACCCAAGTAGACGCCAGGCGCTGTGTTTCACGTGAAACAGCATCTCGCTTTCGGCAAAAAGCATCCCAGCGTGCATCGTCAATCAATCCCAGCTCGCGGCCTTTTTCCGTCAAGCGCGCGTCGGCATTGTCTTCACGTAACTGAAGGCGGAACTCAGCGCGACTGGTGAACATTCGGTAAGGCTCAACCACGCCTTGATTGATTAAGTCATCAACCAGCACACCGAGGTACGCCTGATCACGCCCGGGAGTCCACGCCTCTTTGTCCTGGCATAGCAAAGCCGCATTGATGCCGGCATACAAACCCTGGGCTGCGGCTTCTTCATATCCGGTGGTTCCATTGATTTGTCCTGCAAAGAATAAACCCTGAATAGACTTGGTTTCAAAGCTTCTGCGCAGTTCGCGCGGGTCAAAGTAATCGTATTCAATCGCATAACCCGGGCGCAAAATATGTGCGTTTTCCAAGCCAGCCATGGATCTGACCAGCTGGTATTGGATATCAAAAGGAAGGCTGGTGGAAATCCCGTTAGGGTAATACTCGTGGGTTGTCAGCCCTTCGGGCTCGAGAAAAATCTGATGGCTGCTCTTATCGGCGAAGCGGTTGATCTTGTCTTCCACGCTTGGACAATAGCGTGGTCCTACGCCTTCGATTAATCCGGTGAACATAGGGCTGCGGTCAAGCCCGCTTCGAATAATGTCGTGGGTTTTTTCATTGGTCTGCGTGATCCAGCAAGCCACCTGAGCCGGATGCATGTCGCGACGGCCCATGTAACTGAAAACCGGTAACTCTGAGGATTCGCCACCGGGCATGCCGTCCCCCGCTTGTTCAGAACAGCGCGTGAAATCAATGCTGCGCCCGTCGAGGCGCGGAGGGGTACCGGTTTTCAAGCGGCCTTGCGGTAACTTCAATTCTTTCAATCGTGCCGATAAACGCAAGGACGGAGGATCTCCGGCGCGCCCGGCTGAATGGTTTTCTAAACCCACATGGATTTTTCCATCCAGAAAAGTGCCCGCCGTCAAAACCACCGTCCGGGCAGTAAAGCGAATACCAACTTGCGTGATTGCACCGACTACTCTTGAACCGTCGATCATCAAATCTTCGACCGCTTGCTGAAACAACCACAGATTTGGCTGGTTTTCAAGCCGTTGCCGAACAGCGGCTTTGTAAAGCATACGGTCAGCCTGCGCACGTGTGGCGCGCACGGCCGGACCTTTAGAGCGGTTGAGTATGCGGAACTGGATGCCCGCCAGATCAGTCGCCAGCGCCATGACACCGCCTAGAGCATCTACCTCTTTGACCAGATGACCTTTACCAATCCCGCCAATAGAAGGATTGCAACTCATTTGACCCAGTGTTTCAATGTTGTGCGTCAATAACAAGGTGCGGCAACCCATGCGCGCACTGGCCAGCGCGGCCTCTGTACCGGCGTGGCCGCCACCGACAACAATCACATCAAAATGCGCTGGATATAGCATGCATACACCTCAGTCAAAAAAGCATTTTAGGCCGCTGCCCTGTGAAGGGGGTGCTTCTAATACCAATGTGAGCCATACTTAAATATCAATATTCGCAGCCCGCAAAGCGTTGCCTTCAATGAACAAACGACGCGGCTCCACTTCGTCCCCCATCAACATGGTGAACACGCGATCCGCTTCAATCGCATCGTCAATTTGCACGCGCAATAAACGGCGAACCGCGGGATCCATGGTGGTTTCCCACAGCTGCTCGGGGTTCATCTCGCCCAAGCCCTTGTAGCGCTGACGGGCCGTGGCGTGCTCAGCCTGAACAATCAGCCAGCGCATGGCCTGACGGAAATCAGTAACCTTTTCTTCTTTGCGTCGCTCGCCCTCGCCTCGCTCAACACGTGCGCCTTCACCCAACAATTCGCGGAAGGTAGACGCCGCTTCGGCCAAGGCCGCGTAATCTGCACCATGTACAAAGTCCTGCGTGATGACACTGCTCTTGACGTTGCCATGGTGGTGGCGGCTGATGCGCAGCACCGGTTTATCAGTGCGGACGTCAAATTCGGCGGCAACTTCAGAGCCGCTGCCGAGTTCACGCAATTTATTTTGCAGACTGATCGCCGAAGTCTGAGCCACATCAAGATTATCGAGACTGAGAGACACGCCATCTGCCATGGCGCGCAATGCTTCAGCATCCATGATGCTGCTTAACCGGGAAATCACAGCCTCGGCTAATTGGTGCTTTCTGGCCAACTCTGCGAGCGTCTCACCACTCAAACTGCGCGGATTAGCGCCACCGGTAAACAAGGCGGCATCTTTCAAGGCGATGCGCATCAAAAACATATCAAGCGCCGGTTGATCCTTGAGGTATTGCTCTTCCTTACCGACCTTGACTTTGTACAAAGGCGGTTGCGCAATGTAAATATGCCCGCGCTCAACCAGTTCAGGCATTTGCCGGTAAAAGAAGGTGAGCAACAAGGTGCGTATGTGAGCGCCGTCGACGTCAGCATCGGTCATGATGATGATGCGGTGGTAACGCAATTTATCGATGTTGAAATCATCAGTGCCTGACTTGCCGGATTCAGCGCTCACCTTGCCTATGCCTGTACCTAAGGCAGTAATGAGCGTCAAAATTTCATTGCTGGTCAGCAACTTGTCGTAACGTGCTTTTTCAACATTCAAAATTTTGCCGCGCAAGGGCAATATGGCTTGAAATTTACGGTCTCTGCCCTGCTTTGCTGATCCACCGGCCGAATCGCCCTCGACAATGTAGATTTCGCATAGCGCCGGGTCTTTTTCCTGGCAGTCAGCGAGTTTGCCGGGCAGGCCCATGCCGTCAAGAACGCCTTTGCGTCGCGTCATTTCACGCGCCTTGCGCGCGGCTTCGCGGGCTCTGGCCGCGTCTACGATCTTGCCGCAAATGATTTTGGCGTCATTCGGGCGTTCCTGCAAATAGTCACCCAGCACTTTGCCGACAATGTCTTCCACCGGGGCGCGGACTTCGCTGGACACCAGTTTGTCTTTTGTCTGACTGCTGAATTTCGGCTCAGGTACTTTGACCGACAAGACACAGCACAAACCTTCGCGCATATCGTCACCGGTAACTTCAACTTTTGCCTTTTTGGCAAAGTCATGCTCTTCTATGTATTTATTGATCACGCGCGTCATGGCGGCTCGCAATCCTGTTAAATGTGTGCCGCCATCGCGTTGAGGAATATTATTGGTAAAACAAAGCACGCTCTCGTTGTAGCCGTCATTCCACTGCATGGCAACTTCAACACCTATGTGTGTGCCGGGAATACCACCGTAGCTTTCCGCAGGCCTCTCGCCTTCGGCATAAAAAGCATTTGGGTGCAGGATTTTTTTGCCAGAGTTGATGAATTCGACAAAGCCTTTGACGCCGCCGGCACCAGAATAATCATCTGACTTGCCGGTACGCTCGTCAATCAAACGGATGCGCACGCCGTTGTTTAAGTAACTGAGTTCACGTAAACGCTTGCTGAGAATTTCATAATGAAAGTCATGGTTTTGCGTGAATATATCCGTGTCGGGCAAAAAATGAACTTCAGTACCGCGCTTGTCCGTCACACCTGTCACGCGCATAGGCGAGACTTCGACGCCATCAACCATTTCAAGCAAACGGTTTTGCACAAAGCCCTTGGCGAACTCCAAAGTAAAAACCTGTCCGTCGCGTCTAACCACGAGACGCAACCATCTGGACAAGGCATTCACGCAGGAGACACCGACACCGTGCAAGCCGCCTGAGACCTTGTAGCTGTTTTGATTGAACTTACCGCCTGCGTGCAATTCAGTTAAGGCAATTTCAGACGCACTGCGCTTGGGTTCGTGTTTGTCGTCCATTTTGACGCCGGTAGGTATGCCCCTGCCGTTGTCAGTCACGCTGATGGAATTATCTGAATGAATGGTGACAACAATGTCGTCACAGTGTCCGGCAAGTGCTTCGTCAATAGAGTTGTCAACCACCTCAAAAACCAAATGGTGCAAACCAGTTCCGTCAGATGTGTCGCCAATATACATGCCTGGTCGCTTACGTACCGCTTCAAGACCTTCAAGAATTTGGATCGAGCTTTCTCCATACGCCTGGTCAGCGGCGGGAACATTAGGTTGGCCATCTGCGCCAGTATCGGTGTTGCTTGTCGTCATATATCAATTCATCTAGCGCTGTATAGCGCGAACAGGAAACAGAAAAAACCTAGTTACTAATTGGCTCAAATACGCATGGGCATGACAACATATTTGAAAAAGGCATTTTCAGGAATGGTCACAAGCACAGAACTGTTGGAGTCGGCAAGGTCCATGCGTACCATGTCTTCGTTCATGTTGAGCAGAACATCGATGAGGTAAGACACATTAAAACCTATCTCGATAGAGTCGCCTGAATAGTCAACCTCAATTTCGTCAATCGCCTCTTCTTGCTCGGCATTGCTGGATGCCACACGAAGAACACCAGGTTCCAGATTAATGCGAACGCCCTTGAATTTGTCGGTGGTCAAAATAGCAATACGCTGTAAACACACCAGCAATGCATTTTTTCCCAGAGTGATGCTGTTTTTATGGCTCTTGGGAATCACGCGGTTGTAGTCTGGGAACTTACCTTCTACGAGTTTGGTGACAAATTCCTTTCCATCGAAAGAAAACTTCGCTTGGTTGGTGGCGAACTGCATGTGAATATCGCCTTCTTTGTCACTCAATAGACGCAACAACTCCAACACTGTTTTGCGCGGCAGAATCACCTCTTGCTTAGGAACATCTAATTCCAACGTGGCAGAAGTGAACGCCAAACGGTGTCCATCAGTGGCGACCAAACTGAGTTGTTTGCCTTCGGCAACAAACAAAATACCGTTCAAGTAGTAACGGATATCGTGCACAGCCATTGAAAAAGAAACTTGTTGCAGCAAAGCTTTGAGCGTTTTTTGCGGCACGCTGAAAGCAGGGCCGAAATTCGCAGATTCCTGCACCAATGGGAAATCTTCAGCCGGCAATGTTTGTAAAGAAAACCGACTTTTGCCACTCTTCAAAAGCAATTTGTTTTGATTCGATTCCAACGTCACTGTTTGGTCAGAGGGCATAGAACGCAAAATATCCATCAGTTTGCGTGCACCAACCGAGGTGCTGAAATTGCCACTGTCTCCGCCCAACGAGGCCTGGGTACGGATTTGAATTTCAAGATCGCTGGTGGTGAGTTGCACATCATCACCGGTTTTACGAAGCATCACATTGGCCAAAATAGGCAAGGTGTGACGGCGCTCGACAATGCCTGCAACCGATTGCAGGGAAGCAAGAATTTGCTCTTGGGTGGCTTTCAAGACAATCATGTCATCCTCTTCTTAAATTCTTTATAAATCAATAGCAGTAGTAGATAAGCAAGCCCTGTTTCTGTGGACAAGCCGGTTTTCTACTTTGACATCAAGCACTTGGCTACCAGCAAAAACTGTTTGCAAGTGGCTTTTTATGATGCTGCAGACAATGAATAACTTTCCAAGAATCACATTCTCTGTGGATAAGCTTGTAGTTGTGCTGATTCTATCCACAGGGTTAGGCATAGAAGAATTCATTCTTTATCCTTTGAGTGTTTGTTCAAGCACATGCAATTGCTGGTTCAATTCGTTCAGTGTTTGACGTTCAGCAGAAATTTTTCGCACTGCATGTAAAACGGTGGTGTGGTCACGCCCGCCGAACAATTCACCGATTTCAGGAAGACTTTTTTGCGTCAGCTCTTTGGCCAGGTACATGGCGATCTGCCGCGGTCTGGCAATGGATGCAGGCCGTTTTTTCGAATACATGTCAGCGACTTTGATTTTGTAATAGTCAGCCACAGTTTTTTGAATATTTTCCACAGAAATCTGGCGGTTTTGTATAGACAGCAGGTCGCGCAAGGCATCACGCGCCAGCTGAATCGACACTTCCTTTTGGTTGAACCTTGAATATGCCAGAATTTTACGCAATGCGCCTTCAAGTTCCCGCACGTTGGAGCGAACATTTTTGGCGACAAAAAACGCCACTTCTTCGGGCATTTCAGAGCCTTCCGCGCGGGATTTGTTGATCAAAATAGCGACCCGCATTTCAAGCTCAGGCGGTTCAATGGCGACAGTCAGTCCTGAATCAAAACGTGACACTAAGCGCTCGTGTATGTCTGCCAGCCCCTTGGGATATGTGTCGCTGGTCATCACAATATGTGATTTTTTTGCGAGCAATGCTTCGAACGCATTGAAAAACTCTTCCTGGGTCCGGTCTTTGTTGGCAAAAAACTGTACATCGTCAATCAGTAACAGATCCAGCGAGTGGTAATGGTGCTTGAACTCGTCAAAGGTTTTGCGCTGGTAGGCCTTCACCACATCAGACACAAATTGCTCCGCATGGATATAAAGCACCTTGGCGTCCGGGCGGTTTTGCAGCAATTGGTTGCCTACCGCATGCATCAAATGGGTTTTGCCTAAGCCAACCCCACCGTAAATAAACAATGGGTTGTAGAGCTGTCCGGGCACATTGGCGATGTGCATGGCAGCTGCACGTGCCATGCGGTTGGCCGTACCCTCGACCAGGGTGTCAAAGCACAGGCTGCTGTTGAGCCGGTTTTTAAACACATTCAGCGCTGTGTCTGACGCCGCTGAGCTCGCTGCACTGGAAAACTCGTCATTTTCATGGCTTGTGCGTAAAACCGGCTCTCTGACCGGCGCTTCTTTGGGCGCTAGGGAGAACTCGATATGCACAGGCTGGCCGTATAACTGATTCAGCAGTGCACTGATGCGCCCGGCATACTGTGCGCGTATCCAGTCAAGCTTGAAGCGGTTGATGACAACAATGGTGAGTTTGGAGAAATCGTCAGACACAGCCGCTTGCAGCGGCTTGATCCAGGTATTGAACTGTTGCTCAGGCAATTCCTGAGCTAAAAGGTCGATACAGGATTGCCATAATGCCTGGCCGGCATCGTTATTTTCAGAAGGCAGCATGGAAGAACTCATGCTGCTGCAGACCAATAGATCAAACTGTGGATAGAAAGCTGAATAAAGCACATTTCGAGTACTTTATCAAAAAATTATCCACAGAAACAGCAGAATTTCGACTTTCACCCACAAAATACTTCACAAGTTGTCATTGACAAGAGATATTTTTTAAAAAAGGCTGAAAAAACAGAGATAATGCACGGTTTAGCTTTGTACCAGAGATTCTCAACATGAAACGTACCTACCAGCCCTCTAAAACCCGCCGTGCTCGTACCCATGGTTTTTTGGTCCGCATGAAAACAAAAGGTGGCCGCGCAGTCATCAATGCCCGTCGCGCCAAAGGCCGTAAACGGCTGGCAGTCTGAGCCTGACGGCGCATTCAGGTGCGCATTTGGCAAAAACGGGCGTGATAAAGATCACGCAGCGCGCAGATTTTGATGCAGTCATGGCCGCAGGGGTAAGCGCAAGCACCCTCCATTTTGCGTTGCACATTCAACGCACGGCGCTGCGAAATCGCATAGGTGCCGTGGTTCCTAAGCGATGGGCAAAAAATGCGGTGACAAGAAATGCCATCAAACGTCAGATTTATGCGCTTGCCGCTCAAAGTCAATTCCAGTTGGAGCCGGCAGACATGGTTGTGCGACTGAGAAAAACATTCCAGCGAACAGAATTCATCAGCGCAGCGTCCTTGGCGTTGAAGCAAGCCGTTCGCACTGAACTCCGGCAATTGTTTGATAAGGCACTCCAAACACCATGATGCAGCAACTGTTGATCGCCGGTGTCAAAGCCTACCGGCTGGTACTTAGCCCTTGGCTGGGCTCCTCCTGCCGGTTCTCGCCAACATGTTCGGCCTATGCATTACAAGCGCTTGAATCACATGGCGCCGGCCCCGGCAGCTACTTGACCCTCAAACGTTTGTCGCGTTGTCATCCCTGGTGCATTGGCGGGCATGACCCTGTGCCGGAAATAAACCAAACGTATTCTCTTTGGCCATTTGTTGGCCGCACTTCATCTTCTTCGACTGAGTCAAAATTTCCATGAACGATATTCGCCGCACCATTCTTTGGGTTGTTTTCGGTTTTTCGCTGGTAATGTTGTGGGACCAGTGGCAAATTCATAACGGTAAAAAGCCGACGTTTTTCCCGTCTGCCGTGCAGACCGCCCCGGTTCAGACCGGCGCTACTGCCCAGGCGCCTACACCGGACGTTAATACAGCGAAGCCCGCCGGCTTGCAGCAAAACAATGCAGGCGATGTTTTGCAGGCCGCACCCGCCGCCCAGCGTATCGATGTTGAAACCGATGTGCTGAAGTTGCAATTCAGTACCGAAGGAGGCAGTCTGGTGCGCGCGGAATTGCTCAAGCACAAAGATATACACCACGCTGGCAGCAATGTGCTGCTCATGGACGACAGTAAGGAGCGTGTGTATCTGGCGCAAAGCGGATTGATTGGCGCAGCGTCTGCGACAGGCTGGCCTACGCATAAAACACCTATGGTTTTCAGCGGATCAAAAATGCTTAAGGAGTCAGAAAACGAGTTGCAATTGCGTTTTGAGTCTGTGCCTGTCGGTGATGTGAAACTGGTCAAAACTTATATTTTGAAACGCGGCAGTTACGCCATAGAAGTCAAACATGACATCGTCAATGTTTCCTCTGCGCCAGTCAGTCCGCAGCTGTATGTGCAATTGGTTCGTGACGGCAATAAACCCGAAGGCGAATCTTCTTTTTACTCGACTTTCACCGGCCCGGCCGTTTTTACAACGCAGAAAAAATACCAGAAGATAGAGTTCAGCGACATAGAAAAAAACAAAGCCGATTTTGAGAAGCAAAGCAGCCAAGGTTATGTGGCCATGGTTCAACATTATTTTGCGTCCGCCTGGTTGCTAGACGATACGCAGCAACGCGATTTGTTTGCACGCAAGCTGGACAACAACTTATACGCAGTCGGCATGGTCGCACCCTTACCGGCGATCGCACCTGGCACTCAGCTATCGCAAACGGCGCGCTTGTTTGTCGGCCCGCAAGAAGAAAAAATACTCGAATCTCTTTACCCGGGTCTAGAGTTGGTCAAGGACTACGGCTGGCTGACTATTTTGTCAAAGCCTTTATATTGGTTGCTTTATGAACTCTACCGGGTCATCGGTAACTGGGGCTGGTCTATTGTGGCTTTGGTGGTGGTATTGAAAATAGCTTTTTACTGGCTGAATTCCCAGGCGTATAAGAGCATGGGCAAGATGAAAGCCATCAATCCCAAGATCATGGAAATGCGAGAGCGTCTGAAAGACAACCCGCAACAAATGCAAATGGAGATGATGAAGATCTACCGCGAAGAAAAAGTCAATCCCCTCGGCGGGTGCCTGCCTATTGCGGTGCAAATACCTTTTTTCATTGCGCTTTATTGGGTGCTTCTTTCCTCGGTTGAAATGCGCAACGCCCCCTGGGTTGGCTGGATACATGACTTGGCGGCACCTGACCCCTGGTTTATTTTGCCCTTGCTGATGACGGCAACCTCTATGTTCCAGACTTGGTTGAATCCCACACCACCAGACCCGATACAAGCCAAAATGATGTGGTTCATGCCACTGGCGTTCAGCGTCATGTTCTTTTTCTTCCCGGCGGGCCTCGTGCTGTATTGGTTAACCAATAATATTTTGTCGATTGCTCAGCAATGGATGATCAACAAACAACTTGGCATCATCAAATAAGTGCAGTGTTTTTAAACGCTGTTGAGCCTTATGTTGTCGCAGCGGGATGATCCCATCATTGCCCTGGCCACGCCGCCGGGGCGTGGTGCTGTTGGCGTAGTGCGGCTCAGCGGCAAACACTTGTTGAATTTTGCGCAAGAACTCACGAACCGCCAACTCACGCCAAGAGTCGCGCAACTGGTAACCATCAAAGATCAGCACGGCGACAACATTGACCAGGTCCTGGCGATTTTCTTTCCAGCCCCGCACAGTTACACCGGTGAAGACGTGCTGGAATTGCAAGGCCATGGTGGACCGGTGGTGTTACAGATGTTGTTGCAAAACTGTTTGCAACTTGGCCTTCAAAAAAACCCAAACGACTTAGCGCTGTTACCCCATTTACGCCTGGCGCACCCGGGCGAATTCACAGCGCGCGCTTACTTGAACCACAAGCTCGATTTAGCGCAGGCCGAGGCAGTGGCTGATTTGATTGACGCTAACACCGAAGCAGCAGTTCGCAGCGCGGGGCGCTCATTAGAGGGTGTGTTTTCAAAGCAGGTGAATGAGCTTAAAGATTTGCTGGTTCTTTTGCGCATGCAAATCGAAGCCTGTCTGGATTTTCCGGAAGAAGACATTGATTTCATAAAGCAAATGCAGGTTGAGCAACAGTTGCTGGCGCTGGAACAAAAAACCCGGGAATTACTGGCACAGGCACAGCACGGTCGATTACTGCGCGACGGTTTGAAACTGGTGATTGCAGGCCAGCCGAATGCGGGGAAGAGTTCGTTGCTGAATGCCTTGTCAGGGGCAGATGTGGCCATAGTGACAGCCATTGCCGGCACCACGCGCGATGTGTTGACGCAAAGCATACAAATACAAGGCGTGCCTGTGCATGTGCTGGATACTGCCGGCTTGAGAGAGTCCGCATTGGCAGATGAAGTCGAGCAAATAGGCATGGACCGCGCCTGGGATCAGATCGGCCATGCAGATATTGTTTTGTTGCTCAATGACTTGAGTCGCGAAACCCAATCGGATTATGCGAGTGCACAAACAAGTTTGATGCAAGACATTCAACAAGCCCTGGCGCCGCATACCAAATTGCTCATCGTCAACAACAAAATGGATGCCACGGCGCCGCATCAAACTTTGAATACGCAGGCCTTGAATATTTCAGCCAAAACCGGCGACGGCTTGGACAAACTCAAAGCCCGTATATTGGACATGGCCGGTTGGCAAGCCGGACTTAATGAAGGCGTATTTACAGCAAGAACCCGGCATTTAGACGCGCTTCAGGCGGTGTTAAGCCATCTTCTTCAGGCGACGCAATTCATGCAATTCACCGCGGTGCCGCTGGACTTGATGGCTGAAGAGTGTCGACTGGCGCAGACCCACTTGTCATTACTGACAGGAAATTATTCGGCCGATGATTTGTTGGGAGAAATATTCAGTCGTTTTTGCATCGGGAAATAGCTTGGGCTAAATCACAGGTGGCAGAAAGCATAATAGACAAACCATGATTTCAATCAAGTCAGAACAACATACGCACATACTGGACTTGGCCCGCCAAACGCTGGACATAGAAGCGCAAGCGATTCTCGGTGTGAAACAACACCTGGGAGAGCATTTTGTGCAGGCGGTACAGGCTGTATTGGCGGTTAAGGGTCGCGTGGTGGTCATGGGAATGGGCAAAAGCGGGCACATAGGACGCAAAATTGCGGCCACACTGGCGTCTACCGGGACGCCCGCTTTTTTCGTCCATCCCGCTGAGGCAAGTCACGGGGATCTGGGCATGGTCACCCAGGATGATTTGGTGATTGCCTTGTCCAACAGCGGCGAAAGCGAAGAGCTCTCAGCCATACTGCCGCAAATCAAGCGCCAAGGCGTCATGTTGCTGGCTATCACTGGTCAGACGAACTCCACCTTGGCCGAATACGCGACTTGGGTACTCGATAGCAGTGTGGAAAAAGAAGCATGCCCTATGAATCTGGCGCCTACCGCCAGTACCACGGCGCAATTGGCATTAGGCGACGCGCTGGCAGTGGCCGTGCTCGACGCCAGAGGCTTTAAACAGGATGATTTTGCAAGATCACATCCTGGTGGGAGTCTGGGTCGGCGCTTGCTGACATTGTTGTCAGACATCATGAGAACCGGCGATCAAATTCCCGCCGTTTCATTGGATGTCACTTTATCTGAATTGATGCGGGAAATGTCGCAAAAAGGGCTGGGTGCCAGCGCAATTATTGATAAGAACAGCAGAGTTTTGGGCATATTCACAGACGGCGATTTGCGTCGCTTGGTTGAAAAAGGGCTCGACCTGCGATCTATGCGGGCAGCAGATGTCATGCACCCGAACCCGACCACCTTGCAGGGCACTGCGCTGGCAGTCGAAGCCGCTGAAATGATGGAACACAAGCGCATTACCAGTGTGCTGGTCGTAGATGAAAACAACATCTTATGCGGGGTGGTGAACTCCAATGATTTGATGCGCGCCAAGGTAATTTGATCATGACAAATCAGGCATTGCGTTTCCCGGACCCATTGCTTGAAAAAGCACGCGGCGTACGTATTTTTTTTCTGGACGTGGACGGTGTCATGACCGACGGCGGTTTGTACTTCACGGCTGAAGGTGAGTCAGTTAAAAAATTCAACTCGCTGGACGGTCACGGTCTGAAATTGCTGCAGCGTGCAGGAATAGTTCCTGTGGTTATCACCGGGCGTGACAGTCAGGCATTGCGTCGCCGTATCTCCGAGTTGTCGATAGAACAAGCGCACTATGGCGTAGACAACAAGCTTTTAATGGCCGAGAACTGTTTGCAAAGTTTTGGGATGGATTGGTCGTACGCTGCGGCCATGGGCGACGATTGGCCGGATTTACCGGTTTTATTGCGCAGTGCATTCGCTTTTGCACCTGCCCAGGCGCACGCAGAGTTGTTGTCGCGTGTAGACCATGTGTGCTCGTCGCTGGCTGGTGGCGGCGCAGTGCGTGAAGCCTGTGATTTATTGTTGATGGCCAATGGCTATTACACGTCGGCCTTGAATGAAGTGTTGTCATGAATAAATTATCCCGCCCCCCCTTGCGGGATCAACCCGGCTTGGCGCAACGCTTGCACGGGTTGCGTGAGACTGTCATGGCGTACTTGCCCATGATCATGCTGGCCGCGCTGTTTTTGTTTTCAGTCTGGTTAGTTAGAAGCGTTCCCAGGCAGGAGAGTTTTCAGCCCTCAGCACCACCTGCGCACACTGCTGATTATGATTTTCAAAATTTCACCCTGAAATCATATGAAATGAATGGAAAATTAAAAACAACTGTCCATGGCATTTTTGCGCAGCATTTTCAGGACACGATGAACACAGAAATCAAGCAACCATTTGTCCTGATTTACTCAAAGGACAGAGTCACTTCAGTCAGGGCTAAAAAAGCGGTTGTGAATGAGGATGGATCTCAAGTTCAGCTCATGGGCCAGACATTATTGAAAAGAGATGATGTGCATCCTATAGAAGACGATATGCAAATAAGTGGGGAGTTTTTGCACTTTTTTGTCAATACAGATACCTTGGTATCGCATTTGCCTGTCAATATTGTGCGTGGCAAAAATAGATTCAAAGCAGATAAGCTTGAAGCAGATAACGTGAATCAGTTGTACCTACTGAAAGGGCGGGTACACGCCACTTTGGTACCAGCGCCGGACAAGCAATAAAAAAAGGCCTGCGTAACAGGCCTTTTCTTCACAGTTGTTTATTATTTAGTATTCGTTGCGACCACCGCCGCCTTCACGGCGACCGCCGCCACCGCCGCCATAACCGCCGCCGCCTTCACGACGACCACCGCCGCCGCCGCCATAACCACCACCACCGCCGCCGCCGCCATCACCACCACCGCCGCCGCCGCCGCCGCCGCCATAACCACCACCGCCGCCGCCGCCATAACCACCGCCGCCGCCGCCGCCATAACCACCACCGCCGCC
>CAISPG010000027.1 GCA_903887325.1 uncultured Burkholderiales bacterium | reverse complement strand
CGGAGACAGCAACAGGCATGACAGCCATGCCAACACATATTTTTTCATCGTGTACCTTCCGTGTGTCTGGCACCGGGTATGGGTTTGCGCATGGCAGGTCTGGGACCGGCCTGCGGCAGTAAGTTGGCCACCGTCAGTTGTTCATCTACAAAGTATTTTTGCGCCACTGCCTGCACTTGTTGCGGTGTGACAGCCACCAACGCTTCGACCAGCCGGTCAGGGCTGTCCAGGGGCAAGCCTTCCACCCAGTAAGTACCCAATTCACGCGCCTGGTTGAACAGAGAATCGCGCTGGTAAATGGTCGACGCCAGCCACTGAGCACGCACTCGCTTCATTTCGGACTCGTTGACGCCGTCGCGCGCAATCTCGGCGATTTGTTCGCGCAACGCGGTTTCCAGTTGCTCCACGCTTCTGCCCTTGGCAGGCACGCCGTCGAGCACGAACACCTGCGGCCCGCGCCCGCTGAATGTGTGCGAGGCGCCAACGCTGTCAGCCAGCCGGTTATCGCCTTGCGCCAACGCACGGTCCAGACGCGCACCTCTGTAGCCGTCAAGTACCGCGGCCAGCATGGTCAATGCCAGCGCATCCCGGTTGTCGGCCTGATCGTCAAATGCGGTGAAGCCCGGCACTTTCCAAGACATCGCCAGATAAGCCTGTTCAGCCGGTGCTTTGACTTGAATGCGTCGAGTCCCGCTTTGCGCCGGTTCCACGCGCGGTTTGCGCACGGACACAGGCCGGGCCGGAATCACGCCGTAAAACTCATCGGCCCATCGCTTGACCTGCTCGATATCTACATCGCCGGCGATGACCACTGCTGCATTAGCAGGCACGTACCAACGCTGGTAAAAATCGCGGGCATCCTGCGGCGTCATGGAGTCCAGATCGCTCATCCAGCCTATGACCGGCCGTCGGTAAGGCGAAGCGACAAACTGCGCGGCGTTCAATTGCTCATACAACACCATGCGCGGCGAATCGTCGGTGCGCATGCGTCGCTCTTCTTTGACCACTTCGATTTCACGTACAAATTCATCGTCCGGCCATTGGTTATTGGCAAACCGGTCTGCTTCAAGCCGCATCACGTCAACCAAACGGTTGGCCGGGATTTGCTGGTAGTAGCCGGTGTAGTCTTTGTTGGTGAAGGCGTTTTCGCGTCCACCCAGTGCCGCGACTTTGCGAGAAAAATCGCCGGGTTTGACGCTGGGCGTGCCTTTAAACAGCATGTGTTCGAGCACGTGCGCCACGCCTGAATAGCCGTCGACCTCGTCCATGGAACCGACGCTCAGCCACAGCATGTGAACCGCTGTCGGGGCTCGGGCATCGGCTTTGACGATCAGCGTCATGCCGTTTTGCAATTTGAATTGCTGAACCTCCTGGGCCTGGGCCAGGCCTGCCACAAACAAACTGCCGACCATGGCCAGCAAGCGCCAGTGAAGGCGCAATCTTTCAACACAATGGGGTTTCATAGAATGACCTGAGATGGGGCGTGCCTGTTGCACGCGTCCCACATTGTAGAAACCTGTAGCCATGTTCAATCTGTTCAAGCGAAAACCCCCGAAAGAACCCGGCACAAGCGCCCGCAGCGCCGCCGAGGTCGCCGCCCAAAGCTGGCTGGGACGCTTGCGCAGCAGCCTGCAACGCACCGGAAGCAGCATTGCCGGGGTGTTCACCGGCAAACCGATTGACGACGATTTGTACGAAGAGCTTGAATCGGCGCTCTTGATGGCGGACGCAGGCATGCCTGCCACCCAGTTCATTTTGCAAAACCTCAAACTCAAAGTGAAGCAGACAGGCAGCAAAGACGGCACCGAGGTCAAGGCCTTGCTGGTGCAGGTATTGACCGAACTGCTGCTGCCCTTGCAGCGCGAGCTTGACATCAGTCAGCACCAACCCACGGTCATCATGGTGGCCGGCGTCAATGGCGCGGGCAAAACCACGTCCATTGGCAAGCTGACCCGACATTTACACGACGCCGGCGCCAGCGTGCTGTTGGCGGCGGCAGACACATTCCGTGCTGCGGCCAAAGAACAATTGATGGTCTGGGCAGACCGCAACCAGGTCGACATCATCAGCCAGGACCAGGGCGATCCGGCCGCCGTCAGCTTTGACGCGGTCACGGCCGGCAAGGCGCGCGGCCGAGATGTGGTGCTGGTTGATACCGCCGGTCGCTTGCCGACCCAGCTTCACCTGATGGACGAATTGAAAAAAATCCAGCGTGTGGTGCAAAAAGCCGATGCCACTGCGCCGCACGAAGTGCTGCTGGTGATCGACGGCAACACCGGCCAGAACGCACTGGCTCAGGTCAAAGCATTTGACGACACGCTGGGACTGACCGGCCTGATCATCACCAAACTCGACGGCACGGCCAAAGGCGGGGTGCTCGCCGCCATTGCCTTGTGGGCAGCGCAACGCCCGGCGTCTGCTGCCAAACCGCTGGCGGTGTATTTCATAGGCATTGGTGAAAAACTGGAAGACTTGCAAAGTTTCAGGGCCGATGAATTTGCCCAGGCCTTGATCAGCTGAGCCGTTTCACAGGAATGATGCATGTACAAAGTTGCTGACGCAGTGAGTCTTAAAGACCAAGCGTATGTCTGCCATCTGCCATGTTGAATAACGCAGATGCAGACCACGCGGCGCTGCTGCCTGCTTTGCGGCGCATGGGCTTGCTCAAAGACGGACAGGCATTTGAAATAAGCGCATTGACCGGCGGCGTGTCTTCGCTGATCGTCAAGGTCAGCACTGAAGAACACAGTTTTTGCGTCAAACGCGCATTGCCGCAACTCAAAGTCGCGGCTTTGTGGGAAGCACCGGTCAGCCGCAACCGTGGCGAAGTGGCCTGGTTGCGCTACGCCAACCGCATCATCCCCGGCTCGGTGCCGCAAGTGCTGGGCGAGGACGAGCAGGACTGTATTTTTGCCATGGCGTATTTGCCGTCAACGCAATTTCCGGTGTGGAAACAGCAGTTGCTAGACGGCGTGGCAGACAGCCAGACGGCGACCCGCGTGGCAGATTTACTGGCCAAGGTTCATGCGGCCAGTGCCCGCGATATAGCTTTACTTTCGACCTTTGACCACGACGAGGATTTTGTCGCCATCCGCTTGTCGCCGTATTTTTTGCACACAGCGCAAAAGCACCCGGAGTGCGCCGCAGCTTTGCATGCACTGGTGCAGCAAACATTGGCGCACAAACACGTGTTGATTCACGGCGATGTCAGTCCGAAAAATATTCTCAACGGCAGCAATGGCCCGGTGCTGCTTGATGCTGAATGCGCCTGTCTGGGTGACCCGGCTTTTGACCTGGCTTTTGTGCTGACCCACATGCTGTTGAAATGCATATACCGGCCAGCAGACTCAGCAGCCTACCTGGCTTGTTTTGATGCGCTGTCTGAGCGCTATTTGCAACAAGTGGACTGGAAACCTGCCGCTGAACTCGAGGCACGCGCCTGCGCCCTGCTGGCCGGCATGCTGCTGGCGCGGGTCGACGGCAAATCGCCGGTGGAATACCTGACACAGCCTGAGCAACACGACTTCATCAGAGGCAAAACCATAGCCTGGTTACAACAACCCGTCACGCGCTTAACGCTCATGCGCGAACAGTGGACTTATTCATGAAAACAGCCATAAGACAAATACAAGCCCGGCGTATCTGGGACTCACGCGGCCGACCCACGGTGGAAGTCGATGTGCATTTGCAAGACGGCAGCACGGGACGCGGCGTGGCGCCTGCCGGTGCTTCGCGCGGCAGCCGTGAAGCGCTTGAGTTGCGCGACGGCGGTCCGCTGCTCGGCGGCCTGGATGTGTCGCAAGCCGTTGCCAATGTCAACAGCGAGATTGCACAGGCTTTGCACGGTCTCGACGCTTTGGACCAGGCAGGTGCCGACAAGGTTTTGATTGAACTCGACGGCACTCCGCTGAAAAGCCGCTTAGGTGCCAACGCCACCATTGCCGCTTCGCTGGCGATAGCCCAGGCTGCTGCGGTGTCGCAAGCCCTGCCTTTGTGGCGCTACCTGTCAAATGGGCAAGCGGTAAGTCTGCCCATGCCGCAAATACAAATTTTCGGCGGCGGCGCACATGCCGGACGGCGGGTGGATATCCAGGATTTTCTGGTGATACCCATTGGTGCGCAGTCTTTTGACGAAGCGCTGGTGATGGTGGCCAATGTCTACCACGCAGCCGGTCGGCTGATGGAGCAGCGCGGCAAACGCGCCGGCGTGGCCGATGAAGGCGGCTGGTGGCCGGATTTCTCCTCGAATGAAGAAGCCCTGCAAACTTTGACGCTGGCCATAGAAACAGCCGGTTACCGGCACGACCAGGTCGGCATTGCGGTCGATGTGGCCGCCTCCGAATTCGGCAGCAACGGTCAATACACTTTAGGCTTAGACAAGCATGTGTACAGCACAGAGGAATGGCTGGCGGTACTGCTGCGTTGGGTGAACACTTACCCGATCATTTCTGTTGAAGATCCATTTTCAGAAGACGACACAGCCGGTATGCAAGCTTTCACCCAAGCCGTGGGCGAGCGCATACAAGTGATTGGCGATGATTACCTGGTCACCAGCGTGGCTTTGATTGAAGCAGCAGTGCGCGACACAGCTTGTAATGCGGTGTTACTCAAACCCAACCAGGTAGGTACTTTGACCGAAACCTACCAGGCCATGTTGGCTGCACGCGCCGCGGGCATGGGCATGGTGGTGTCGGCGCGCTCAGGCGAAACCGAGGACACGGCCATTGTGCATCTGGCTACCGGCTGGAATACATGGCAACTCAAGGTAGGTTCTTTTGCCCGGTCTGAGCGCATGGCGAAATGGAACGAAGCTTTGCGCATCGAAAGCTCAGCCGCATTCACAGGCGGGTTTGCCGGGATTCAGGGCTTGGCGGCTGTAGGCAGCCGCAAAAAGATCGGCTGAATCCACAGACTTATTCGCTGCATGTTTTCACCAAAGTATTCGGCTTTTCATCTTTCATATCGACAGTGTTAATGCATTCGGTTGGCAGCTTTTTTTTCAGAATGAGGGACTTTTGCAAAGCGGCAGGAACCACCAAGCTAGGATTGATGGCGCTGGCATTTAAATCAGGCTGTACGTAAAACACGCTCTTAGGATCGAATGCGGTATGGATTGGCTGCGCAACCAGTAAGCTGGGTTGCGGTACTTGATTGCCGACCAGTATGCTTTCAATGCTGCTGGTGATGTTGTCCACATAGTGGATGTTGTAGTTGTCACTGACGTCAGCGTTGCCGCTGTCTTTGATAGTTACGCCACGGGCGCGCACGGTTTTACCGCTTCCTTGGTTTTTGTCCAGGTAAGCCTGCGAGCCTGCTGTATTCACTGATTCGCCTGCGCCTGCTCCGGCAATAACGCCTACGCTGCCAGTACTGGGCGCATTCGTTGTGCCGTCATAGGTCTTAGTTGCTTGACTCGCTGTCACCGTCAAATCGGCTTTGTTGATCACGCTGGTGTTGTCGTCCACGTAGTGGATGTTGTAGTTGTCACTGACATCAGCGTTGCCGCTGTCTTTGATAGTTAGCGTAGTTGTCTGAAATAACCCCATCAGGATAGTTTGAACCAGCCAAGCCGCCTAAGTCAATTCCGTCTGATGAGTCCATGTTGACATTCGCATACTGCCCTGGCCGTATAAGAGTTGCAGCTTGCCTAATGCCCCGGTTGCGCTTATAGGCGCGTTGATGTTGATGTTTCTATAGGCTTTCAAGGTGAGCATGCTGTTACTTGACCATGCCACCCGATCATTAATCTGTATGTCCCCGTTGCCATTGATTGCAGGAACTGAGTTGG
>CAISPG010000026.1 GCA_903887325.1 uncultured Burkholderiales bacterium | reverse complement strand
TTGTTCTTGACAGAACCGCGACCGTCGCCGAGCTTGATCTTCCAGCCTTGCTTTTTCATCATGTCGTCCGGGATTTCCAGGCGACGCATGGCTTCGATTTGCCACTGGGGCGAGCCGTACCACACCGAGTCGGTTCCCCACACCACGCGCTCCGGCCCCATCAGGTTGACGAGCTGGCCGATGAAGGCCGCGCAGAAACGCGGATCGGTGACGGCGGTACTGGCAAAGCTGGAGCCGATTTCCGCGTAGACGTTGTTCACGCCGTACTTTTCCGGAATGCGCGCCAGGTCGGTTGACCATTGGATGTAGCTGTTCTTTTCGAACTGCGCCATTTCCATGTCGGGCTTGTCGGCCAGCCACGGCCGCAAGGCACCGTGGTAGATGACAAAGTTCATCTTCGGCCAGTCTTTGGCGGCTTTGCCCACGTCGGCGACGGTGGCGTTTTCCCATGTGCCTGCAAAAGCCTTTTCATAGTCACGCGGCATCAAACCTTTGTGGATACAAATAGTGTTGATGCCGGACTTGATGGCCTTCTCATAGAAGGGGTACATGAGCTTTTCATCGTCCAGACGCCAGGCGTATTTGGAAGGGCCGAACGGATCACCAATGGTGTAGGACTTCCACGACACCGGCTTTAACTCAGTGATGGCACGATCGACTTCCTCCATCCAGTTGGGGTACTTGGGCGTGATGATGGAGTGACCCAACATGCGCACGCTACCGGCCATTTTGTTGACCGTGCGGCAGGCGTTTTGAATAGCGTCGTTAGACAGCAGCCACCAGTTTGGATCATCAAACGGTGCGCCGGTCAAAATCGCCAGTGTGGTGTCACTGTCAAGAAAAATTTCCTTGAGGTAGTTGTCCATCTTGTAGCGAGACAGGTTGGTCGGCACGCTGCCGATGTTGGGGTTGACGTTGGCGCCTTCGGCCCATTTGGTCAAACCGAGCAAACCTTCTTCTTTGAAGTCATCGCGGATGAAGTGGGTCTGGTCATCAAAAATGAACTGGCCTTTGTATTTGGTTTTGCGGTCGCCTGCGGCATCGGGGTTTTTCACCTCGGCTGCGCTGACGGCAAACATGTCGCCGTGCACCATGTTCATGGCTTGGAAAGCTGCGGCCATGCCGGAGGCGGATGCCAGGAACTTGCGGCGCGTGGTGTTGTGGCGCTTGGCTTCGGTGTCTGCAATTTCTTTGATCAGGGACTCAACCTGCCTTTGCTTTTCTGTCTGCGGCATGGGGTTGTATTCGCCGTTTGACACGATCTGGGTAGGTATCGGCGAGCGGAACGCTGCTTCGTCAGCGTGCAAACATTCATCGAACTCTCTTTCAGTCATGGAAACGCCGAAGGGGCGCTGTTTGTCCGTCATAAAAGTCTCCTGGTTTTGGTTGAGATTTTGAAAAGGCCCGGTACATTGAGCGCACAGGGCTATTGTTTTTTTGCAAAACACATGCCAAATTGAACAGGTGTTTACACGAATCCGAATTTGCGGCAATTGCAACCAGACTGTCAGAAACAACTAAGTATTGATAAATTCCGGCGATTTTTCGGCAGTTAGCTGCCACAAGCGAGCAACAACTGTCACACCCTGTGTAACGCTTAGGTGTATCAGCTCAGATCGGCTTTTTTAGGATTGACGATAGACAAACGCTTCATCTGGCGGTACAGCGTCATGCGCGACATGCCCATGTCTGTCGCGGTCAAACTGATGTTCCAGGCCCGTTGCCGTAATGCGGCCAGCAGCACTGCGCGTTCGTCTGTGCCAGCCGGGGTTTCCACTGTCGCCACAGGTAAGTGCGCAACAACGGTTTGCGCCAGCGCATCGCCGAGCAGATAAGACGGCAAATCCTCGGGCTGTAACTGCGTGTCACGCGCCACGGAACTGGCGTACTCGATGACATTGCGCAATTCACGCAAGTTACCCGGCCAATCGTGTTTCAGCAGCAAAACCTTGGTGGCAGCTGCCAGCCGGGGTGTGGCCTGACCTTCCAGACGCAATGCGTAAAGACCTAGCAATTGCTCTATCACCCAGCCCAGATCCTGCCGTTGTCGAAGCGGTGGCAGACTGAGCCGGGCACCGGCCAGTCGGTAAAACAGGACTTCGCGGAACTCGCCGCTGCGCACCATGGCCATGAGGTCCCGGTGGCTGGCTGAGATCAGTCGCACACTGACTTTGACCGGCTGCGTCGCGCCTACCGGCAACACTTCCTGTTCAGAAAATACTCTCAGTAAGCGCACTTGCAAGCTGCGCGGCATGTCGCCGATTTCGTCAAGAAACAAAGTGCCCAGGTCAGCCTGTTGAATCAAGCCGCGTTTTCCTTTGCCCAAGGCCCCGGTAAAACTGCCGGGGGCATAGCCGAACAATTCGCTTTCTATCAAGCCCTCGGGAATGGCGGCGCAATTAACGGCGATGAACGGGCCGTTGCGTCTGGCACTCGATTGGTGAATTGCCTTGGCAAAAAACTCTTTGCCGCTGCCGGTTTCTCCATACAGCAACAGACTGACCGGCGAATCGGCCAGCCGGGCCGCGTGTTGAATCTGTCTATCGAGTTCAGTGTCGCCGCCGGACAAGGCGGCGAGCGGCAGGGGGGGCTGGGACGTCTTGCTGAGGTTTTTATCCGGCACAGCGTTGGCTTTGCCATGGACCGGTGCGGAGACGCGCAGCGACAACACCTGATGCGTATCCATGACGGTGACCGACTGGCTTTCAAACTGGCTCTTGCCAGTGAAATTGCCCAGTTCATTCAGGGAAAGTTGCAGCAAACTGTCCACTTTCTGCCCTAACAACACCGGCCGGCCGGGGCTTTGAAAAAGCTCCTGGGCCCGCCGGTTATGGCCTATGACCTTGCCGCGTTCATTCAGCGCCAGCAGGTACTCGGGATCTACTTCCAGAAAATGCGGTCCGCTGGCCAGCCGCAATATCCAGTCGTTGCGAAACTCACTCAAAAAATAGGCGTTTTCTATTTGGTGGGTATACATACGCACCAACTGCAATGCGAAGTGCTGGCTTTGTTTTTCCTCGGGCGAATGCAAGGCCGACAAGTCCAGCACCGCCTTGATCTTGCCGGTGGCGCCGTAAATCGGGGCAGCGGTACAGGTCAGTGGGATATGCATGGCATCGAAATGGTCGGCCTGGTGCACCGTCAGGCTCTCGCCAGTGGAAAGACAGGTGCCGACGCCATTGGTGCCGGCAAACTGCTCGCTCCAGACCGCACCCAAGTACAGGCCGGTTTTTCGCAAGCTGGCGTCACATTGCAGATCGCCGATGAAGTCGACGGTCACGCCCTTGTCATCGGTCAGCAAGACCGCATAGCCCAGCCCCGACACTTGTTTGTATAGGTTTTCCAGGCCGTGGCGGGCAATATGCATCAGACCCTCCATCTGGTCCCGGTGTTCACGGTAGCGCTCGTGCGGCAGGATGACGGCTTCCTGCATGCGGGTCGGGTCTAGCTTGTGGTCTTGGACACAACGCAGCCAGGACTGGCGGATCAGGTCATCATGCTGAAGCGCTGCCTCATTCAGAATGTGCTGTTGAGCCACCTGAAGAACAGTATGGATATGCGCTTTTTGAAGTGCATGCATGTACCCGTGGCTCCCTTGAGAATCTTGCCAAAGGCAAAGAGATCTGGCTGTCAGAGCGGGCGAAACCGCCCGCCTGAATCACTTTAGTGACACATGCTTGTTTGTCAATGCGGATTGTTAGCCCTAGGGTATCTACCAGCCTTAAGGCTTGGCTTGGGCTGACTTTTCATACAAAGGCATGACTTTGTTAAGGTTGGCCTCGATTTCCTTGATACGGCTGCTGCCCGAAGGGTGGGTGCTGAGCCACTGCGGCGGGGCACCCGCGTTGGCGGCGCTCATCTTTTGCCACAGACTGACGCCGGAACGCGGGTCATACCCGGCACGCGCGGCCAACTCCATGCCGACCAGGTCGGCTTCGGTTTCATCCTCGCGGCTGAATTTAAGGCTCAGAAGATTGGCGCCTTGTCTGGCCACCTGATCGGTGAGATTGGGGTCGACCTTGAAATAGGCCGAAGCAATGGCGCTGCCTATGCTGGCAATCACGTTGGTGGCTTCGCTCTTGCCCATGCGCTCGCGCGCGTGCTCGCGCAAGGCATGGGCGATTTCATGCCCCATCACCATGGCCACTTCGTTGTCGTTGAGTTGCAGTTTGTCAAGGATGCCGTGGTAGAAAGCGATCTTGCCGCCGGGCATGCAAAACGCATTGATTTGCGCCGAGCCGATCAGGTTGATTTCCCATTTCCAGTCACGGGCGCGCGGGTTCCATTCGTAGCTGAAGGGAATCAGCTTTTGCGCTATCGCACGCAAACGAAGTACCTCCGGGTGGTCGTCCGGGGCGGGGGCGTTTTTCTCACGCGCCTGCTTCAACATTTGCCCATACTGCTGGGTGGCTGAGCCCTCGACCTGGGCCGCGGGCACCAGGTTGGCAAACGCAGAGGTTTTACCGACTTCCACGCCTTCGCGCGCCAGCAGCGAGGTGGTGAACAAACCGACAGCGCAACCGGCGCACTGGTGAATGAATTGACGTTTAGAAAGCATGACAGGCAGATTCCCCGAGGGTCGCACAATACACAACCATGAACGATACCTCAACTGACCAATCCATGCCTTTGCGCTGGGTAGATTCGCTGCTGATTTACCTCAGCCCCAACAGCTTGCGCATGCTGGCGCTGGGTTTTGCTGCCGGTCTGCCCTTGTTGCTGGTGCTGGGAACGCTGAGCTTTCGGCTGCGCGAGGCGGGCATAGACCGCGCCACCATAGGATTTCTCAGCTGGGTAGGTCTGGCCTACGGCTTTAAATGGGCCTGGGCGCCGCTGGTAGACCGCATGCCCATACCCTTTCTCACGCTGCTGCTTGGGCGGCGGCGCAGTTGGTTGCTGCTGGCCCAATGCTGCGTGATCGCGGGATTGCTGGGCATGGCTGTCAGCAACCCGCAGGCGTCGCTGACGCCGCTGGTGGGTTTTGCGCTTTTAACTGCTTTTGGCTCAGCAACGCAGGACATTGCGCTGGACGCGTTTCGCATCGAATCGGCGCAAGCGCGGTTACAAGCGGTGCTGGCAGCCAGCTACCAGACCGGTTACCGCCTGGCCATGATTTGGGCCGGTGCCGGCGTATTCTGGATCGCGGCCAAAGCGGAAACCGGCGGTCTGCCGGCCGGCACTTACCAGGACAACGCCTGGGCGGTGGCCTATGTGGCCATGGCGGTCTCTATGGCGGTCGGCATATTGACCGTGTTGTTCTCCAAAGAACCGGCGCATGTGGATTTGCCACCCGCGCGCGGACTGCGGCAATGGCTGCAAGTGGCCGTGATCGCGCCCTTCGGCGAGTTCATCAGCCGTTACCGTTGGCACGCGGTGCTATTGCTGGCGCTGATCGGGAGTTACCG
Source organism: uncultured Burkholderiales bacterium (assembly GCA_903887325.1). Classification (GTDB taxonomy): domain Bacteria; phylum Pseudomonadota; class Gammaproteobacteria; order Burkholderiales; family Burkholderiaceae_C; genus Limnohabitans. The sequence goes on along the minus strand of CAISPG010000026.1, from coordinate 2,111 downwards.
CATCAGCGACATCGTCATGGGCATCATGGCCAATCCGTTTTATGTGGACATGGGTTACACCAAGGAAGAGGTCGCCACGGTGACCAAACTCTACGGCGTGGTGATGACCATGGTCGGCGCGATTGCGGGCGGCAGCATGGTGCTGCGCTGGGGTGTGTTCAAAGTATTGATGCTGGGCGCGGTGCTCAGTGCGGCCACCAACCTGCTGTTTGCCTGGCTGGCGCTGCACGGTCATGATGTGTATGCCTTGATCGCCGTGGTGTCGGCGGACAACCTGGCTGGCGGCATCGCTTCAGCGGCTTTTATTGCGTATTTGTCATCCTTAACCAATGTGCAGTACTCGGCCACGCAGTATGCTTTGTTCAGTTCATTGATGCTGCTTGGGCCTAAGTTTCTGGCGGGCTTTTCCGGACTGGCGGTGGACGCTGCCGGTTACGCCTGGTTTTTCACTGGCACGGCTTGTTTGGGAGTGCCGGTGGTGTTGCTGGTCTGGCTGGCCGGCCGTTTTCATTCTTCAGGAGATTGACCTTGTCTGATTTTTCATGTTCACACCGCGCTGCGGGTTCTTGCTTATCTCTTTTCAATGCCGCCAAACCGTCGGGGCGCTTGTCCTTGTTAGCCGCCGCCGCGTTGTTGCACGCCGGTCTGGCCTGGTCACAAGGCTTGCCCAGCGCCAGCCCTGAATCTGTCGGCATGTCGACGCAGCGCCTGGAAAAAATCACCAGCAACTTTCAAGCCGACATAGACGCACACAAAATGCCCGGCGCCGTGGTGATGGTGGCACGCAAAGGCAAGCTGGTTTACAGCAAGGCGTTCGGCAGTTTGAACAACGCGGCCCAAGCGCCTATGCAAACCGATTCGGTGTTTCGCATCTATTCCATGACCAAACCGCTGGTGTCGGTGGCGCTGATGATGCTGGTCGAAGACGGCAAAGTGCAACTCGCCGACCCGGTGTCCAAACACCTGCCTTCTTTCAAAAACCCGATGGTCAGCGTCGCCACCTTAGACCCGCTTTACAACGGTGTCAGCTTCAAACTGGTGCCGGCCAACAAAGAACCCACCATTCAGGATTTGCTGCGCCATACCTCGGGTCTGGCTTATGGCGAGTTGACCAAAAACACGCTGGTCAAACAGGCCTACACCGACGCCGGGGTGTACATCAGCGCGCGCGACTTTGACGCGCGCAACTTGAGCGGTGCGGAGATGGTCGAGCGGCTGGGTAAAGCCCCGCTGGCGCAGCAACCCGGCACCACCTGGGAATACAGTTTGTCGGTAGACATACAAGGCCGCGTCATCGAAGCTGTCACCGGCCAACGCCTCAATGATTTCATGCAAGAGCGTTTGTTCAAGCCTTTGAAAATGACTGAGACCGGCTTCACCGTGCCAACCGCCCACGCCGGCCGCGTGGCAGAGCCGTTTGCCGCCGACCCGGCCACCGGCGTACCGAATAAATTGATTGATGTGAGCCAGACCCCCGGCAACGACTCGGGCGGCGCAGGCGGCGTCAGCACCGCGCCGGATTACCTGCGTTTTTGCCAAGCCATGTTGAACGGCGGACAACTCGACGGCGCGCGCATACTGTCGCGCTCGACCGTGCAGTTGATGACTTCGGATCATCTGGGTACTGCGATTGCCACACCGGTCAGCCCGGGCCAGTTGCTGTTTGGGTCCCCCGGTTACACCTTCGGTCTGGGCTTTTTGGTGCGTCAGGCCGACGGCATTGCACCGGTGCATGGCAGCGCGGGCGAGTTCATGTGGGCGGGCTATGCGGGCACGTATTTCTGGGCCGACCCCAAAGAACAACTCTGCGGCGTGTTCATGTCGCAGTCGCCCGGCCCGACCCGCGCGTATTACCGTCGCATGCTGAAGACGCTGGTGGCGCAGGCGCTGATTGATTAAAAAAATTCTGTCGACAGTAAGGTTTTTAGCGGCAGTCACTGACTTTATTCTGAAGTTAATTATTAATATTAATCAGTAGTGTCCGGTTAAATCATGAGGTTAGTTGAATAAAGCCAATACTGGCGCTGGTTTGCAGTCGATTTTGTTTGGTGCCGATTTGAAACTCTTTTTCACATTCTTGTGTAATTTCCAAGGCTTGAACCCCTTGGAGG
>CAISPG010000025.1 GCA_903887325.1 uncultured Burkholderiales bacterium | reverse complement strand
TAATGTCAAAAAAACAAAAACTCCTTTGGAAATTGTTTGCTGTTCCAGCATCAAAGACATTTACTTGGGAGGAATTGATCACTCTGATGACACAAGCCGGTTTCACCAATGAATGCAGGGGTGGGTCGCATTACACCTTCGAGCACGAAACCGGTCTTCGGGTTGTTATTGCAAAAACCCATCCTTCTGGCATTTTGAAACCCTACCAAATCAAAGACGCAAAAGAGGCATTAGAAACCACTGGCGCATTCGGGAGAATAAATTGAAAACGACTAAGTTGATCCACAAAGGCTTTACAGGTTCCGGTGAGATGAGCCTAGAGGATGAATGTCTGATCGGGAGAATACAGTTTATTGATGACATCATTTCTTATGAGGGTGCAACAGTTGCCGAGTTGGTGGAAAATTTTCGGGCAGCGGTTGACCATTACCTTGACTACTGCAAGCGGACAGGCAAACCTGCAAATAAACCTTACAGCGGGACTTTCAATGTCCGCATCGGACCGCAGTTGCACAGAGAAGCAGTCATTGCTGCTAACGCTGCTTCGGTCAATTTGAACGAGTTTGTCTCGACTGCTATTCAGACGGCACTAAAAAAGTGCTAATGAACCAGCAGTTGTGCACCATCACTTCGTAACAATTCAGCCAATGCCAAACTCTACATCTGCTTGGACCGGCATGACATCTGCATCAAAAAAATTGGAGCCTATAAGTGCAAGAATTACCCACTGAGCAAACCCCTGTGCAGCAAACTTCAACTCTTAGTCTCAAGGAGTTGGCTACCATTTTGATCAAACACCATGGCTATCACGAGGGTTTTTACGAGATCGGTTTGCAATTCAATATCGCCGTAGGTGCTGTCGGCCCGGAGCCATCCAAAGTTTCTCCAGGCGCAGTATTGACCGTTGAAGGTATCAGCCTTGCCAGTTGCACCGAGACCAGCCCACTGGCTGTGAACGCGGCCACAGTGAATCCTATGAAACGCGCCACACCTAAAAAAGCGGTTGCTAAAAAGTAAAGCCCTTGTCTTTTTCTGCCACCCAACAAAAAACCGCCTGAACCCAAAGGCACAGGCGGTTTGCATTTAACGAACCAGTTTTAAACGCGCTTACGGTATTCAGCGGTACGGGTATCGATTTCCACTTTGTCGCCTTGCGCTACAAAAATAGGCACGTTGATGTCAAAACCGGTGGCGATTTTGGCGGGTTTCAGCACTTTGCCGGAGGTGTCGCCTTTGACGGCAGGCTCGGTCCAGGTGATTTCACGCACCACGCTGGTGGGCAATTCGACCGAGATGGCCTTGCCGTCGTAGAACACCACTTCGGCGGTCATGCCGTCTTCGAGGTAGTTGAGCGAGTCGCCCATGTTTTCGTTTTCCACTTCGTACTGGTTGAAGTCGGTGTCCATCCACACATACATGGGGTCGGCGAAATAGGAATACGTGCATTCCTTTTTGTCCAGAATGACCTGATCCATTTTGTCGTCGGCTTTGAACACGACTTCGGTGCCGAAGTTGGCGATCAGGCTTTTGAGCTTCATGCGCACGGTGGCCGAGTTGCGGCCGCCACGGCTGTATTCGGTTTTCAAAACGACCATAGGGTCTTTGCCGTGCATGATGACATTACCTGCGCGGATTTCTTGAGCTGTTTTCATAAAGGGTGCTTGTGCTGGGCAAAAGCAGCTATTTTAGCCTTTTGCCGCCACAAAGCCCGTCAGTCGCTCTGTCAGGCCGGTTTGCCCGGCCAATTCAACTTGCAAACGCCTTGCCCAAGCCGACCATTCGCCCAGATGGGCCGGGCTTAACTCAGGCAATGTCTGGGGCTCAGTAGCGTTCCACGCCAGATGCGCTTGCACCACCACCGGCGGCGCGCCGGTTTGGGCCAGAAAGGCTTGCAGTTTGGGTAAATGTGCGCCGTCGTGCTGCGGGTAGATTTGCCACAAAAACGGTTTGCCCGCACACATTGCGCGCACCAGTGAGTCCTCGCCGCGCACCAGGTTGAAGTCCATGCGCGCAAGCATTGCGTCGTAATCCGGCTGGCTCATGTAGTCCAGAAAATCCATCGATAAGCCTGATACATCAATTGAAAGCATGGCTTGTTGGACAGCAGCCGTGGCGCGCCCGGCGGTGACGTGCAAATGCACTTTGCGCGGCAGCTTACAGATTTGCGTCAGCCACAAACCCAGCCCCGCCGGTTCGTAGCAAAACACGCTGATGTTCAGTGGCCTTGAAACGCAAGACTCGCTTTCATGGGTGGTAGTTGTCTCAGTAAGAAGTGTCGCGTTGCTCTTTCCCGAAGGGGATGTGTCACCGGTTAAAAAGCCGGTCAGCAAACCGCCGCTGTTTTCGCCCCAGCCCGGGTAGTAAAACCATTTGCTCAGTCCCTTGGCCGGGCCGCTGAGCACAAGCGAGGGCAGGCCATGGTTGCGCTGGGCGCTGGTCTCTAAGCTGAAATACTCCAGATTCACCCAGACCGGCGGCTTTGTGCATGCCGCCATTGCCGCTTGGTAAGTCAAAGGCAGTTCACAGCCAAAGCCCTCTATCACCACGCCGGGCACTTGCGAGGGCGTAAACACCTCGCTATCTGCGGGCCATGGCTTGACTGAAACACCGTTGCAACCCGAAGGCGCCATCCAACGCAAAGCGCCGGGCTCGTCCACAAACAGTTGCACCGCCACGCCGCGCGCCGCCAACTGAGTGGCCAGTCGCCAGCACACGCCTAAGTCGCCGTGGTTGTCTATGACCCGGCAAAACAGCGCCCAAACGGCTTCATGGATTACCCGTGCCACAGTGTTGATTCCATTGTCATTTTTAGCTTTGTTCCATAGGATGTTCTCGGATATCTCGTTCGGGGTATTTCATTTCACACATTCAAGGATATTTCCCATGACAAACCCACGTCGTCAATACCTGAAAGCTGCCGGTGCACTCGGTGCCATGGCTTTTTTACCCGGTATCCCGCAAGCCATGGCCCAAGAGAGCAAGCTTAAGGCCAGCGCAGATGCTTTGTTGAAAGCCGCCACCGATGCGGGCGATGTGCCCGGCGTGGTCGCCATGGCCACCAACCGCAGCGGCACGATTTACGAAGGTGGCTTCGGTACCCGTCAAGTAGGTGCAGACAGCCCGATGACACCGGACACCATCGTCTGGATAGCCTCCATGACCAAGGCTTTGACGGGTGCCGCCGCCATGCAGCAGGTGGAGCGCGGCAAGTTGCACTTGGACACCCCGGCCGCCAAAATCCTGCCGCAGTTGAAAGAGTCCAAAGTGCTGACCGGCTTTGACAGCAACGGCCAGCCCATCACCCGTGCGCCCAAGCGCCAGGTCACTTTGCGCCATTTGCTGACGCACACCTCGGGCTTTTCTTATGACATCTGGAACGCCCAAATCGGCCAGTACATGAAGGTCAAAAATATCCCCGGCATCATTTCCTGCCAGAACGCCGCCCTGACCACGCCGATGGTGTTCGATCCGGGCGAGCGCTGGGAATACGGCACCGGCATAGACTTTGCCGGCAAGATGGTCGAAGCCGTCACCGGCCAAAAGCTGGGCCAATACATGCACGACAACCTGCTGGCACCGCTGGGCATGACCAACACCGCATTCAAAATCAGCGCCGACATGCGCGCCCGTCTCTCGCGCATGCACGCACGAACACCGGACGGTCTGGTGCCCATCGACTTTGAAATACCGCAGGAGCCCGAGTTCGAGATGGGCGGCGGCGGCATGTATTCCACCACCGGCGACTACCTGAAATTCGTGCAAATGATGTTGAACGACGGCCAGGGCAACGGCAACCGCGTGCTGAAAAAAGCCACGGTGCAACTGATGTCCAAAAACGCCATGGGCAAAATCCGCGTGACCATGCTCAAGCCCGCCGGGCAGGGTGCCTCTAATGACGCCGAGTTCTTCCCCGGTGTGCCCAAAGGCTGGGGCCTGTCCTTCATGACCAACGAAGAACAAGCACCGACCGGTCGCTCCAAAGGCAGCCTGGCCTGGGCTGGACTGGCCAACAGCTATTACTGGATAGACCGCACCAAAGGCGTGGGCGGCGTACTTTCCACGCAAATCCTGCCGTTTGCCGATGTCAAAGCACTGCCTTTGTTCTACGACTTCGAGAAAGCGGTTTACCAGTCGCTGGCTTAGTCGCGCCTTTGACTGTCTGAGCCGGGCCCGCGGGCCCGGTTTTTTTTGTTGCGTCTACACTTTCGCTTTGTCAAAAAATAATCCAAGGAGAACACCATGCCCAAGGCCTACCTCATCAGCGCTTATCACGAGATCCACGACCAGGACGCGCTGGCGGCCTACGCCAAATTGGCGCTGCCCTCGCTGACCGCCGCCGGCGGCACATTTCTGGCGCGCGGCATGCCGGCCGCCGCCAAAGAAGCCGGCAAGATGCAACGTACCGTGCTGATTCAATTTGACAGCTTGCAAGCCGCCTTGGCTGCTTATGACAGCGCCGGTTACCAGGAGGCCATGCGCGAGTTGGGCAACAACGCCGTGGTGCGCGATATACGCATCATCGAAGGGGTGTAAGCCATGACGCAACTGAGTCAACGCGCTTTGGGGCTGGGCACGGAAAACGCATTCGTGGTGCTGGCCGAGGTGAACAAGCTGATCCGTGAAGGCCACGACATCATTTCCTTTTGCATCGGCCAGCCCGATTTCCCCACACCGAAAAACATACAGCAAGCTGGTATTGCAGCCATCACTGGTGGCAAACACGGTTACACGCCGTCAGCAGGTATCCCCGAGTTGCGCCAAGCGGCTGCCGATTACTTTGCCCGTACCCGTGGCATCAAGGTGGACGCGGACGACGTGGTGGTCGGCGCGGGTGCCAAGCCTTTCATCGGCTACACGATTCAGTCGGTGACCGATTTCGGTGCAGGTGATGAAGTGATTTACCCGGTGCCGGGTTTTCCTATTTATGAGTCGCAAATCAAAG
>CAISPG010000024.1 GCA_903887325.1 uncultured Burkholderiales bacterium | reverse complement strand
TCACGCTGCTGACTTTCACATCATCGTTGGCCACCAACCCTGAATCGGGGGCAAACGGTTTGCTGGTATCGACTTGCGCTGTTTGGTTACCGTCATAAACCTTGTCTTGTGCTTTCAAGCCACTGACGTTCAATGCTTTAGGACTGATGGTTGCTGTGCTGTTTTTCTGATCGATGATCAGGTAATTGTTTTTGTCAGCACCGGCATACACCGCATTGCTCAGCGCCACCGTTTTGTCGGGTGCAGCGTTCTTGTCTGAGAAAGTTCCCGCTACGCTGCTGACTTTCACATCATCGTTGGCCACCAACCCTGAATCGGGGGCAAACGGTTTGCTGGTATCGACTTGGGCTGCTTGGTTACCCGGGTTGGCAGGCAGGGGCGGCTGTATCAGATTTGAATTACACCCTAGGCGACACAGCAGCCAGTACGCATTCATCAGGTTCAGCCTACCAAACCAGCGTCTGGGGCAGGTATCAGCTGCAGCGCAGCCAATACCGCAACCTGGCGCTGAGAATGCAATGGGATAGCATGGTCTTGCAAGACCACCAGGGCGATGGCACCACCAAAACAGATCGAACCATCCATGCATTCAATATCACACTGAACGCCGACAACTCAGACCTGTGGATGGGGGGAGGTCGGACCATGTGGAATGCCGGGCTGACTTGCGGAAAGTTGGTATTTGATGATGCAAGCGCAGAAGCTGTGGATGAAAAATCGGCCAAACACAAAGGCGATTTTCAACGCATCAATTTCAGCGCATCAAGACAGCAATTCATCCGGCCGACCACCACCCTGGTATTGAACACGGATTCACAATGGGGTTTTACCAATCTGGATTCATCGCAGAAATTTTCGCTAGGTGGTCCGCGCAGTGTGCGCGCTTATGAAGCAGGTACTTTGTCCGGGGATGGCGGCTTGTTTGTAAGCGCTGAACTGCGTGAATTACTGCCTGCACCGCCTGCATATGTGAATGTAAAAGGCCAATGGTTTGCATCTGTTTTTATAGAAGCCGCGAGAGCCAAAATCAACCGGAATCCATGGGACACAGGCACCAATGAAGAAAGCCTCAGCGGTGTCGGACTGGGATTCAACTGGTTAGGCCCGGATAACTGGCGCGCATCTCTGAGCTGGGGCCGACCGCTGGAATCCGCCCCTAACGCTTACCTCGGCTCCAAACGCGTCAATGCCTGGTTTGAATTGGCCAAAGGCTTTCGCTAACACCACTTGAGGACAAGCCATAAGCATTTAGAAAGCAGGTTTAAACTCGCGGCTTTGCCAGCCCGGAGCAACTGACATGAACGAACTGCTTGATGCAAAAGACAAAGCAAGCAGCTTGCTACAACTTCAACACATGAACCCGGATTGGCATACAGACCCAAACGGCTTAAAAAACGCTTGGGCGTTCAAAAATTTTGAGCAAGCATTCGAATTCATGAACCGTGTCGCAGCTGTTGCTCAAGCCATGGATCACCACCCCGAATGGTCGAATGTCTATAACCGTGTATCCGTGAATCTGACCACGCATGATGCGGGCGGGATAACCGCATTGGATTTTGATTTGGCCAAAGCCATGCAGCAAAATGCGGCTGACATCATGGGCCGTGATGTCACAGCCAGCAGCCAAACACTTGCAGTCGACGGCACAAGCCATCTGTTGCACAACTGGGTGACAGCATTCAATAACGAAGACTTGCACAACATCAGCCACTGTTACGCAGAAGATGCTTTGCTTTGGGGGACGCACGCCACCCGTTTGATTCAAGGGCGGGAAGGTGTGGCGCAATATTTCAAGGCCGTATTCGATTCCGGACGTCGCGTGCGCGCAAGCATTCTGGAGCAGCAAAGTGTTGGCGGGCAGCACAGCCGCATAGACCAAGGCAGTTACAGCTTTTCTTCAACGCCTGTGACCGGGCCTATGGTATTTACAGCGCGCTTTAGTTTTGTCTGGCAAATCAAAGCCGGTGCGTGGCAAATCCAGTCGCACCATTCATCGGTCATGCCTGTACCCGCATGAGCCATTCAAACTGATCAGGGTTGAAACCCGGGCATAAGTCTCAGCGCCGGTTACTGAGCAGTAGCAGTAAATTCGATAGCGCATGTTCCAAAGTTGCTTGACGAACAGCGGCACGGTCACCTTCGAAATGGCAGGTTTGTACTTTGACCCAAGCGGTTTCGGCACCCAGGCTCGGGCCCGCGTCGCTGGGCAGCGCCCAAGCAAAACAAACGGTGCCCACCGGTTTGCTTTTGCTGCCACCCGCTGGTCCGGCAATACCGGTGACGGCCAAAGCGACTTGCGCTTTGCTGCGGTTTAAGGCCCCAAGCACCATGGCTTGAGCGACTGCTTCGCTGACAGCGCCGTGCTTGTCTAGCAAAGCCGTGGAAACACCGAGCATTTCATGCTTGGCGTCGTTGCTATAGCTGACAAAGCCACGTTCAAACCATTGGCTGGAGCCTGCCAGGTCGGTGCAATGTGCGGCAATCATGCCGCCGGTGCAGCTTTCTGCGGTGCTCAGCTGCCAGCCTCGTTGCAGCAGCTGTGCGGCCAATGGCGCTATGTGTGTCAATATGTTCATCGTGTGGCCTGCCAAAGTGAAATACACAGCAGCGTGCAAAAAGCAGCCACCAGGTCGTCAAACATGATGCCCCAGCCGCCGCGCCAGCCCAGGCCGTGGAAATGGCGATCCGCCCAGCCAACAGGACCGGGTTTGACTGCATCAAAAAAACGAAACAAGGCAAATGCGATGAACTGGCCCCAGAAGCCAACCGGCATCCATAGCCACAAAATCAGCCAGAAAGCGACGATTTCATCCCAGACGATGGCGCTGGGGTCCTGCACTTGCATGTGTTGAGCCGTCACGGTGCAGACCCACCAGCCCACGGGCAAAGACAAAGCGATCAATAAGCCGATGTTGCTTGTCGTCAAGAACAAAGTCATGAGCTCATAAGACGCCCAGGCCCACAGCGTGCCTACCGTGCCCGGTGCTTTGGGGCTGAGCCCTGAGCCGAAGCCCATGGCAATTACATGCGCCGGGTGAGACCACATGAAGCGGGCGGCGTTCCATTGCACAGACATACTCATGGATCTTCTTTAGCTGGAAAAATGGTCAAAGGATACAAAGCGGCGGGAAATCGGCACGCCGTGAATATCCATCACTTGTAAACCCTGACCGGCGCTGATGCGGCCAATGCAAGTCACCGGCACATCGCAATCATTGGCAGCTTCCTGTACAGCATGCGCCTGGTCGGGCGCAGCAGTAAACAGCAGTTCATAGTCGTCGCCACCGGCCAGCGCCATGTCTAGGCGGCGCGACAGGGGCAAACTTTGCAAAGCGGGGCTGATGGCTGCGCTGTCGGCCACCCAGCCGGTGGTCAGCACAGCGCCAACCCCCGAGGCTTTCATGATGTGTCCCAGATCGCCGATCAAACCGTCGCTGACATCAATACAAGCGTTGGCAATGCCGCGCAGCGCCAGACCTAAGGCTACACGTGGCTCAGGTTGCTCCATGCGTAAACGCGCAGTTTCAAATAATTCAGCGTCCAGGCTGAGCGAGCCCCGGATAACCTCCAGCGCCAATCTGGCGTCGCCCACTGTGCCGCTGACATAAATATCGTCACCCGCTTGAGCAGCACCGCGCAGCAAAGCGTCACCCGGCGGTACTTCGCCGAAAACTGTAATGCAAATATTCAATGGCCCCTGGGTGGTGTCGCCGCCTATGAGTTCGCAGCCGTGTGTGTCGGCCAGCAAAAAAAGACCGTGTGAAAAACCTTGCAGCCAAGCTTCGTCAACACGCGGCAATGACAATGCCAGTGTGAAAGCCAGAGGATTTGCGCCGCAGGCGGCCAAGTCGCTCAGGTTGACAGCCAATGCCTTGTGGCCTAGCCGTTGCGCAGACACTGTGCTGAGGAAATGCCGGCCCTCGACCAGCATGTCGCTCGAGACAGCCAGTTGCATGCCGGACTGCGGTTGCCAAAGCGCGCAATCGTCGCCAACACCCGTCACCGCATGTCGCGCAGGGCGTGTGAAATAACGAGCGATCAGGTCAAATTCACCCATGCCATTCAATGCATCTGGCGTTTGCTGCCGCTGTCGCTAAGTGCATCAAGTACAAACATGGGAATATCGACTTCAAACTTTTCGCCGTCCACCGCCACGCAAAAGAAACTGCCGTGCATGGTGCCGGTAGGTGTGCGCAAGCGCGTGCCGCTGGTGTATTCAAAGCTTTCACCGGGTTGCAGCAAAGGCTGATGGCCGACCACGCCCAGACCTTTGACTTTTTCATGCAAGCCTTCCGCATCATTGATGTGCCAAGTGCGGGAAATCAATTGAGCCGCCATGTTGCCGTTGTTGTGGATAAGTACCGTGTAAGAGAAGGCGTACAGGCCGTCTTGCGGGCTGGATTGTTCCGGCAGGTAATTCGGCGTGACTTCCACGCTGAGTTTATAAGTTGGCATGGGCAGCAATTCTGGTCAAAATCTTCAGGAACCTGATTCTGACACCATAATCACCACCATGACTACCCATTACCGCATCGCTCCCTCCATCTTGTCCGCCGATTTCGCCCGTCTGGGCGACGAGGTGAAAAATGTTGTCGCCGCCGGTGCCGACTGGATTCACTTCGATGTCATGGACAACCACTATGTCCCCAACCTCACTTTCGGCCCCATGGTGTGTCAGGCTTTGAAGCCACATGCCAAAACCCCGGCCGGGGTGGCGGTGCCTATCGATGTGCATTTGATGGTGCAACCGGTGGACGCGTTGGCGTTAGCGTTTGCCCAAGCCGGTGCCGACCTGATCAGCTTCCATCCGGATGCCTCCAGCCACGCGCACCGCAGTGTGCAAGCCATCAAAGCAGCGGGTTGCCAGGCCGGCGTGGTGTTCAACCCGGCTGAACCGCTGGACGTGCTGGATTGGCTGATCGAGGACATAGACTTGATTTTGATCATGAGCGTGAACCCGGGTTTCGGCGGACAAAGCTTCATCGACTCTGCTTTGCGCAAAGTGGAACATGCGGCCAAGCGAATTCAGGCCAGTGGTCGCGATATCCGCCTGGAAGTGGACGGGGGTATCAAACCTGACAATATCCGCTCGGTGGCCAATGCCGGTGCCGACACTTTTGTGGCTGGCAGCGCTATTTTTGGCAAACCCGATTACAAAGCCGTGATTGACCAGATGCGTCATGCACTGGCTGAATGATTTTTATCCAAGGACACCATGAAACATTTTCTGCAACTCTCAGCGCTTTCATTCAGCCTGCTCGCCTCATCGGTACTGCAGGCCGCTTGCTTCTCCGACACTCCTTTGACCCGGCCGGACAGCCGCTATGAAGCCGCCAACGCCAGCGGCTCCGAGGTCAAAGACAAGGACACCGGTTTGGTTTGGCAACGTTGTGCGTATGGTTTGAAATGGGATGGCGCTGCATGCGCCGGCACAGCCATTGCGCAAGACTGGAACACCGCCACCAAAACTGCCAAAGAAGCCAAAGACGCTAAATGGCGCCTGCCTACACAAGCAGAGCTGGAAGGCTTGAGCGAAAAAAGCTGTTCGGAATTGGCCATGAACAATACCTGGTTCGGCTCCGGTCCTTCCGGTTGGACCTGGACTGCTACCGATATGGGTAGCCCGGATGGTGCCATCGTGGTTCACTCTGGCAGTGGCTTGATTGCCAACTTGATTAAAAAAATACCTCTGTACGTCAGATGGGTACATAACTGATCGCACAAAGTTTTACATGATGAACACCAACATACACGCCGTCATGATCGACCTGGACGGCACCATGGTCGATACCATGGGTGACTTTGAAGCCGCACTCAATCTCTGCCTGTCCGACATTGATTTACCCAAGGTTTCACCCGCTGTGGTGAATATTGCGGTGGGCAAAGGCTCGGAACATTTGATCCGCACCGTGCTGCGCCATCAACTTGATTTGCCTGAGGTCAAAGCCTCGGGCATGGTGTGTGATAACACCACGGTAGAGCATTTGTTTGAACCAGCGTTTGCCCGCTACCAGCACCATTACGAAAAAGTCAACGGTCAATTTGCTGATGTGTACCCCGGCGTGTTGACAGGCTTGCAGCAGCTGCACGCGCGCGGCCTGAAGATGGCGTGTTTGACCAACAAACCCACGGCGTTTGCCAAAGCCCTGTTGGCTGACAAAGGTTTAGCCGGATTTTTCAGTCATGTCTACGGCGGCGATGCTTTTGCGCGTAAAAAGCCTGACCCCATGCCTTTGCTGGAAACCTGTAAAGCCCTGGGCACGTTGCCTGCGCATACGCTGATGCTGGGTGACTCGCAAAATGACGCGCAGGCCGCCCGGGCCGCCGCTTGTCCGGTGGTCTTGGTCACCTATGGCTACAACCACGGCGAGCCCATACAAGGCGTGGACTGTGACGGCTTTGTAAACAGCATTGCCGACCTGACCTTGTAAAGGCCGGTTGCCATTCCCGTTTGTTACACTTTCTACATGTTTATTCACCTCAATATCCTCACAGGCAGCAATGACCGGGGAGCCTGGCCTTGGCGTCGCCCGTCTAGCCCGGCGTGACCTTGTTTGTTGAAGTTGTTACGCCTCCTTTGAAGCCGGGGTTGTTCAATCCCACTATCGATAAATTGTTTAGCCCCTAAAGGGCAGAGCTGTGGAGGCTCCCCGTGATCTCTGAACTTGAATTCAAAAGCCTGGCGGCACAAGGCTATAACCGCATTCCGTTGATGGTCGAGGCATTCGCCGATCTGGAAACTCCGTTGTCTTTGTATCTGAAACTGGCGTTCACCAAAGACGGTGGCAAATACAGTTTTTTATTGGAATCAGTCGTTGGTGGCGAGCGTTTTGGCCGCTACAGCTTTATCGGTTTACCGGCGCGCACTTTTTTAAGGTCTGAAGGCTTCGGCGTTCAAGCGCAGACCGAGGTGGTCACTGACGGTATGGTTGTTGAAACCGCTCAAGGCAACCCGCTGGATTTCATCGAAGCCTACCAACAGCGTTTCAAAGTGGCTTTACGCCCAGGCATGCCGCGTTTTTGCGGCGGCTTGGCCGGTTATTTCGGTTACGACACCGTACGGCATATTGAAAAAAAATTACAGCACAGCTGCCCACCCGACACACTCGGCTGCCCGGATATTTTGTTGCTGCAAACCGAAGAGCTGGCGGTGATCGACAACTTGTCGGGCAAGTTGTATTTGATGGTTTATGCCGACCCGAACCAGCCTGAGGCCTTCACACGCGCAAAAAAACGTTTGCGTGAATTGAAAGAGTTATTGAAATACTCCGTCAGTGCGCCGGTGGTCAAGGCCAGCCAAAGCCACCCGCCCGAGCGTGAATTTGCCAAGGCCGATTACATCCAAGCGGTGGAACGTGCCAAGGGCTTGATAGAGGCAGGCGACTTCATGCAGGTGCAAGTCGGCCAGCGCATCAAAAAGCGTTTCACTGAAAGCCCCTTGTCTTTGTATCGTGCATTGCGCTCGCTCAACCCCAGCCCTTATATGTACTTCTACAACATGGGCGACTTTCAAGTGGTGGGTGCTTCACCGGAGATTCTGGTTCGACAGGAGTCCACGCCTGAAGGCAACAAAGTCACCATACGTCCTTTGGCAGGGACCCGACCGCGTGGTGCCACGCCAGAAGCTGACAAAGCCACTGAAGCAGAATTGATCAATGACCCCAAAGAACGAGCCGAGCATGTGATGCTGATTGATTTGGCGCGTAACGACATAGGCCGTATTGCCAAAACCGGGACGGTGAAAGTCACCGAGGCTTTCACGGTCGAGCGATACAGCCATGTGATGCATATCGTCAGCAATGTCGAAGGCGAATTGAAAGACGGCATGAGCAGCATGGATGTGCTGCGCGCCACCTTTCCGGCCGGCACGCTCACAGGTGCGCCTAAGGTGCATGCGATGGAACTGATCGATCAACTCGAACCGGTCAAGCGCGGCATTTACGGCGGCGCTTGCGGCTACTTGAGTTTTGCCGGTGACATGGACGTGGCCATCGCCATACGCACCGGCATCATCAAAAACGACACCTTGTATGTGCAGGCGGCGGCCGGTGTGGTGGCCGATTCCATTCCCGAGATGGAATGGCGCGAAACCGAGCACAAAGCGCGTGCGTTGTTGCGAGCCAGCGAGCTGGTCGAGGAGGGCTTGGAATGAAACTCCTGATGATCGACAACTACGACAGCTTCACCTACAACCTGGTGCAGTACTTCGGCGAACTGGGTGCGTCCATCGAAGTTTTTCGCAATGATGAAATCAGCATTGAGCAGATTGCTGCTCACTCGCCAACGCATCTGGTGGTGTCGCCCGGACCGTGCTCGCCTGCTGAAGCCGGGATTTCTGTCGCAGCCGTCAAGCATTTTGCCGGCAAGTTGCCCATACTCGGCGTGTGTCTTGGGCACCAAAGCATAGGCGCGGCTTTCGGCGGGCGCATCATCCGTGCACAGCAATTGATGCATGGCAAGACCAGCGTCATACACACCACACAACAAGGCGTGTTCGCAGGTTTGCCGCAGGATTACACGGTCAACCGCTATCACTCTCTGGCGATTGAACGCTCCTCTTTGCCGGATGAACTTGAAATCACCGCCTGGACTGACGATGGTGAAATCATGGGAGTGCGGCATCGCACACTGGCAGTAGAAGGCGTGCAGTTCCATCCCGAATCCATACTCACTGAGCATGGCCACGCTTTGTTGAAAAACTTTTTGCAAACCAGCCTATGAAAACCGTAGATCTGCGCAGCGACACTGTCACGCAACCTACCCCCGCCATGCGCGAGGCGATGCTGACCGCCCCATTAGGCGACGATGTATATGGTGATGATCCGTCTGTGCTGGCGTTAGAGGCGCGCATCGCGTCCTTGACTGGCAAACAAGCGGCTTTGTTCATGCCTACTGGTACGCAAAGTAATTTGTGTGCGCTGATGGCGCATTGCGAGCGTGGTGATGAATATTTGGTGGGGCAAAACGCCCACACTTACCGTTATGAGGGCGGCGGTGCTGCCGTACTTGGCAGTATCCAGCCACAGCCCTTGGTGCAGGATGCCAAAGGCCAAATGTCTTTGGTAGACATTGCAGCAGCGATCAAGCCGGACGATGCGCACTTTGCGCGAACCCGTTTGCTGGCGCTGGAAAACACATGGAATGGCCAGCGCATGCCCATGGAATATTTGCAACAGGCAGCAGCGCTCGCACGCCAACACGGCTTGGCCGTTCATCTAGACGGTGCTCGTGTGATGAACGCAGCCGTTGACCAAGCACAAGCCAACACCAGTGACGCATTCACCGAATTGCGCGCTATCACCGACTTGTTCGACAGCGTGTCGGTGTGTTTCAGCAAGGGATTGGGTGCGCCGGTCGGTTCCGCGTTGTGCGGCTCCAAGGAGCTGATTCACAAAGCACACCGCGTTCGCAAAATGCTGGGCGGCGGCATGCGCCAGTCTGGCGTGCTGGCTGCGGCCGCTTTGCACGCACTGGATCACCATGTGCATCGATTAAGCGATGACCATGCGTTGGCCAAACGTTTGGCCGATGGTTTGCGCGGCTTGTCTGGTTTGACCGTTCGTTCGGCGCAAACCAATATCGTGTTTGTGGACGTGGCTGACGGACGTGGCCCGGCCTTGCTTGAGCATTTGCGCCAAGCCAATGTGTTGGCAACAGGTTTGATTGGATTGCGTTTTGTGACACATATTGATGTTGACGAGCAAGGCATAGACCACGCCGTTGCCTGTGTGAAGGATTTTTTGCAGTCCGCTAACGGCGCCACTTCTGCCCCTGCGCGTTCGGGTGGTCCTTATTGATTCATCAGCGAAACACTACGCCGATCCCTTGGAGTTTTTTGTATGACCATCACTGCCAGCGAAGCTTTGCAACGCACTATCGAGCACCGTGAAATTTTTCATGACGAGATGTTGCATCTCATGCGCATGATCATGAGCGGCGATATCACCCCGTTGATGACAGCTGCCATCCTCACCGGTTTGCGTGTGAAAAAGGAAACCATAGGTGAGATCACCGCTGCCGCACAAGTCATGCGTGAGTTTTCCACCAAGGTGGATGTGGCAGACCGCAGCCATTTGGTGGACATCGTCGGCACCGGCGGCGACGGCTCGCACACCTTCAATATTTCCACTTGCGCCATGTTCGTCGCAGCAGCGGCCGGCGCGCGAGTCAGCAAGCACGGCGGGCGCAGCGTCAGCAGCAAAAGCGGCAGCGCCGATGTGTTGGAAAACCTGGGCGTGAACATCAATTTAAGCCCGGCGGCTATTGCCGAATGCATTTCGCAAACCGGTATTGGTTTTATGTTCGCGCCAAACCACCATCCGGCCATGAAAAATGTGGCCCCGGTGCGCAAAGAGCTTGGCGTGCGAACGATGTTCAACATCCTGGGGCCGCTGACCAACCCGGCATCGGCACCGAATATTTTGATGGGTGTGTTTCATCCCGATCTGGTCGGTATTCAGGTGCGAGCATTGCAGCGACTCGGCGCCGAGCATGCGGTGGTGGTGTACGGGCGCGATGGCATGGACGAGGTCAGTCTGGGCGCGGCCACGCTGGTCGGCGAATTGAACAACGGCGAAATCACCGAGTACGACATACACCCTGAGGATTTTGGATTGACCATGGCCAGTCACCGTGCTTTGCGTGTGGAGACGCCTGAGGATTCGCGCGATATGCTCAAAGCCGTATTGAACAACCAACCCGGCCCGGCGCTGGACATCGTGGCGCTGAACGCGGGTGTGGCTTTGTACGCAGCCAATGTCGCACCTACGATGGCAGCCGGTTTGAAGCTGGCGCAGCAAGTGCTGAGCAACGGCCAGGCACAGGCCAAGTTGAAGCAATTTATTGAATTCACCGCCCGCCACGGTGCGGCTTGACACAAGGAAACGCAGTGAGCGACATACTCAACAAAATAGTGCAAACCAAGCATGAAGAATTGGCTTTGCGGCGCAGCAAAATACCGCTTGAAGCCATGCGCGCCGACGCTGAGAGCCGGGTCATGACGCGCGGTTTTGAAGCTGCGCTGCGCGCCAAAATCGCCAAGGGTCAAGCTGCAGTGATCGCTGAAATCAAAAAAGCCAGCCCGTCCAAGGGCTTGTTGCGCGAAGACTTTATTCCGGCGGACATTGCGCAAAGTTACGCTTATGGCGACGGCAAGATAAGCGCCGCCTGTTTGTCGGTGCTCACCGATGAAAGTTATTTTCAAGGCAGCACCGATTATTTAAAGCAAGCGCGCGCATCCTGCGATTTGCCGGTCTTGCGCAAAGACTTCATGGTCGATATTTACCAGATCTACGAGTCGCGCGCCATGGGCGCAGACTGTGTGTTGCTGATCGCCGCCTGCCTGGATGATGCGCAAATGGCAGTGTTTGAGGCGGTGGCACGCAGCCTGGACATGGCGGTGTTGGTGGAAGTACACGACAGCGCAGAAATGCAACGCGCACTCAAGCTCAAAACCCCTTTGCTGGGTGTGAACAACCGCAATTTGCGCACTTTTGAGGTGTCGCTTGACACCACGCTGGAGCTTTTCAAAGATTTGCCGGCAGACCGGTTGCTGGTCACCGAAAGCGGCATCGCTACCCGCGAGGATGTGCAACGCATGCGCGACGCCGGTGTGCAGGCTTTTTTGGTCGGTGAGGCCTTCATGCGGGCGGCCGAGCCGGGTGAAGCGTTGGCGCAATTGTTCGGTGACTGAGCCTGATGTATTGACGCAGGCCGACCCGGCGCGCTGGGCGGTACACCCCTCATGGCAGCCGCTGTTGCAAGCTTTTTGGCGCAGTCCTGACGGCCACGCTTTGGCGGCATTTTTAAACCAGCGCATGGCCGATGGCGCGCGCATTTTTCCGCCCGAGCCTTTGCGCGCTCTCTTGTTAACCGCCTTGCCGGCAGTGCGGGTGGTGGTGTTGGGGCAGGACCCCTACCACGGCTTGGGGCAGGCGCAAGGTTTATCTTTTTCCGTGGCGTCCGGCGTGCGTTTGCCACCTTCTTTGCGCAATATTTTCAAAGAATTGCAGGCGGATACCGGTTTGCAGCCGCCGATGAGCGGTTCGCTGGCACCTTGGGCTGAGCGCGGTGTGTTGCTTCTCAATACCTGTCTGACGGTGGAGGAAGGGCGGCCTGCATCGCATGCCGGAAAAGGCTGGGAGGTGTTAACTGACGCCATCATCAGCGCCGTGGCGCAGCAGCCACAAGCCGTGGTATTTTTGTTATGGGGCGCGCACGCCCAGGCCAAGCGCCATTTGATTGAAGCCGCGACGGCCGGTGAGCGCCTGCTGTTGCAGGCCAACCACCCCTCTCCCTTATCCGCCTTGCGAGGCCCCGCGCCTTTCATGGGTTGCCGCCATTTTTCGGCTGCGCAAGCCTGGTTGAATCGCCGGGGAGCCGATTTTTCCTGGGATTTAGAAAAATAGTTTGCGTGTACTCACTTTTTTAAAGCAGTTACAGGAAATTCTCATAAGCAAACTTGTGCTATAGTCTTTGGCTCGCTGGAGGGGTGCCCGAGTGGCTAAAGGGGGCAGACTGTAAATCTGTTGGCTTACGCCTACGCTGGTTCGAATCCAGCCTCCTCCACCACGTGTCCGGGTGAACTGCAACCGTGTAGAAAGCCATGTCGCGTGGGTGCTGGCGATCGTTGCGGGAGTAGTTCAATGGTAGAACCTTAGCCTTCCAAGCTAATGACACGGGTTCGATTCCCGTCTCCCGCTCCAGGCGGTGTTGGTGATCAGGCGAAGCGTTTTCGCCCATGTGGCTCAGTGGTAGAGCACTCCCTTGGTAAGGGAGAGGTC
>CAISPG010000023.1 GCA_903887325.1 uncultured Burkholderiales bacterium | reverse complement strand
TGATTTCATTCGCGATCACAAAAAGATCATGCAGATTTTGCTGATCATTCTTATTTTTCCCTCCTTTGTTTTATTCGGCATTGATGGCTATAAGCGTTTTCAAAATAGTGGTGATGTTGTTGCAACTGTCAATGGTGCTGAGATCACCAAGGAAGAGTGGGAGCAGTCGCATAAAAATGAAGTCACGCGAATGCGCGCTTCCATGCCGAATATTGACGTGGCCATGTTTGATTCGCCGGCCATGAAGTACGGTGTACTCGAGAGAATGGTACAGACGCGTGTGCTTGAATCAAGTGCAAAAAAATTGAATCTCAAGGTGTCAGACCAGCGCGTTGCACTGGCTATTTCAGGCATTGAGGGACTGGCAGGCATCAAAAAGCCGGACGGCAGTCTGGATATTGAAAAGTACAAGCAACTGTTAGCCAGCCAAGGAATGACGCCTGAAATATTTGAGAATCGCATGCGTGGTGAGGTAGCCATGCGCCAGGTGGTCAACGGAGTCACTCAAAGCAGCGTGACTTTTCCCGCACAGATTGATGTTGCACTGGATTCTTTTTACCAGCAACGCGAAATTCAAATTGCTATTTTTTCTGCTTCTGACTTTCTTGCCCAGGCAAAGCCTGCCGATGAGGACGTCAGCAAGTTTTTTGCACTTCATAAAAATGAATACCAATCGGCCGAGTCGGCAGACATTGAATATGTTGTTCTGAGTCTTGATGCGATTGAGAAAAACATAACCCTCAATGAAGCTGACTTGAAAGCTTATTTCGATCAAAACCAGGCTACCCTGGCCGCCAAGGAAGAACGTCGCGCCAGCCATATTTTGATCAACGCAGCTGCTTCTGCGAGCGATGCTGACAAGCAAAAAGCACGGGAAAAGGCCCAGTCCATACTCGACGCTATCAAGAAAAATCCTGCGTCATTTGCAGATGCGGCAAAAAAGAATTCTCAGGATTCCGGTTCTGCTGTCAAAGGTGGAGATCTCGGTTTCTTTGCCCGTGGTGCCATGGTCAAACCGTTTGAGGACGCTGCCTACGCATTGAAAAAGGGTGACATCAGTGGACTGGTTCAATCTGACTTTGGTTTTCACATCATTCAATTGACTGACATTAAATCAGCAACTTCTGATTTCAACCAAGCGCGTCCGGTCTTAGAAAAAGAATTGAAAAACCAGCAGGCTCGCAAGCAATTTGCAGAAATGGCAGAACAGTTCTCCAATCTTGTTTACGAGCAATCGGACAGCTTTAAACCTGTAGTGGGCAAATTAAAGCTCGATATTCAAACTGCTCAAAATGTGACAAAAGAAGTCAAGCCTGAGCCTAAATCACCTTGGACAAATGCGAACCTGCTCAAGTCGCTGTTCTCTGCCGACAGTATCAAAAATTTGCGCAATACAGAAGCCATTGAAGTCGGCCCGAATACCTTGGTTGCCGCCCGCATCACCAAACATTTCCCTGCCAAACAGATTCCCCTTGAAGAAATCAAGCCCATGATTGTTCAGGCTGTGCTGGTTCAAAAAGCCCTCGAATTAGCCAAAGAAAACGGAAAGTCAAAACTTGACGAATGGAAGAAAACGCCTGAGAGTGCTCAGTTGCAGTCCGCCGTCGTACTCAGTCGTGAACAAAGCATGAATCTGCCAGGAAATTTGGTTGATGAGGCCATGCGGGCAAGTACGGCTAAATTACCTATCCTGATCGGTGTGGATTTGGGCTCCAGAGGCTACGGTATTGTGAAAATCAATAAAGTTCTTGAGAACAATACGCAGACTAAATCCGCGCAATTGCGTGAGCGGTTTGTTAAATCCTGGGCAACTGCCGAAAACCTGGCCTATTACGGCTATTTGAAGGAGTTGCTCAAGGCCTCCATCAAAGAGCCTGCCCCGGTTGACAGCAGGAACATGAAATAGAGCAGTTAGAGTTTTCTCAATTGCTCGTTATAATCGAAGCGTGGTGGCTGTAGCTCAGTTGGTAGAGTCCAGGATTGTGATTCCTGTTGTCGTGGGTTCGAGCCCCATCAGCCACCCCAATTTATTTCCCCTTGTACTGAATTAACGGAGCTTTCAAATGCCTGGACTAGTCCCTGAAATTGATCCGGATGGACTTCTTGAATTTTCTGTTGTCTACACAGACCGTGCGCTCAACCACATGTCACAACGCTTTCAAGGTGTGATGCGCGATATCTCCCAGATTTTGAAGCAGGTTTACAAAGCCCATTCCACCGTATTGGTTCCCGGTAGCGGAACCTTCGGCATGGAGTCAGTGGCCAGGCAATTCGGTACAGGTAAAAAAGTGCTGGTCATCCGTAACGGCTGGTTCAGTTATCGTTGGTCCCAGATTTTTGACATGGGCCACATACCGTCAGAGACCATTGTCCTAAAGGCAAAACCCCTTAGCCATCAAAAGCAATCGCCTTGGGCACCATGCTCTGTTGAAGAGGTTGTGGCAACTATTTTGCGTGAAAAGCCCGCAACTGTTTTCGCGCCTCACGTTGAAACCTCCGCCGGCTTGATTCTGCCCGATGATTACCTGAAAAAAGTCACTGATGCCGTCCACAGCTACGGTGGAATTTTCGTGCTCGACTGTATTGCTTCGGGTGCTATGTGGGTGGATATGCAAGCCACTGGTGTGGATGTGTTGATCAGCGCGCCGCAAAAAGGTTGGAGCGGTTCGCCGTGTTGCGCCATGGTTATGTTGAGCGAACACGCCAGGCAGGTTATTGAATCCACGCAGAGCACAAGTTTTGCCTGCGATTTGAAAAAATGGCTGCAAATCATGGAAAGTTATGAAAAAGGAAGCCATTCCTACCATACAACCATGCCGACTGATGCTTTGACCCGTTTGCGTGAGGTCATGCTCGAGACCCAACTCTACGGGTTTGAGAAAGTGCGTCAGGAACAAATCGAATTGGGTACGCGCGTTCGCTCAATGCTTGAAAGCCGTGGAATTCTCAGTGTTGCCGCTGAGGGTTTTAAGGCTCCTGGCGTGGTGGTCAGTTACACGACAGACGCAGATATTCAAAGCAGCAAGAAGTTTTTGGCCATAGGGTTGCAAACAGCTTCCGGCGTACCCTTGCAATGCGACGAGCCTGCTGATTTCATGACATTCCGAATTGGTTTGTTCGGGCTTGAAAAACTCCATAACATCGATCAGACACTTGGGCATTTGTCCACTGCTTTGGATCAATTAGGCTTTGCTCAGAAAATAGCGGTTGCTGCCTGATAGACGTTAGATGCTGACCCAACTCCTGCTGTTCGTATCACAGACACTGGTTTCTTTTTTCACGTCTTTGCTTCTTTTCCGGTTTTATTGTCAGTTAATCAAACTCAACCTTAAATGGGTCGGCGGCAATATAGGGTTGTTTGTTTTTAAAGTGACAGACTGGCTGGTCATGCCACTTAAAAAAGTTATACCTGTCATCAAGAATATCGATTTATCCTCATTGGCAGGTGCCTATCTGGTGCTGTGCCTGTATACATTTTTGAAATATTTGCTGATTGCCGGTAGTTTTCCAGATGCAGGCATTTTTGTTTCAACTTGCTTTGAGTTGATATCCGCTTGTATTTCCGGGGTTACCGGGATGATATTTATTTCAGCGCTGCTTTCCTGGTTTTCAGCCAACGAGCAGATAAAAAATCTGTTTGAAGTTTTGGTCAATCCTTTGCTGAGCCCTTTCCGCTCATTCATTCCGATGATTGCAGGTGTAGATATTTCACCCTTGGCGGCGCTGCTGTTTTTACAGGTTTTGAATATATTAATTCAAGGCATACGGGTTCAGTTAATGGTTTGAAACCACTTGGGCTGTTTAAGCGGAGGGTATAAAAAAACCGCATTAATTGCTTAATGCGGTTCTTGCTGAGGACTTGTTTTCACAAGTCCGGGACTTTGCAGAAATTACAGCGCAGCGTTTTGCTGAGCCACCATCATATAGAGCATGGTGAAAGAGAGCATGGTGTTAAGGCGTGAGGTAAGCATGGCCAAGCGTGCTGCTTTGGCTTTTTCGGGCGCTTCGACAACCACAATGCCCAGGGCCTTTTTCTGATTTGGCCAAATAATGAACCAGACGTTAAAGGCCATGACCAGCGCGATCCACATACCCAGACCGATGGCAACCACGCCGGTTTGCAAGGTCAGCGCTTGCACAATGTAACCTTGCATCCAGGCGACCAATAAGCCGGTGATAACAGTTGCCAAGGCGGCATAGCGAAACCAGAACAAAGCTGTAGGCGCTATGACTTTGCTGATGGCGGGTTTTTGCTCATCCGGAATACTGGGCATGGAGGGAATCTGAACAAAGTTGAAATACCACAGCAGGCCTATCCACATGACGCCGGACACCACATGAAGCCAGCGGACAACAAACGTTGACCAGACATGGCTGAATTGGATAGGGTTACCTGTGATTGAAGTGGTGATAACCAGAACAATGATCAGCAGGACTAAACCTGCAAATAATGTTTTGTACAGCGATTGAAGAATTTGTGCCATAAATTACCTTATCCTAAAAGTTAACAAGTCAGGGTTGATGTTATGAAATAACGTGAAAAGATGATTTTGCCATTGATTAACAGGTTTGGCTTTATTCGTTGACCATCACCAGTTTGCCCATCACCAGTCTTTGGTTCATTCGACTGTAAGCAGCAGGGAGTTGGCTCATGGGCATTGTACAGTCGATCACGGGTTTTATCCTCTTTTCTGAATACCATTCTATTAATTTACTCATCATTGCTGCATTGTTATCCGGTTCGCGTCTCGCAAATTCACCCCAGAACACACCAACAATAGAAGCGCCTTTTAGCAAGGCCAGGTTCAAAGGAATACTGGGTATGGGACCCGAAGCAAAGCCCACAACCAAGTACCTGCCACGCCAGGCGATAGACCTCAATGCCGGTTCTGAATACTCACCGCCGACGGGATCGTAAATGACGTCCGGGCCTTTGCCATCGGTCATGGCTTTGAGTTTTTCTCTGAAGCTGCCTTCGCTGTAATTAATGGTTTCATCAGCGCCGAGCTTCAAACATAAATCGCACTTTTCCGCTGAAGAAGCTGCAGCAATCACACGAGCCCCGGCGGCTTTTGCAATTTGAATAGCAGACGTACCAACGCCACCTGCTGCACCCAGAATGAAAACGGTTTCACCGGGTTTGAGTTCAGCGCGGTCAATCAATGCATGGTAAGAGGTTGCATAAATCATGATGAAGGCGGCTGCGTCTACGGGATCAAAATCCGAAGGCAGTGGCAGGCACAGTTTTGCCGGAGCAAGCGTATGTGTGCCAAAGCCGCCGGTTCCCTTGAGGCAGGCTACAGACTGACCGGGTTTGAGATGGGTTACCCCTTCACCGACGGCTTCAATAATGCCGGCAAATTCTGATCCTGGCACAAAGGGAAGCTCGGGCTTCATTTGGTATTTGTTTTGCACAATCAGTAGGTCAGGAAAATTCAGACTGGCGGCTTGTATACGAATAAGTACTTCACCTGGGGCCGGCTGAGGTGTCGGTAGATTGACCCAGCGCAATGCTTCGACACCGGTTGGATTTTCACATTGCCAGACATTCATAAGGTTTACTTTCATCAGGAATAAAAAACTGCGTGTGAGTCGGCAACTTCATCGTATTGCCCACTAGGGTGACCATACAATCATGCTTTACAGGATGATTCATGAAAATTTTGATTTCAAACGACGACGGTTACCAAGCCCCGGGAATTATCGCCTTGTTTGAAGCCATGCGGAAAATTGCAGATGTTGAAGTGGTCGCACCTGAACAAAATAACAGTGCCAAATCAAACGCACTGACTCTGCACTCTCCCATTTACATCCGCGAATCACACAACGGCTTCAGGTACGTGACCGGGACACCGGCTGATTGCGTACATATAGCGTTGACCGGTTTGTTGGATTACAAGCCGGATCTGGTTGTCTCAGGCATTAACAACGGCGCCAATATGGGGGACGACACCATTTACTCCGGCACAGTAGGCGCTGCCATGGAAGCCTATCTCATGGGCATTCCCGCTATCGCTTTCAGTCAGGTGGAAAGAGGTTGGACGCATATTGAAGACGCAGCTGATTTCGCGCGAGAGTTTGTCCTGACCATGATGGCAAATCACAGACCTGAACAGCAACCGTGGTTGCTCAATGTGAATATTCCAAATGTTCCTAAGAGTCAATTGAAGCCAGTGAAAATTTGCCGATTGGGACGCCGACATCCCGCTGAGCGATATATCACGCAAGAAAACCCCCGTGGTGAAACCATGTATTGGATCGGCAGTGCAGGGCCTGCTAAGGACGAAGCGCATGACACTGATTTTTTTGCCACCGCAGCAGGTCACGTATCAGTCACTCCTTTGCAAGTTGATTTGACAGACCACGCCAACTTGCCCGGCTTTGCCGGTTTGCTCAACACTTGAAGCTGCTCTGAATGAAACAACGTCCCAGTTTCCCGGTCAAATTAGAGACTGTTGCGCAAACAAAAAATAACAGCGTCTCTACCAGCCCTAGCTGGAGTCAAGGTCAAAAAAGCGCAGGAAATAAAACACCTGAACCTATTCCTGCTTCAGGTTTTGGTTTGGATTCAGCGGCTGTTCGGGCCAATATGGTCAAAAAATTATTGCAATCCGGTTTGGAAGATGATCTGGTTTTACAGGCCATGGGAACGGTTCCGCGGCATACGTTCATTGACTCTGCATTGGCCAACCAAGCTTATGAAGACACGAGTTTGCCTATAGGTTTTGGGCAAACCATTTCAAAGCCCAACGTCGTCGCGCGGATGATTGAATTGCTCAGGCAAGGGCGGAATTTAAAAATCACCGGCAAGCTTGGGCGTGTCCTTGAAATCGGCACCGGTTGCGGCTATCAGGCTGCAGTGCTAAGTCTGTTGTCTACAGAGGTCTACAGTATTGAACGAATCAAAGGCTTGCATGAGAAAGCGAAAGAAAACTTGCGCCCCATGCGATTACCCAATCTGCATTTGATCTTCGGTGATGGAATGCCGGGGTTTGCTGGCGGAGCGCCTTACGCCGGCATCATTGCCGCTGCAGGTGGCGATAATATCCCTAAGGAATGGATTGATCAACTAGATACCGGCGGGCGGCTTGTCGCTCCGGTTGTCACTGCCGGGGGGCAGCAGAGTCTGGTTGTGATTGATAAAAACAAAGATGGAATTGAAAAAAGTATTCTTGAGAACGTGCTGTTCGTTCCTCTTAAGCCGGGGATCATTTAATGAATAACTTGTCCTTCACCTTTATTTTGCGATGCCGGTGGCTACCGGTCACTTTGCTGCTGGCTTTTCTCGGCGGTTGTATGTCCTCAGGAAGACACGCGCCTGCCCCGATTGAAGATCGGCAACGCGTCAAACAAGCAACTCCAAACAAAGCTTCCAGCGCAACAACTGGTAATGCAAAGCCTGCTCTGCCCGCTGCCCCGGTCGTCAATGAACCACCGCCTAAATCAGCTTATTACGTGGTCAAACCGGGCGACACGTTGATCAAAATCGGTTTGGAGCATGGTCAGAATTGGCGCGACATCATTCGCTGGAATTCCATAGAAAACCCGAACATCATTGACGTCGGACAGATTCTGCGCGTCTTTCCTCCCTTGGTGGACCCCGCAGCGGAGGCAGTGGTCGTCAAACCGGTGACAACGCCAAGCCAGGTGGTCAACACTGGTACTGAGGCCAAAACAGCGCCTGTGAACACACCGCAATCCACAGCAGCCGTTGAAAATCCGGATGAAGCAACCGTTTTTTCATGGCCTGCGACTGGAAATTTAAGTGCAGGTTTTGATGATCTCAAAAACAAAGGCATTGATATTTCAGGCAAAACCGGCGACCCCGTTTATGCAGCTGCTGATGGCAGAGTGGTCTACGCAGGCGCAGGTTTGCGCGGTTATGGAAATCTGGTGATCGTCAAGCATGCAAATAATTTCCTGACTGCTTACGCTCATAACCAGACACTGCTTGTACGTGAAGATCAGTCTGTCAAACGAGGTCAGAAAATTGCTGAAATGGGTAACAGCGACTCTGAAGCGGTCAAGTTGCATTTTGAAATCCGAAAGCAAGGCAAGCCGGTCGATCCTGTCAAACTCTTGCCTGCGCGCTGAATTCCGGCATGACTTCAGATCAATTACCCAAGCCCAATCCTGTCTTGTCTATTGAATCCATGGATTTGGATGCTCAGGGCATTGCGCACCGCGATGACGGCAAGGTGGTTTTCATTGAAGGCGCGTTGCCTTATGAAGAGGTCACGGTCAATGTGCACCGCAAGAAAAATAACTGGGAGCAGGGCACACTCAATCAATTGATCAAGCCATCTTCTCAGCGCATACAAGCAGCTTGCCCCCATTTCGGATTGCATCCTGGTGCCTGCGGCGGCTGCAAAATGCAACACACCAATATGTTTACGCAAATAGCGGTCAAACAACGTGTCCTCGAAGACAACTTGAACCATCTTGGCAAAGTGATTCCAGAGCAAATCATCAGGCCTTTGCAAGGGCTTGATTGGGGCTACCGTTTCAGAGCCAGACTGTCTGTCCGCTATGTGGCTAAAAAATTCACAGTGTTGATTGGTTTTCACGAAAGAAAAAGCAGTTACGTTGCGGATATGTCGACTTGCCGGGTACTGCCTGAGCACCTGAGCCAATTATTGTTGCCCTTGCGGCAATTGATCGGCAGTTTAGAGGTTCGCGATCAATGTCCGCAAATTGAAATTGCTTGCGGTGACCAAACCACTGCCTTGGTATTGCGCCATCTGGCACCGCTGAGCCCAACCGATATGCAACATCTGCACGATTTTGCTGATACCTACCGGGTTCAGTGGTGGGTACAGCCTAAAGGTACAGATTCAATTGCCTTGCTATCTGCCAATGAAAAACAAGCCGAGCCATCAGCACTTTTTTATGATTTGCCTGATTTTGATTTGAGAATGTTTTTCCGGCCTGTTGATTTCACTCAAGTCAACCCGGCGATTAACCGGACACTGGTTAGCCGAGCTTTGCGCTTACTGAATATTCAGACAGAGGATAGCTTGATTGATTGGTTTTGCGGTCTCGGCAATTTCACTTTACCGATGGCAAGATTTGCAAAAAAAGTCATTGGTATAGAAGGCAGCAAGCCTTTGCTGGACTGGGCAAATACAAACCATCAGCTGAATAAGCAAAGAGATGCGGAAGTGCAAAACCATTTCCCTTTGCATCCGGTTGACTTCAAATGCATGAATCTTTTTGAAATGACAGCGGATGAACTTATGGGTTTTGAGCCGGCTAACAAGTGGCTGATTGATCCTCCACGTGAAGGTGCATTTGCACTCGTCAAGGCTTTGGTTGACTTGATCGAAAACCCAAGGTTAGAGTCAGCGTGGAAGCCGCCTGAGCGTATTGTTTATGTGAGTTGCAATCCGGCAACCTTGGCTCGCGATGCCGGCTTGCTGGTGCATACGGGTGGTTACCGGTGTGTGGCTGCAGGTATGGTCAATATGTTTCCCCATACTGCGCACGTAGAGAGCATGGCGGTTTTCGAGCTGACTTAAAAACAGGCCCCGCAGGGCCTGTTGTTTAAAAGTGCTTAAAGAAAAATTTAATCGCGTTCGCCACCCATCAGGCCGAGCAGGGCCAGCAAGCTTTGGAATATGTTGATTAAATCCATGTAAATGGCAAGTGTGGCAGTGATGTAATTGGTTTCGCCGCCGTCAATGATTTGCTTGATGTCATACAGCATGTAGGCACTGAATATGGCGATGGCCATCATGGACAAAACCATCATGCCGACGGAGGAGCCGACGAAGATGTTCACTATGCTGCCCACCATCAAAACCATGGCGCCGACAAACAGCCATTTGCTCATGCCGGATATATCGCGTTTGATCACGGTGGCAAGACTGGCCATCAAGAAAAATACACCAGCAGTTCCACCAAAAGCCGTCATGACCAGTTGGTTGCCGTTTTTAAATCCCAGAACCATGGCGATCAGTCTGGACATCATCAAACCCATGAAAAAGGTAAATGCCAGCAGCACTGCAATTCCTTTGGCTGAGTCTTTGGTTTTTTCGATGGCGTAAACGAAACCGAAGATACCCGCAATGAATACAACCAGGCCCAAGCCGCCGGACAGGGCGTAACTCAAACCGGTGGCCACGCCCATCCAGGCGCCAAGCACTGTGGGAATCAAAGTGAGAGAAAGTAGCCAATAAGTATTGCGCAATACCCGGTTTCTAGCCTGGGCATCAAGGCCAAGGTCACGGTAGGAAATGGATTGAACCTGATCAGTCATGCAAATCTCCTTGAAGGAACATAGACCTATATGGTATCAATTTATAGCAGTTCAAGTACTGTCTAAGTCCATATGGCTAGACGGGATTCTCATCCTATTCAGAAGATTGGGTTCAAAGCTCGTCTTCAGCGGGTGGATGCACGGTTATGCTTGAGGTTTTTGAAATCTAAAGACAAGTAACCATGAAAACCAAAGCCTACCTTGAAATTGCTGATTTGAAATTGATAGCAAGCGCTGCTGAAGCAGAAGCCGTTAAAAACAACTGGGCCGTCAGCTTCGCCATTGTCGATGACGGTGGACATTTGTTATGGTTCCAACGTCTTGACGGAGCGGCACCTATTTCTGCACATATTGCCCCTGCCAAAGCGCACACTGCTGCCGTCGGCAGACGTGAAACCAAAATTTACGAAGACCTGATCAATGCCGGCAGGTATTCTTTTTTAAGCGCACCCTTGATTCACGGCATGCTTGAAGGTGGGATTCCCATCGTCAAGGATGGACAAATACTGGGTGCCATCGGCGTGAGTGGCGTGAAATCCTCGGAAGATGCACAAATTGCCAAGGCAGGTTTGGCGGCTATCGGCTTGTAAGCGCTTCAATAAATCAGGCTATCGGGTTTGATTTCCTGAATGATGGTGGTCGCAATTTCTTCAATGCTTTTCGTGGTTGTTGATAACCAGCGTATACCGTAACGCCGCATCATTGATTCTGCTTCACGAACCTCGTATTGGCAATTGGGGGTGCTTGCGTACTTGGAATTTGGCCTGCGCTCGTTTCTGATTTCGCTCAAACGTTCAGGCAATATGGTCAACCCGAAAACTTTTTGCAAATGTGGCAACAATGCCTGTGGCAATGTTTGCCTTTCAAAGTCTTCGGGTATCAAAGGATAGTTGGAGGCTTTGAGTCCGTGTTGCATAGCCAGGTAAAGACTCGTGGGTGTTTTGCCGCTTCTGCTGACGCCGACCAGAATAACGTCTGATTTTTCCAGGTCGGTATTTTTTTGACCATCGTCGTGTGCCAGACTGAAATTGATGGCCTCTATACGATCGTGGTAGACCTTGCTTTTGCTGATATCTGAAAACCTGCCGATACGGTGGTTGGATTTCAAGTTCAGTTCAAGCTCCAGTGGTTTGACAAAGGTGCTGAACATATCCATGATCAATGCCTTGGCGTTCAGCGCCAGGATATCCAGCAGTTCATCTTTTGCCAAAGTGGTGAAGACAATCGGCCTGACCCCCTCTTTTTCAGCCGTTTGATTGATCTGCAACACAGCCTGCTGCAGTTTTTCCTCTGAGTCTACAAATGGCAAGCGTATATGTCGTGGCTTGATTTCAAATTGCGCCAAGATAGCGTTGCCAAAGGTCTCCGCAGTGATACCTGTTCCATCGGAAACAAAAAAAACGGTTCGGTTAAGCATAAATTCTTTCAAATGGCGCAATGCGGGGAAAGCCTAAAATAAGCCTCAAACCGAATTAAATCATGTCCAGCTAAGCAGAAATCAGTTGAATATTTTCTGCCGCGCCGTCGGAGGCATGTAAGACCAGAACTTCTTGAGAAGTTCTGGTCTTGTCAAGTTTTAACTTTTGGAGTACTTCATGTCCGTCTTGTTCAGTCCGACTGCAATGGTCGTCCCTTTTGAGAATTTACGAATGTCTGATGTTGAGGCTGTCGGCGGTAAAAACGCGAGCCTGGGCGAAATGATTTCTCAGTTGCCGCAAGGAGTCAATGTACCTACCGGTTTTGCCACCACGGCTCATGCATTCCGTTTGTTTTTGCAGCAAGATGGTTTGGATGAACGGATTGAAACAACCCTGAAAAAACTCGACTCTGAAAATGTCGTGGATCTGGCGGCCACAGGCGCAGAGATTCGCTCTTGGATCATTGCTCAAAATTTTCCTTCCGAATTAGAGCAAGAGGTAAAAAAAGCTTTCGCTGTTTTGGATCTAGGATCAGTCAGTGCCTCCTACGCAGTCAGATCTTCAGCCACCGCGGAAGATTTGCCTGATGCTTCCTTTGCCGGTCAGCAGGAAAGTTTTCTCAATGTGCAAGGCATTGATGATGTGCTGCTGAAAATCAAGGAAGTGTTTGCTTCTCTTTACAACGACCGTGCCATCAGTTACAGAGTACACAAGGGTTTTGCTCATGCCGAGGTCGCCTTGTCCGCAGGCATTCAGC
>CAISPG010000022.1 GCA_903887325.1 uncultured Burkholderiales bacterium | reverse complement strand
TGTTTCCCTTTCAGTCAGAGTTTTGACCCCGGCTCGTCTGGCCGGGAAGGGCAGGACGAACCGCAGCTGTTCAGCCGGTGGTCTTGGTTTTAATGGAAATGACACGCTGCTGCCCTGACAGGTTGGTTACCCGGGCAGATTTCATTGGAAAGTTGAGCGTGAATGACATGGGTTGTATTCTAGCGACAGTCAACAAAGCTTTTCTTACTTACAGCTTATTTTGTGTGACCTGTTGCTTCTATGGCTGATGCCTAAAATGGACTTTAAGAATTATCAGGGAGATGAACATGGCTAAAGGCTACTGGATAGGCAGACTGGATATCAATGACCCGGAGCAATACAAGTTGTATGTGGCTGCCAATGCCTTTCCGCTGCAAAAATACGGTGCCAGGTTTCTGGTGCGCGCGGGTCATTTTGAAAACCCTGAAGGCGGCAGCCGCACACGCAATGTGGTGCTGGAATTTCCCTCTTATCAGGCTGCGCTTGATTGCTGGCATTCTCCAGAATACCAGGCGGCTATCAAATTGCGCGAGCATGTATCGACCACAGATCTGGTCATCATCGAGGGCTATGACGGCCCGCAACCCTGAAAGAACCCATGATTCAATTTGAAGAACGCAGCGCGATGCAATCACCGCGCGGCATGGTCACATCTCCTCATCACCTGGCATCTGAAGCGGGCGCCGATGTATTGCGCGCCGGTGGCTCGGCGGTGGATGCCGCCATTGCCACTGCTGCTGTGCTGGGTGTTATCTACCCGCACATGACAGGCATGGGCGGGGACGCGTTCTGGTTGATACATGACCCGCTGACAGGCAAGGTGCGTTATCTGGATGGCGGCGGTCGGGCCGCTGCGAATGCAGGCATCGCTTATTTCAAAACGCGCGGCATGAACGAGGTTCCGTTCAGAGGTATATTGCCCGCCACATTGACCACCCCGGGTGCTGTGTCGAGTTGGTTCGCCGCCCATGATGCTTACGGTCAATTACCTGTGCAACGCTGTTTGCAAGCAGCCATTGCCTATGCGCAGGACGGCTACCCTGTCAGCGACAGATTGGCGGGTTGGTTGAAATTTGTTCAGGAAGATTTGCAAATGTTGCAAGGCTGGCGCAGTCTGTTTATGCCTGAGGGGCAACTTCCTGCTGCGGGTAGCCGTTTATCCAACCCGGCGCTGGCGCGTACCTTGCAAGCTGTGGCAGAGGGTGGAGCCGCTGCTTTTTACGGCGGTGATGTCGGCCGTTCATTGGCGCAATTTGCCAAAGAAAACGGCGGTTTTTTCACCCCGGCGGATTTGGCGGCACAGCAGGCGCGCTGGGGTGAGCCCTTGTCGGGTTCCTACCGAGACATGAGCTTGTTTGAAACACCTGCGCCCACACAAGGCTTTACCGTGCTGCAAATGCTCAAGCTGGTTGAGCCGTTTGAGTTGCACAAAATGGATTTGCTTGACCCGCAGCGTATTCACCTGATGGTGCAGGCCAAGCAAATCAGTTACCACGACAGAGATCGCTGGATGGGTGATCCGTCCTATACCAATGTGCCTATGGACATGCTGCTGAGTGACATGTATTTGGGTAAGCGCCGCCAATTGATAGACCCAGTGAATGCGCTGCCGTGGGACAAAGTGCCGTCGTATGGCAGCCTGACCGGTGACACTGTTTATATAGCAGTGGTGGATGCGCAGGGGCAGGCAGTCTCATTGATTCACAGCTTGTATGGTGCCTTCGGCTCGGGCATGGTGGATCTCCATACCGGCGTGCTATTACAAAACCGCAGCGCGTATTTTTCATTAAAAGAAGATCACCCGAATGCGCTAGCTCCCGGAAAAGTGCCTTTGCACACACTGATAGCTTCCATGGGCTTCAAAAACAATCGCTTATGGAGTGTCATGGGTTGCATGGGCGCTGACGGACAGCCGCAAATACAGTTCCAGACATACAGCGCCATGCTTGACCATGGCTTAGATATTCAGCAGGCGGTGCAAGCACCACGCTGGCTTTCCGGCAGGTTTGGTCTGGGCGAAGCGCGGGACACTTTGCACGTTGAAAGCAGGCTTGGTGACAAAACGCTGGCCGAATTGGCGACCCGTGGTCATTTGCTCAACCGCTGGGGTCCGTGGAACGAATTGGCGGGTCACGCCCACGGCATCACCATAGATGCCGGTGATGGACGGCGTCTGGGCGGTGCAGACCCGCGAAGTGACGGCATGGCTGTCGCCGCTGACTGACAGAGCCATCACAGCCCGGACACTCGATTTGAGCCTTGGCTCATGGCTTTCAGGCCGGGTTTTGCTGTCCGGCGTCCCGTGGGACCATAATTTTCTATAAACGCTCGAATTTCATAAATTTAATAATTTTGAGTGACAATTACCTTTATAAACACATAAACAACACTAAGGTATTGTTTATGAAGCAATAAATGCTCTCTTTAATATAATATTTTATCACTAGTGTCCCAACGTTTGCCGTCAGACTCAGCGTAACCTCATGATTTATTTGAATAAATCTGACTTTCCCCTTGTCCACGATTTGAATCGTTTTCCGGACTTAGGGCATGCTCGGCGGATCTCATCTGCTGGGGAC
>CAISPG010000021.1 GCA_903887325.1 uncultured Burkholderiales bacterium | reverse complement strand
GATGCGACAGTCACCATTGAAAGTATCAACTGGCACCTGGAACAAGGCAAAGCGGTAGAGACCGCCATTCTTGACGGCGCAGCGCAAATTGTCACGCCTGCCTTTGTGTCCATGTTATGCGTCTGTATTGTGTTTGTGCCTATGTTTTTCCTGGAAGGTGTTTCTCGCTTCCTGTTTGTGCCACTGGCCCTGGCCGTGATGCTGGCCATGGTTTTGTCTTTCTTACTGTCGCGTACCCTGGTACCGACCATGGCCAATTACCTGCTCAAACCCCACTCTGCCCACACCGACATGCACGGCAGTTTTGGGCTGCCACGCACCCGCAATCCGATTGTCATGTTGCAGCGCGGTTTTGAAGCCCGTTTTGAAAGCATTCGCGACAGCTATAAAAACCTGTTGGGAGTCTGCCTGCAAACCCGCTGGCCCATCGTCATCGGTTTCATGAGCTTTGTGGTGGCCTCTTTCGCGCTGGTGCCTTACCTGGGCAGTAACTTCTTCCCGGACGTCGACGGCGGGCAAATCCTCTTACATGTGCGCGTGCCCATAGGCACCCGGGTGGAGGAAACGGCAGCACGTTTTGCGCACATTGAAAAAGCCATACAAAAAGTCATTCCCTCGGAAGAAATCGTCACGCTGGTTGACAACATCGGGCTGCCGCCAAGTACGATCAACACGATTTACAACAACACCGGCGTGATCAGCACCATGGACGGTGACATACAAATCGCTTTGCGCAAAGAACACGTACCCACCGCCGACTATGTGCGCCAACTGCGCAAAACATTGCCAGCGGCTTTTCCCGACACCACTTTTTACTTCCCGCCGGCCGACATCGTCAGCCAGATTCTGAATTTCGGCGCACCCGCACCCATTGACATTCAAATTCGCGGCGCCAACCTAAGCGCTAACTTTGATTACGCCAATACATTGCTGAAGAAGATCCGGCAGATTCCCGGCATCGCCGATGTGCGCATACAGCAGTCCGCCAGAAGTCCGGTGTTTGAAGTCAACATGGATCGTTCACAAGCCCTGGACATGGGCATCACCCCCAGGGATGTGACCAACAACCTGGTGGTCAATCTGGCCGGCAGCAGTCAAGTGGCGCCCACCTACTGGCTCAACCCTGCCAACGGCGTGTCTTACAGCGTTGTCATGCAAACCCCGCAGTACACCCTTGACTCGCTGGATTCACTGGCGAATCTCCCCATCATCTCGGACACCGGCAATAACCAACAGGTGCTGGGTTCCGTGGCTAACTTCAACCGCACCACCAAAAACGATCTGGTCACCCAATACGATATTCAATCGATGGTGCAAATACATGCCACATCGCAGGACACTGACCTGGCCAGCGTGGCATCTGAAGTCCGCAAAGCCATTGCAGAAACAGAAGCTGCTTTGCCCAAGGGCAGCAAAGTCGTACTGCTGGGCCAGGTTCGCACCATGGAAAAAGCTTTTTCCGGTTTGCTGTGGGGACTGGTCGGTGCGATTGCGCTGATTTACTTTTTGATTGTGGTCAATTTCCAATCCTGGCGTGACCCCTTCGTCATCATCAGTGCGCTACCTGCGGCCATCGCCGGCATCGTCTGGATGTTGTTCACCACCCGCACCACCTTGTCCGTGCCCGCACTCACCGGGGCCATCATGTGCATGGGCGTGGCCACAGCCAACAGCGTGCTTGTCATCAGTTTTGCGCGCGAGCGGCTGGATGAACTCGGCGACCCTGTGGCCGCCGCGCTGGAAGCGGGATTTGTGCGTTTCCGGCCAGTGTTGATGACCGCGCTGGCCATGATCATCGGCATGATCCCCATGTCTCTGGGCCTGGGCGAGGGCGGGGAGCAAAATGCCCCGTTGGGCCGCGCCGTCATCGGCGGTCTGTCATTTGCGACAGTGGCCACCCTGATTCTGGTCCCTCTTTTATTCAGTATGGTGCATTCGCGTCACCGTTCTTCCAAAATTGCACCGCTTTCCCCTGGAGTTCGTCATGTCTGATTTTTCTACCCATCGTGTTTCCCGAGGTTACTTGTGGACCTCTGCCGTTGTTTTCGCTTTGTTAGCCGCAGGCATTGTGATCAATGGGCTGCATGTACGCTCCACCGACGCCGCCCAATTGAAAGCCAATACCGAAAAGCAGGCTTTGACAGTGGTGAGCGTGATTTCACCGACACCTGCCACGGAAGCCGGATTGTTGTCTTTGCCCGGTCGCTTCGAAGCTCCGCGCGCACCGATTTACGCACGTGTCAGCGGCTACTTGAAAAGCTGGAAAACTGAAATAGGCACACCGGTCAAAGCCGGTCAGTTGCTGGCTGAAATCGACACGCCGGACTTGGATCAGCAAATCCTGCAAGCCAAAGCCGAACTGGCAACCACGCAGGCCAATGCGGCTTTATCTGAGAACACCGCCAAGCGCTGGAAATCTCTGGAAGCTGCCAATTTCGTCTCGTCCCAGGCGGTAGAAGAAAAAGTCGGCGATTACAACGCCAAATTGGCAACGGTGAATGCTTCACAAGCCAATGTCAATCGCTTGCTGTCGATGAAAAACTTTGCACGCATCGTGTCTCCGTTCGACGGAGTAGTCACTGTGCGTAATACTGAAGTTGGTGCCCTGATCAGTGCTGGAGGTACCTCTGAAACCGAGTTATTTGCTGTGACAGACATCAAGGGACTTCGTTTGTACCTCAGCATTCCGCAAAGCCAAGTCTCCTACATTCACCAAGGCAGCAAGGCCAAATTCTCCGTTCCCAGCCAACCCGGGAAAGTTTTTACTGCCTCAGTTTTAACCATGTCTCAAGCCATCAACACCAATTCAGGCAGCATGCTGATTCAATTGAAAGTGGATAACCCAAGGGATGATTTTCTGTCCGGCGGCTTTGCCAGCGTCAGCTTTGCCTTAGACGCAGCAGCCGATCGCTTTATGCTTCCACCCAGTGCCTTGATCTTCTCTAAAACTGGCATTGCTGTCGCAACAGTGAATGCGCAAAACAAGGTTGAACTTAAAACCATCGTCATTGCGCGCGACCACGGCAGCAAGGTTGAAATCCTGTCCGGCATACAGGCAGACGACAAAGTCATTGAAAATCCACCCGATGGTGTGGCCCAAGGTGATGTTGTACAAATCAGCACAGTTGAAGCAAAACATTAAGTTGCGCAAGCAAAGTATCCTTGAATGGTTGTTGAAAACGTTTGATGTCGTTGATTTACAAATTCTTGAAAAAATGAAATTTAGTAAATTAATCATTTCTTGACTCAATATGACAAAACGTTAATAATTCTTTAATTCTTTGCCACGCTTGATGACACACTTACGTTTTTTTGCGGCGCATGACAAGCTACACGATTTACACTTGATGGAGTATGTGCGTGTTGTTTGACCACTGCGCAGAATGCCAACGATGTTGCAACGTCGAGTCGGGTTACCCGCCTTTGGACATTACGCTGACCAGCAAAGAAGAGAAGAAATTAGGCTCGGTCTGTATTGAGACGCGCTGCGATCACTTGGGCCCCCAAGGCTGCACCATGGGGATAGAGAAGCCATTCGGCTGCAGTCTTTACCCTCTCAGTTACAACCCCAAGAACAAAAGTTTTTATTTCGATACCGACTGTCCGCTGATGGACGATTACATGATCGGTTTGAAAGACGCAAACAGCGATGCGTCCGAGCATTTGTCGCGCATGCACCAGACTATTTTGCAATTGGAGCAAACCGATCCTAAGTTCTTGAAAAAGAACCACGCGGTTGACGTGACTTATTTCGACCTGAAAAAGATTCCTGCGTTACATTCCACAACAAAACAATTCAAAAAAAAATCACATACATAAAGGCAACAACATGAATGGCATGCTTTACCAATTCAAACCAGCGCAAGCGTTTTCTGCTACCCCCAAGGTTTACGAAGTCGGAAACCAGAGCTGGACTGAAGACAACCTGCTGGTTGAAAGTGAGCACAACGACATTCTTTACTACACCACCCGCTGGGACGCGTTATGTCCTTATATCAATGTGACCCTGGAAATGCTGGACGCTGCTCCGCGCCCTTTTGTGGTTTACGCGTTGCCGCCGGACAGCCCCTTCGGCGTACCTATCAATGACAAATACGGCCTGGTCAACACCATGGACGAAAACTTTTGGATTGAACCGCGACGCGAACGCAAATTCCGTGAATACGACAAGCAATACAAAAACTTTGTCTACACCGAAGAAGTCATCCCCGGCGCACAGCTGACCGTCGAAGACATGTTCGAGATGGGCGGCGAGCATTTCGCCAACTACTACATCGATGACCGAGAAGTCGAAGGTTTTGTCGATTACGTACGCAATTTGGATGTGCTGGTATTGCGCGTACACAGCCCCGAGGGCGAACTGGTGCTGACCGATGTGTCTATTCTGCTGCCTCAGTACAACCAGTTGTACGGCAGCTTCTGCCAATGGAACCGCGACTATAAAAACCGCTCACCCGGCATTTACGCCTGTTTGCAGGCCTGCCGCTGGGCGCAGAAAAACGGTTTGCGTTATTACAACCTGGGCCCGGTGGACGACTACGGCTACAAAGCCTTGTTCGTCACCGACTTTGAGCCTATTTATGCGCTGGCCCTGATTGACCCTGACCATCCGCTGGCCACTGACCCGACGTCACCGCTGATCACCGATTTCAAACTGCATGAATTGAACCAGATTTACCGCCACCAACCGGCGGATCACCTGAGCGTCAACGAGCACACTGCGCTGGCAATGGCCGGTTGATCAGAAATAATGCTTTTCGCCGAAGCTGATGTCGTAATCGATAAACAGTTCGTCACCTTCGGCAATATGCGATAGGCTTTCTAACGTACCGTTCTTTTTGAAGCGCAAATTGGGTTGCTTGGAATGGTTAAGGTAAACCGCCAGGTCAAATGAATTCAAGCCAATGCTCGGGATGCTGACAGATTTTCTATCGTAAAAGCAAAACATATCTATCTGACTGCGCACACCCTTGGGCAAGTCCTTGATGTCTTTTTTATCGATGTCAATTTCTTTGAAGCGCAAATAACTTTTTAACGGGTTAATGCCTTTGGGAATAGGCCGCAACGCAAACACTCCAATGCCGTGTATCGGCGAGACACCGAGTTTGCAAAATATTTCTGATTCCAGATGCTGGAGGATTTTCTTCTTGGACATAGGCATAGCAGGCACTTTCTCAGTTAAGGTCAACTATACCCAATGGGATCCGGTAGTTCGGCGTCTGCATACAATCTTTCCGATGTTCCAGCCCATTCCTGCACCGGACAAACCCCGTCTGACTCTTTTGCTACTGATACTATCCGGTGCTTTCTTACTCGGTGGTTTGCTGTTGTTCCAGTCCCCGCTGAACCTGCAAGCCATGCTTTGGCTGAACCACCTGACACCCGGCCTGGACGACTTCTGGTCCTTCATCACCCAATTCGGCGAAGGCGGTGCGGCCCTGCTGCTGCTGCTGGTCACCACCCGTTTCAGGCTGAGCGGGAACGCGCTCATCCTGAAAATATTTTTGCTCGGCTCGCTGTTGTCGCCGCTGCTTAAATCCTGGGTGGCGTCGCCGCGCCCGCTGGGTGTGATTGAGGCTGGTCTATTGAACAGCATAGGTCAACCCCCAAGTGGTGCCAACTCCATGCCCTCAGGCCACAGCCTGACAGTCTTCGCAGCCATAGGCGTGGTGCTTCTGTGCTTTCCCCTCAAAGCCCGCCACTGGCCGGTGACCGCGCTGCTGGTGCTGCTGGCGGTGCTGGTCGCACTGTCCCGCATCATGGTCGGCGCGCACTGGCCGGCCGATGTGCTGGCAGGCGCCGGTACCGGCCTGGCGGTGGCCTTGCTGGCTAAGCGCTGGGAAGACTTGCAATCCTGGCAACCGTATTTACAAAGACGACCGGCACAGTGGAGCCTGCTATTGACCGAAGTCGTGCTGGCCGGATATTTGCTGACCGCCACGACCGCCACCTCGGCCGAACGCCTGGCGTTTGACCTGATCGCCACTGTCGGTATAGCCGGGGCCATGTCCAGGCTGTCTTTTATTCGCCGCCAGCCATGGGCTTGAAAGCACGCCATCGCCGTTTATGGCCGGCCTGGCTGCTGTTGCTTACCTGTGTGCTGCTTTTTCTGGTCTGGCCCGGGCTGGACTTGATCGTCACTCAGGCTTTTTTTGACCCCGTCCGCCAGCAGTTTCCAGCCAACGCATTACCGTGGGTCAAATGGGTGTACGACGACACACCGGTGATCAACCAGTGGCTCGGGCTGATCATGGTCTCAGCCTTGTTGCTCCAATGGTTTCGTCCGGGCTGGCCCGGGCTGCGAACGCGCAGAAGCATGTGCGCCTGGCTGCTGGTGGTCTGCGTAGGTCTGGGCTTTACTGTGGATTGGGTGCTGAAAGATCATTTCGGCCGGCCGCATCCTTATCAAACGCATGTGTTTACTGGCGATCAGGATTTTGTGCCGGCCTTTCATTACCGCCCGTTGTGCGAAGTCAATTGCTCGTTTGTCAGCGGCCACGCAGCCGGCGGCTTTGTCTGGATGGCTTGGGGCATGTGGGGTCGGCGCAAAAGGCGTCAGGCTTGGCTATTGGCGGGCGTGGCGGCCGGCAGCTTCATCGGTGCAGCGCGCGTCATGCAAGGCGGTCATTTTTTAAGCGACGTGGTGTTCTCCGGTTGGGTCATCTGGCTCAGCATGCAAGTCATACGCAGCATATGGATGCGCTGGCGTTGGCGGCGCCTACAAGCTTTCAAACACGCGCCAGCTTCAACCCCATAAAACCGAGGTTTGAAAGCTATAAGCTACAGTCGCGTTTTTACATGCCAAATAAAACACGATATGGAATTATTGACAGACCCGCACCTGTGGATGGCGCTGGCCACTTTGACTGCACTGGAACTGGTGTTGGGCATAGACAATATTATTTTCATTTCCATTCTGGTCAGCAAGCTGCCGCGAGACAAACAGGAAACCGCCAGGCGCATAGGTTTGTTCATGGCCATGTTTTTGCGCATTGCGCTGCTGCTGCTGCTGTCATTCATCATCGGCCTGGTTGAACCGTTGTTCAGCCTCATGGGCCAGGCTTTTTCAGGTCGCGACCTGATATTGCTGGCCGGCGGCTTGTTTTTGATCTGGAAAAGTACCGGCGAAATTCACCAGTCGCTGGAGGGCGAAGACGAAGACCACGCGGCCAACGTCAAGCCCAAGGTCAATCTGACCGCCACCATTGCCCAGATCATCGTCATCGATCTGGTCTTCTCGCTGGACTCCATCATCACCGCGGTCGGCATGGTCGACGATGTGCGCATCATGATCGCCGCCGTGGTCATTTCCCTGGGTCTGATGATGTTATTTGCCCGCGCCATCGGTGAATTCGTCGAGGCTCACCCGTCCATCAAAATGCTGGCCTTGAGTTTTCTGGTGGTGGTAGGCGTGGTGCTGGTTGCCGAAGGCTTCGGTCACCATGTCCCCAAGGGCTATATTTACTTCGCCATGGCCTTCTCGTTCGGCGTCGAGTTGCTTAATATCCGCTTTCGCAAATCAAAAGCCAAACCGGTCAAGCTGCGCGAAGCGGTCATGCCAGGGGAAGACGATCAGTAAAGCGTCAACACCCGCTGTTATTTACCGCGCCGTCGGGCATGACAGTTTTGCAGAATTTGGCATCATCGAGTTTGGCGCCGTCCAGCTTCGCGCCTTTCAGATTAGCGCCTGCCAGCAAAGCGCCTTTCATGTTTGCGTTCAGCAACACAGCATCACCGAGGTCGGCGCCGCTTAAATTGGCTTCGCGCAGGTAGGAGTTGGTGAAGTTGGCCAGATGCAAATTGGCACCGCTCAAATCGGTGCGGCGCAAATTCGCGTCTTCAAAGTTGGTGACCAGCGTGCGCTTTTCCATCGGACGTTCGCCCAGATTGGCCTTGCTCAGCACCGCGCCGGACAGGTTGGCATTTTGAAAATCGGCGCCGCGCATATCGCGCCCGCCCAGCGGTGCATCTGTCAGGTCGCAGTATTTGCAGACATTGGTGGTTTTAAAGTCTTCCATCTTGCCTGCGTCAAACGCTTCGGCGGCCCAAGGCCAGACAGCAGTTGCGGCAGCCAGCGCCAGCGGCAACAGTTGATAAGTTTTTTGAATAATAGCCACTGCAAGCCCCTTTGAAATCAATGAAATACGGATAACTAATAATAACCAACAGCCCGTGCCTGACTTGGCCGTTGACAAGTACCCGTACCGGGCCGTCATGCGATGATCAGGCCATTGAAAGGCTGTTATGCAATTGTTGTACTCTATCGCTTCATCGGTGCGGCCATTTATCCGTCACATTTTTCAGTGTTTGGCTGCTTGCATATGCTTCAGCCAATCAGCGTTTGCCTACACACTGACCTGTGATGTGCAAGGCTCATTTCCTGAGATGGACAAAATCACGGTCGAACCGGCCCAGGTCAAGGTAGACATCACCTCCATCGGCGACCATTTGTACATCCGCGTAGACGGCCCCAAGCTTTACAATTTTTTTGTCAACACCCTCAGAACCGCTGAATTTGAAGGCACGGATTTGACATCCAAAACCAGCATGTGGGTCAAACGGAAAAACCTTCAAACCATGGAAGAATCTGAAATCAAAATCAACCGTGAGCCGGTGAATATCAAAGCCATCAAGGATGTTCAAAGGTATGGCAAGAAATTGAAGTTTTTCGTCACCGGACCTTGTCAACTCCCTCCAGGATGAACCGACTATGAACTCACTTGTGATTCGGCAGTTGCTGGTTGATTTGAATACACCTTTTGCACTGCGCTGGAACGGCGGTGACGCTTTCACATCCGCCTTCATGAACGCTTTATCATTGAGCTTTCCAGCTGGCGAACAATTTTTTCTAGACAGCGTGCGTGACGGACTCAAGCAACTGCCTGAGGGACAACAAGCCTTGTTCAAGGAAGAGGTCAAGGGTTTTATCGGCCAGGAAGCCACGCACCGGCGTCTGCACGCTTTGTACAACCGCCATTTGACCGACCAAGGCATGGTCAATCATTGGGAGCAGCGCGCGCTCAAACGCATTGC
The DNA here is from genome assembly GCA_903887325.1 of uncultured Burkholderiales bacterium. Taxonomy (GTDB): domain Bacteria; phylum Pseudomonadota; class Gammaproteobacteria; order Burkholderiales; family Burkholderiaceae_C; genus Limnohabitans. The sequence goes on along the minus strand of CAISPG010000021.1, from coordinate 22,513 downwards.
CATCCTCAAAGAAATGGATATCCGTCACTCGGTTGCTGCAACTGCGGCCAACGAACATTACACCGCGGTTTTTGCGCACTGGTTGCTGTCCAACGAATGGTTTTTCAATAACGCTGAGCCCCGACTCAAAACCCTTTGGTTATGGCATGCGAGCGAAGAGTCTGAACACCGCTGCACCGCGTTTGATATGTACCAAGCGCTGGGCGGCAATGAGGAATGGCGGCTGCGCTGGATGCGCCGCGTGACCTGGTTTTTCCTGACTGACTTGCTGCGCCAGACCGTGAACAACCTGTGGCACGACGGCAGTTTGTTTAAGCTCTCCACCTGGTCCAGCGCATGGCGGCATTTGTTCGCCAAAGGTGGTTTGTTCCGCGAAAGTTTCGGCCTGTGGCGCGATTACTTCAAACCCGGCTTTCACCCTTCGCAACACCCGGACCAGTTGTCACAACAATGGCTGCAACTACACGCCGACGCCTACTCACCGGTAGCACAAGCTGCTTGATTTTTTGACTTCACCCAACCACACCATGCTCGACCCACAAGCCCAAACCCTGCTGCGACTGATGATCGAACGCGGCATCCCCGCGTTGAATGCACAAACGCCCGTCGAAGCCCGCCAAGCCTATTTGATGCGCAAAGGCTTTACCCAGCCCGAGCCGCCTGTGGTGTCGCGCTGCCATGACCATCTGGTCGCTATGAACGGTGTGCAGATCAAGATCCGCGAATACCGCCCGCTGGATGTGGCTGCCACCGACGTGTTGCCCGCGCTGGTGTATTTCCACGGCGGCGGCTGGGTGATTGGCGATGTAGATACCCATGATGTGCTGAGTCGCCAACTGTGCGTGGCCAGTGCTTGCGCGGTATTTTCGGTGGACTACCGTTTGGCACCCGAACACGTGTTTCCAGCGGCCTATGACGACGCGCTGGCTGCATTTCAATGGGTGGCGGCGAACGCACTCAGTTTGCACGTGGACGCCAAACGCATCGCCGTCGGCGGCGACAGCGCAGGCGGGAACTTGGCCGCAGCGGTGTGTTTGGGCACACGCGGCGGCGAGCGCCAACCCGCATTTCAATTGCTGATTTACCCGGCCACGCTGATGTACCCGGACACGCAAAGTTACCGCGACAACGGCGAGGGCTATGCGCTCACCGCAGACATCATGGATTGGTTCATGGACCATTACCTGCCCTCGCGTGACCTGGCGCACGACTGGCGCGCTTCGCCTCTGAAAGCCGATTCACACGCAGACCTGCCGCCTGCCTTGGTGCTGACCGCTGGCTTTGATCCTTTGCGCGACGAAGGCCGTTTGTACGCGGATGCTTTGTCAGCGGCTGGCGGTAGCGCTGAATACATTTGCTTTGAACGCCAAATCCACGGCTTCATCACCATGGGCCGGGTCATGCGCGAAGCCCACACCGGCGTGGCAGTGTGCGCTGATGCACTCAAGCGTTACCTCTCTTAAGAAAGACAAACCATGAAGCTGAATGTCAACGGTCAAAGTCACACGCTGGATGTCGAACCGGAAATGCCGCTGCTGTGGGCATTGCGGGATGAACTCGACATCAAAGGTCCGAAATACGGTTGCGGCATCGCACAATGCGGCGCATGTACTGTGCTGCTCAATGGCGAGCCTGTGCGCTCTTGCAGCTACCCCGTGTCTTCCGCTGACGGCCAGCAAGTCATCAGCATCGAAGGACTGGCAGACAAAGGCAAATTGCACGCGGTGCAACAGGCTTGGATTGACCACCAGGTGCCGCAATGCGGCTATTGCCAGGGTGGGCAGATGCTGGCAGCCGTGGCTTTGTTGAAGAAAAAACCTCAACCCACCGACCAGGACATAGACGCGGCCATGACCAATATTTGTCGTTGCGGCACCTATGCACGCATGCGCACCGCCATACATGCCGCAGCGCGTCAAGCCGGGGGCAAAGCATGAACAGCAAGCCACTCAACCGCAGACATTTTTTGCAAGTCAGCAGCAGCGCCGCCGCTGCACTCAGTCTGGGTTTTGTCTGGCCAGACGCATTGGCAGCAAATACGCACGCCGAGGTCAATGCGTGGATAGAAATACACAGCGACGAGTCCATCGTCATCCGCTATGCGCGTACCGAAATGGGCCAGGGCAGCCGCACCTCGGCACCCATGTTGATCGCCGAAGAACTGGAAGCTGATTGGCAAAAAGTCCGCGTGGTCGATGTGCCTGCGCATGAAAACCTGAGCCGCCAGCGTGTGTATGGCGACATGGCCAGTGTCGGCAGTCGCACCATACGCATGTCGCAAGACTATTTGCGCAAAGCCGGAGCCGCCGCCCGCATCATGTTGATCGAAGCCGCCGCGCAACGTTGGAGCGTGCCGGTTGGCGAATGCAAGGCCGTGCTCGGTCATGTATTGCACAACCCCAGCCACAAAAAACTCAGCTATGGCCAGTTGGCAGCCGAGGCAGCCAAACTGACACCGCCCAAAGACATCCCGCTGAAAGACCCGAAAACCTGGACGCTGGCAGGCAAACCGCTGCCGCGCATAGACATCACCGACATCGTCACCGGCAAGATCCGCTACGGCGTGGATGTGCAATTGCCTGGCATGTTGCATGCGGCCATCGCTCAGTCGCCGGTATTTGGCGGAACCGCCAAATCGGTAGACAGCAGCAAAGTAGACAGCCGGCGTGGCATCGTCAAAGTCATCAACCTGGGCGAATTTGTCGCTGTGGTCGCGGACAACTGGTGGCGCGCCAAAGAAGCTTTGCGCGATGTCGCGATTGATTGGGACAACGGCAAGAACGGCGGCGTCAACAGCGCCGGCCTGATGCGGTATTACCGCGACGGTCTGACACAAACAGAAGTCGCGACGGCCCGCAACGACGGCGACACCTTAGCTGCCTTGCAAGCGGCGTCCAAAGTGATAGAGGCAGATTACTACACACCGTATCTGGCGCACGCAACCATGGAGCCCATGGTGTGCACGGCTTTGTTGAATGGCGACAAGCTCGACATCTGGGCCTCCACCCAAAACCCGGAATCCACGCTCACGTCGGCGGCTGCGACCGCCGAGGTGCCGCAGGAAAACGTGCGCGTCTTCGCCATGCAAATGGGTGGCGGTCTGGGTCGCAAAAGCCCGCAGGATTTCACGCGTCAGGCGGTGGCGATTGCCATGCAACTACCGGGCAAACCGGTCAAGCTGATGTGGAGCCGTGAAGAAGACATGCAGCACGACTTGTACCGCCCGGCCAGCCTGGTGCGCATGCGTGCTGCGGTGGATGCAGCCGGTAAACCGCAGGCCTTGCATGTGCGCGTCAGCGCCCCGTCGATTTTTTCGCAGCTCTTGCGCATGCCGCTGCAAAACGGTATTGACAACCAGGCCGTGGCCTGTTTCCCCGACCATCCGTATGCAATACCAAACACACTGGTCGACTTCGCGATGCGCAGCACGCATGTGCCGGTGGGTTTCTGGCGCACGGTCGGGCATTCGCAAAACCCGTTTGTGCGTGAATGCTTTTTGGACGAACTCGCGCACGCCGCCGGACAAGACCCTTTGGCATACCGCTTGTCCTTGTTACCCAACAACGAAAAAGCCAACCGCGACCGCAGCATGTTGATGGCGGTGGCCAAAGCCGCTGACTGGGACAAACCGCTGCCCGCCGGTGTGCACCGGGGCATTGCCAGCGTTGATGGTTATGGCAGTTGGACCGCGTGCGTGTGTGAAGTCTCGGTCAGTGCGCGTGGCGAAGTGAAAATTCACCGCGTGGTCATCGGCATAGACCCGGGTTACGCGGTCAACCCGGACAACATACAAGCGCAATTGCAAGGCAGCGTGGTGCATGGTTTGTCTGCCATCTTCTGGGGTGAAATGACCATCAAAGACGGGCGCGTCGAGCAATCCAATTTCCACGACTACCGCATGATGCGCATGAACGAAATGCCCAAAGTCGAAACCGTGATCGCGCCCACCGGTGGTTTTTGGGGCGGTGTTGGCGAACCTACCCAGGCGCCTCTCGCCCCTGCGCTGGGCAATGCCTTGTTCGCGGCCACCGGCAAACGCATTCGTTCGTTGCCCTTGAAAAACCACGGATTGACATTGGTGAAAGCATGAAGCGCGGGTTGGTTTGTCTGACACTGGTGCTTGCAGCCAATGTGTGGGCGATAGATATCAGCATGCCGCCGACCAAGTCTGCGGCCACCGCCAATGTCGAGCGCGGCCGCAAACTCTTGATCAGCCGCCAGGAAACCGGTTGCGTGTTGTGCCACAAAATCCCCGGCATGAAAGAAGGCGGCGACATGGGACCCAGCCTGAGCGCGCTGAGCCAACGCATGTCGGCAGATCAAATACGTCAGCGTATCGCCGACTGGCGCGCGGTAAACCCCCAAACCTTCATGCCTGCCTACTTCAGCAGCAAAGGTCTCCATAATGTCGCCAAGCCGCAAATGGGCAAAACCGTGCTCACCGAGCAGGGCCTGGAAGACATCGTGGCCTATTTGCTTGACGCTACCAAAGGACCTTGATGTATTTGTTGTCTCGCCGTGACTGGCTTCGCCGCTTCAGCCTGAGCACTGCCGGGCTGTGGGCCTGGTCGACAGGTCTGTCCAAGGCCCAGGACATGTCGGTGCTGGGCCGGGTGCAAGACCTGAGTGACGCGCGTTTGCGTACCTTTGATGAAATGGTGTCCCCGTATGTGGTGCGCCAGGAATTAAAAAAAGAGGGCGTGAGTTTGACCATGCCTTTGCTGGCTGACAACGGACACTTGGTTCCGTTGAGTTTAAAAGTCGACAGCCCGATGACCGAAGAGTCGCATGTCACCCATGTCTATGTGTTGTCGCAACTCAATCCGGCACCGCTGATTGCCATGTTTGTGCTGGGGCCCTGGAACGGCAAGGCTGAACTCAGCATGCGCGTGCGTCTGTCCGGCACGCAAATGGTGGTGGCGTTGGCGCGCATGTCAGACGGCAACTTCCGTTATGCGTCGAGCCAGGTGTCGGTGACAGAAGCCGCTTGCGTGGACAACGGATAGAGCATGACAGCCGCCCGCTTACAAGTTCCCCCGCGCATCGTCGAAGGCGATGTGTTCAAGTTGCGCCTGCTGATTCAGCACCCCATGGACAGCGGCTTTTTACGCAACCTCGAAGGCGTGCTGGTTAAACGCAATGTGATCCGCCATTTGCAATGCATTTACCACGACAAGGAAGTGTTCCGCGTCGAACCCACCACCGGCACTGCGGCCAACCCCTTGTTCGAGTTTTATTTGCGCGCCACCTCCTCGGGCGAGCTGTATTTCCGCTGGGTCGACGACAAAGGCTACATCGGCGAGTTACGCCACAACCTGGTGGTCATTCCCGCCAGTCAATCTACTGCGCCCAAATCCTGATGCCACGTCTTTGTTCTTTGTTTTCGCTGCCGTCCACCACGCAGCCGCGCCGCGTCTTAAGCAAGTCCTTTTTCACTGCTGGTTTGCTTTGCCTCAGTCTGTTTAGCCACGTCTCAGTCATGGCGCAACAGCGTTTGCTGCCGCTTGACAAGGTGCAATCCGGACTGGCGTTCACCGGCCCTGAAATTCTGGAATTGCAAGCCGATGACTTTGCCAACCCGGCCCTGCCCTACCTGGACAAAGGTGCCAAGTTGTGGAGCCAGGCTGCCGGCAAGGCCGACAAAAGCTGTGAGAGCTGTCACGGCGACATCAATAGCAGCATGAAGGGTGTGGCCACACGTTACCCGGCCATTGACAAAGCCAGCAAAAAACTTTTCAACCTGGAAGACCGCATACGCAGCTGCCGCACAAAACAACAAAAAGCCTCTGACTGGCCGCTGGAATCCGATGAATTGCTGGCGGTCAGCTTGTATGTGACTTCAGCTTCCAACGGCATGCCGGTGCAAGCCAACATTGACGGTGCGGCGAAACCGCATTTTGAAAACGGCCAAAAAATATTCATGACCCGCCAAGGGCAGATGAACATGGCCTGTACCCAATGCCATGACCAACGCTACGGCATCAAGCTGTATACCGACCGGCTCAGCCAGGGCCAGCCCAATGCCTACCCGGCCTACCGTATCGAATGGCAGAGCTTGGCTTCGCTGGAACGGCGTTTGCGTTTTTGTTACAACGGCGTGCGCGCCGAGGTACCCGCCTGGGGCCACGGCGTGATGCGCGATATCAGCCTGTACCTGATGTGGCGTGCGCAAGGCCTCAACATAGAAGTGCCTTCAGTGCGCAAATAGCGCTTAAAAAGTCGCCAACACTTTTTCCCACAACTCGGAAGTCACCTCGGGCATGACGCCGAACCAAGCGGCAAAGCCGGGTCGCGCCTGGTGCAGCAACATGCCCAGACCGTTGACCACAGGATGGCCGCGCGCCTGAGCGCGCAACAGCAAATCGGTTTGCAAGGGCGTGTACACAATGTCCGATACAAGCGCGTGCAAAGGCAGCGCGGACAAATCAATGTCCAGCGCGGGCTGGCCTTGCATGCCTTGCGTTGTCGTGTTGACCAGCAGACAGGCGTCGGCCAGCGCAGCATGACGTTGTGACCAGTCCAGCGCCTGCACCGGCGCACCGAAGTCATTCGCCATGGCCTGCGCCTTATCCAGGCTGCGGTTGAGCAAACGTATGTCTTTCACCCCGGCGTCGGCCAAGGCCCAAACCACCGCCCGAGCCGCGCCACCTGCCCCCAGCACAACGGCCGCGCCCCGGTCTGCACGCCAGCCGGGCTGAGCTTCGCGCAGGCTGTGTATATAGCCGAAGGCATCGGTGTTGGTGCCGCGCAAACTGCCATCGGCATTCACCACCACGGTGTTGACCGCGCCTATTTGCCGCGCCACATCGTCGAGTTGGTGGATACAGGCCAGCGCATCTATTTTGTGTGGCAGGGTCAGGTTGCAACCGGCAAAGCCCAGCGCGGACAAGCCGCTGAGCGCCTGCGGCAAATGCAAAGGGTTGACGGCCAGCGGCACATAGGCACCGCGCAAGCCGTATTGCGCCAGCCAGTGGCCGTGTATCAGCGGCGAACGCGAGTGCGAAATCGGCCAGCCCATGACCCCGGCAAGCTTGAAATCGGTAGAGGATTGACTGCTCATGGTGCGACAAGCATAGCGGTTTGCAGAGCTCCCCCGCGGTCAGCTGTTTGCAGCCTTTGCCTACCGGCGACTGTGGAACAATCGACGCTTATTCAAACTCGCTCTCTGATGTACGAAGCAAACAACGCCAGCAGTCACAGACTTCACCAGTTTCTGGCCGATATGACCAGGCTGGTTGATACCGCACCCCCAGAAGCTGAAACACTGGCTCAAGGCCGCCGCCTGTTGCAAAACCTGTTGCAGCAGGACGATTGGCTGCACCCTGAACTGGCGCAAGCCCATCCCGCGCACTACCAGCAATACCTGATTTATGCAGATCCGCAAGACCGTTTTTCAGTGGTCAGCTTTGTCTGGGGACCGGGCCAGTCCACGCCCATCCATGATCACACCGTCTGGGGCTTGATAGGCATGCTGCGCGGCAGCGAATCCTGTCAGCCTTACAGCCGCATGTCTGATGGCCGCTGGGTGCCGGCCGGCTTTCAAATTGACATGCTGCCCGGTGACGTGGAAGCCGTGTCGCCGCGCATAGGTGATGTACACAAGGTCTGGAACGCCTTGCCTGGTCAAGTGTCCATCAGTATCCATGTCTATGGCGGCAACATCGGCAAGATTGAACGTCACAGTTACCGGGAAGACGGCACGCGCAGCAACTTCGTCTCCGGCTATTCGAATCTGCTGCCAGTGGCCGCTGCTGCCTCAAATGCAACAGCTGCAATGCCAATGACGCCGCATACGCCTTTAGCAGCCGCGCCCCGTGCACCGCAGCTCACACCCGCCGCTCCTGATGCCGCTGCGTCTGTGCTTCAAGCCAGTCAACTGCCGGACGACACGCCGGATACAGCCACGTCAGCTTATGCAGTCACCACCTTCCAGGATGTGCGCCAGGCGCTGCTGGACAAACAGGAAATCGCGCTGGTCGATGTGCGCGAAGAAGACCTGTACGCGCAAAGCCATCCGCTGTTTGCCGTCAACCTTTCTTATGGCCGCATCGAATGCGATGCCCGCTTGCGCATACCGCGCCTGGACACACCGGTGGTTTTGCTGGACAACGGAGAGGGTTTGACGCTGCGTGCGGCACAGGTGTTGGCGCGCATGGGTTACACGCAAATAAGTATTCTTCAAAACGGTTTGAGCGGCTGGGCCGCCGCCGGCGGTGAGTTGTTCCGCGACGTCAATGTGCCCGGCAAAGCCTTCGGCGAACTGGTCGAATCCAAGCGCAAGACACCGTCTATGTCGGCCACCGAGGTCAAGGCTTTGATCGACAGCGACGCGGACATGGTGGTGCTGGACGCCAGACGTTTTGACGAATACCAGACCATGAGCATCCCGGGCGCCATCAGCGTGCCCGGCGCGGAACTGGTGCTGCGTGCACGCAGTCTGGCACCGAGTGCGACAACTCGCATCGTGGTGAACTGCGCGGGGCGCACGCGCAGCATCATCGGCACCCAATCGCTGGTGAACGCAGGCATTCCGAATCCGGTGTGCGCATTGCGCAACGGCACCATAGGCTGGACGCTGGCTGGCTTGGAACTCGAACACAAAGCCAGTCAAGTTTTTGGCGAGGTCAACGACGCCGACCGCAAAAAAGCCGCAGCCTCGGCGCTGGCGCTGCTGTTTCGCGCCGGTGTGCAACGCATAGACAAACAGGACTTGCAAGCCTTGCTGGCCGACCCTAGGCGCAACACCTATGTGTTTGACGTGCGCACGCCCGAAGAATTCGCGCTCGGCCATCTGCCTGGCGCGCGCAGCGCACCGGGCGGCCAACTGGTGCAGGAAACCGACCACCATGTCGGTGTGCGCGGCGCGCGCATTGTGCTGTACGACGACGACGGCGTGCGCGCCTCCATGACCGCCTCATGGCTGGCGCAAATGGGCTGGGACACTTATGTACTGAAAGACCTCAAGCCTGAGGATTTGCGCGACACCGGTGTGGTGGCCGACGCGTTGCCGGATACGCTGACGCCGGTAGCAGAAGTCGATCCGGCCACCCTCAAAGAGTGGCTGGCCAACCGCAGCAACCTGAGCATGGTGATCGATATGGGCGACAGCGCCACTTATGTCAAACGGCACATACCGGGCGCCTGGTGGCTGCTCAGATCACAACTGGCCCAGGACTTCAGCCGGGTGCACAAAGCCAACCGTTATGTGCTGACCTGTGCCGACGGACGAGCCTCGCGTTACGCGGTGGCTGAATTGCAGCCGTTAGTGCGCGCAGGTGTGCAAGTGCTATGGCTGAGCGGCGGCAATGCTGCCTGGATGGCGCAAGGCTTTAGCACCCAGCAAGGCGAGTCCTACCTGGCGAGTCCGCGCATTGACCGTTACCGCCGACCCTATGAAGGCACAGACAACCCGGCGCAGGCCATGCAAGCTTATCTGGACTGGGAATACGGACTGGTAGAACAACTGCGCAAAGACGCCAGTCACCATTTCAAAGTGGTTTAGCCAAAGCTTGTACCCAAGCCAGTTGGCGCGGCAAACACACGGTTTGCAAGTCATAGCGTTCGATGGCACGCGCTCGCGCCGCCTCACCCAGGCGCTGGCGTTCAGCGGGTTCATTCATCAAGCGGTTGATACCTTGCACCCAGGCGGCCACATCAAAAAACGGCAGCAAGCGGCCGGTGACGCAGTGTTGAATCGCTTCGTGCACCGGCCCGGTGTCGCTGGCCAAAATGGCGCAGCCGCTGCTCATGGCTTCTATCAAACTCCAGCTCAACACAAACGGGTAGGTAAGGTAAACATGCACCCGGCTGATTTGCAACATGGTGAGGAACTGCGGGTAACTCAGTCTGCCCAGAAAATGCACTCGCTGCCAATCGCCGTCAGGGATTTGAGCGCGCACTTCGTCGATGAAGATTTGCTTCCAGGTTTTTCCCTCAGGCGCTTTGGCGCCATAACTCACGCTGTCGCCGCCGACGATCAATACCTGCGCCTGCGGACGCAGCCGCAGCACCCCGGGCAGGGCGCGCATAAAGATGTGGTAGCCACGGTAGGGCTCGAGGTTGCGGCTGACAAAGGTCAGCACTTCGTCGTCGCGCGACCAGCTGCGTCCATCCTCTAAGCTCAACCTGGCCGCCGGGTCAGGCCGTATAGCAAGGGTATCAATGCCGTCGTGCACTACCGTGATTTTGTCGCGCATCGGCGGGTCATAGGTTTGCGCCTGCCAGTGCGTGGGCGAGATGGCGGCTTGCACGCCCTGATGCTGCAAAATGGCAACCGCGTTTTTCACCAGCAAACGGCTGTCGGCACTGATTTCGGGTTTGGAGAATTCCGGATCGAAATGCACGTCCTGGCCTTCGGACTGGTAAAACATTTCGTAAAACAAACCTAGGCGGGTGTCGGGCCAGACCTGTTTGATGAACAGGCTTTCGCCCCAGGACGGATGCGCAATCACCACATCCGGATAAAACCCCTGTTGCTTGAATTGCATGGCCCAATGCAATACCGCTTCGCCGCGAATGACCTTGGCTTCCACATCGATGATCCACGGGTGAATCCCGGGCGTGCTGCTGCGTTTAGGAAAATAGGTATGCACCTGCACGCCTTGCCACAACATGCCGGATTTGTTGGCCAGCAGCAGCGCATGCACTTCATGGCCGGCAGCAGCCAGCGCAGGTGCCAGGTGCTTGAACTGACCGGGAAAATTCTGATGAAGAAAAAGTATCTTCAATTGTCTGCGGCACGACCCCAGGTCATGCGATGCAGCAAGCCGTCGCGCTTGACCAGCACATGCCAGACCACGGCCGCCAGATGCAAGGCAATCAATGCCATGAAAACCGTTGCAAACAATTCATGCACCTCGGCAAACAAGGCTTTCATGTCCGGCTGCGGTTCGAACAAACGTGGCAAAGGAGTGCCAAAAAATTTGATGGGGTATTGAGAAAAATTGGAACCGATGAAGCCGGTCAACGGCATGGCCACCATGCAGACGTACATCAAGCCATGGTTCAGCTTTGACAGTATGTTTTGCCATGTGCCGGAAGCGGCCACAGCCGCCGGTACCGGGTGGCTGATGCGCCAGCCCAATCGCCAAACAATAAACACGGCGATCACCAGGCCTATGGATTTGTGCACATTGAACCAGCCGCCACGGTAACCCGGCGGCTCTTTGGGCAGGTCAACCATCCACAGACCCAATACCAGTTGACCGATCAAAGCCAAGGCCAGCAACCAGTGCAGCAGCACCAGAATCCGGTCATAACGCTGCGTGTCAGCCTCATGCGCGCCTGCGCCTGCCTCAGAAATCAAGTTGTCGTTAGCCATGTCAGCGTCCGTTCAAAAAATGATGGGTTAAGTGTGCCACGTCTCAAGCGGGTGGCTCAACACCGGCATTTCCCCGCAAGCCGGTACTTGAGTCGGCTAAGTTATTATCCGGCCCACTCTTTTGCCGATGCGGCTGTTGTTGCCAGATTAAGTCGCAGACAGTTGGCGTTTTTTTGACAGGTGGTTAGTTTTGAAGTCTTTTTTGAAGCGGCTTAAGACAGCCAACCCTAAGTGGGACGTAGAACCTTTGTGGTTTGAGTGGCTGGTGTTGCTGGGTTTGTTTGTTTTTTCCACCTGGTTGCTGGGCATCAAAGGCGTCTGGCAGTTGCTGATCAGCTCTGACCCTACCGGTATCACGCTGGTCATCATCGTGGTGTTTGCGGTGTCTACCCTGTGGTGCGGCGTGCGCTCGCGCGAACTCACGCGTCAACGCGCAGCAATGGACAAAGCAGCTGCTCACGGGCTGGAAGGTTTGCTCAAAGCCGAATGCTGGGCCGGTGAATACTGGGCGGCACTGGCCGGCAATCCGCAAGACAGCGGCGCACCGCTTGACTTGCTGATGGAGAAAACCCATGGCCCGCATTCGACAGCCTGGTGGGTCAACGGCGTGCAACTCAAACTGGGATTGCTGGGCAAGGTCATTGGTTTTTCGGTGCTGGCCATGCAAATCGGTCAAATACAAAACTTCGACCCCAGCCAGGCGCAGGAGTTGTTGCGCAATCTGACCTCGGGTCTGGGCGTGGCCTTGCTGACCACCATGGTTGGTCTGGTCGGCAATATTTTGCTGGGCTTGCAACTCACACGCATGGACCGCTTCGCCGATCAATTGCTGGGCCAGGCACAACGCCACGGAATGATCATCGGTCGCTGACGCGATTGACACGCCATGCGCAAAAACCGCTTTTCCCGCGAGCCTGAGGTCGATCCTTTTTACGACATGTTGTTCAATATGTTGATCGCCTTTGTCTTTTGTTTCATCATCGCTTTGCTGGCCATGAACCCCAAGGCCACCAAAAGCGGGGATATTCCTGCCAAGGCCGAATTCATCATCACCTTGTCCTGGCCGGACATGGATCCGAATGACATAGACCTGTGGGTGCAAGGGCCTTCGGGTGAAATCGTGTGGTTTCGCAACCGCGAAGCCGATTTGATGCACTTAGACCGCGACGACCGCGGCAACTCCAACAACACCATCACGGTCAACGGACACAAAGTGGTCAACCCCTTGCGCCAGGAAGTGGTGACCATACGCAGCATCGTGCCGGGTGAATACGTGGTCAACGCGCACTATTACGAAACCAAAGACATTGACGCCAGTGACCCCAAAGCAGGGCAACCGGTGCTGGCCACACTGTCCGTCATCAAGGTCAATCCCAAGGCCGAGGTGGTTTTTTACGGCCAATCCACGCTGGAAGCACGCGGCAAGGAAGTCACCATGGCCAGATTCACAGTTACCCCCGAAGGTGGTGTAGACAATGTCAACACCATCCCCAAAAACTTAATCAAGTCTTTCTGATATGACGCTGACCTTCATCATTGTTTTTGCGCTCATCGCTGTGTTGTTGGCGTTGGCGCTGGTGTATTCCAACTGGCCGAACTGGCTCAAAGGTTTGCTGGCTGTGGCTGTCAGCTGTTTTTATTTCTTCGGCTTTGGCGCTGTGCATTCGCTGCTGGGTATCCCCAGCACCGATGCGCTGCCGGATCGTTTCGTCATGCTCGCCGCCATGATTGACGAACCGCGCGGCAAATTCCCCGGTGCCTTGTATGTCTGGGTCACACCGATTGAAGAAGGCAAAAACTTTTTGCAGCCGCGTGCTTACAGACTGCCCTATACACGTAGCTTGCACGAACAGATTTCTGATGGCATGCGCAAGGGCCGCGAAGGCGTGCCGCAAATGGGCACGGCCGAAGTCAAACAAGGCAACGGCAAGGGCGCCAGCTGGCTCAACCCCGGCAGCGATGAACAGGAAGTCAAGATCATGGACTTGCCAACGCCTCAGGTGCCGGAAAAATGAAGACGCAAATTTCTCTGCTTGCCTTTAGTGCCGGGCTTTTGCTCAGCGCCTGCGATCAACCGGTCAAAGAAAATCCTTTGTTTCCGCTTGCCGCCGGCAAAAGCTGGACCTACCAGGTTGAAACCGTGTATGACGAACCTGACGGCAAGACTTTGCGTTACACATTGGAAATGCGCAACCTGGGCAGCGCAGCATTGGCCGACGGCAGCATCGCCTGGATACGCCGCAGCAGCAACGGCCATGAATACTGGTTGAGCAGCAACGACAAGGGCATCAGCCGCGTGGCCATGCAAATACCCACCAGAGACCAGGCGGACATGGACCCCGAGCCGCGCACCGTCTTGCCGCCAGCGCTGGCGGTCGGCAGCAGTTGGACAACCACCACCGTGCCTTATTTTTTACGCCGTCGAAACGAAAAACCCGCCGAGTTCCGTTACCTGGATAAGTTCAAAAACGTTCCCATGGTTTTCACCGTGGCCGACATGGACGCCAGGATCAACACGCCGGCCGGGCAGTTTGAACATTGCATGCGGGTCGACGGCAAAATGGGCATGATGCTGTGGAACGATCAGGCCAACGCCTACAAACCCACGGACTTGACGACGCGCGAGTGGTACTGTCCGGATGTCGGTCTGGTGCAGGTGGAACGCGATGAACCGACCACTGCCAAATTTTTTCAAGGCGGCAGCATGCGCATGAAATTACTGCACTACAAGTAAGCTGGCACTAGGGTTTGTCTCGTTTTGAGAAATTCAACAATTTGAATAACCCAACTAGGGTTTGCACTAGGAAGGGTCTTATATAAGTCTAGGAAAATTCCTTCCGTTAGTTGTGTTCCCCTTAGTTAAACCCTGAAGGATTTTTTCATGAAACTGTTATTCAAGTCAGTCGCATTGGCTGCTGCTGTGGGCGCTGCCTCTTTGGCCAGCGCACAGAGCTGGCCAATCTACGGCGGCGACGCTGGCAACCAGCGTTACAGCCAAGCCAATCAAATCACCCCCGCAAACGTTAACAAATTGAACGTTAAATGGGCGCTGCAACTCGGCTCCAACCGTTCACAAGAATCCACACCTATTCTGGTGGGTGACACCTTGTTCGTGACTTCTTCTTTCGGCCCGAAAAACGTTTTTGCCGTGAACGCAAAAACCGGTGAAGTCCGTTGGAAATACTCTCCTGAAATGCCTAAAGGCGTTGACCAATACGCTTGCTGTGACGTGAACAGCCGTGGCGTGTCTTACAACGACGGCAAGATTTTCTTTGGTCGCCTGGACGCACAAGTCACCGCCCTTGACGCCAAAACCGGCAAAGAGTTGTGGACAACTAAAGTGGTGGATTACACCCAAGGTTCAGTCATCACTTCTCCTCCCACATTGGTTAAAAACATGCTCATCACCGGTTACGGTGGTGGCGAATACGGCGCTCGCGGCGCACTGGTTGCCTTAGACCAGGCCACCGGCAAGGAAATCTGGCGTACCCATACCGTTCCGGTCGGCAACGAAAAAAATGCTGACACATGGAAAGGTGACTCAGGCAAAACCGGCGGCGGCGCTGCATGGTTCATCGGCTCTTACGATCCCAAGCTGAACCTGGTTTACTACGGCACCAGCAATCCTGCGCCTTGGTCTGCCATTGTTCGCGGCAATGACTCTTCTGACGTCGGCAAGTTCACCAACCTCTACACAGCTTCTGTGGTGGCTTTGAACCCTGACACAGGCAACATCGTGTGGCACTACCAGTTCACACCGCATGATGCATGGGACTATGACGGCGTGAATGAATTGGTGCTGGCTGACTTGCCTATCGACGGCAAGACAGTTCCGGTTCTGATGCAAGCTAACCGTAACGGTTTCTTCTACGTGATTGACCGCGCTAACGGCAAACTGCTGTCTGCCAAACAGTTCGTCGACGGTGTCAATTGGGCCACCGGCATCGATCTGAAAACCGGCGCTCCCATCGAAGCCGCTAACAACGAAAAGCGTCCCCGCATGAAAAAATGGGCCAAAGACATTTGCCCCAACCTGATCGGCGGTAAAAACTGGATGCCCATGTCTTACAACCCTAAAACAGGCCTGGTCTACATCCCGACCATCAACCTGTGTATGGACCTCGAAGGCATTCAAGAAGAGTACAAGCGCGGCCAGTTCTTCCTGGGCGTGAACTTTGACTTGAGCAAAATGGGCCCAGGCGGCCACGGCGGCGGTTTGAAAGCATGGGACCCCGTCAAGCAAAAACAAGTCTGGTTCAACAAAGACGAACTGCCTTTCAACGGCGGCACCATGACCACTTCTACCGGTCTGGTTTTCGCAGGTGACATCAAAGGCATGTTCCGCGCCTTGGATGCAAAAACCGGCAAAGAACTGTGGAAGTTCAATTCAGGTTCAGGCATCACTGCTGCGCCTATGACCTACACACTCGACGGCAAGCAATACCTTGCAGTCGTGTCAGGCCGCACACAATCTATCCCTGCGTTCTTCGGAACACTGGGCGAGAGAATGGTTGCAGCCAGCCCTGAAGGCGGCACACTGTTTGTGTTCGCTTTGGACTGATCTGACGTAAGTTGAAAAACACCGCCCTCGGGCGGTGTTTTTTTATCTGCAGAATAAGAAAATACTCAAGCTAAGTTTCAAAACATTCTGCTCAAGCGTCAAAGAATGCTCAACAGCATTCAAGTTTCATCGAGCCGAGTTTTTTGAAAGTTTGCTCACCATGTGGATTGCTGTTTCACATTTTGACCCGCTGAATTCCAGCTTATTCCATTCAACTTCAGGAGTTTTTAAATGAATAAATTCATGTTCCGATTCGTCAAAACTGCACTGACCGCGACTGCACTGATGGCCGCGACCGTCACCTCATCCATGGCCGCAGACGCCTTCAGGGTGTGCTCTGACCCGGACAACCTTCCCTTCAGTAAATCAGAGGGTATCGACAAAGGTCTGTACATAGAACTTGCCGACATGGTTGGGCAGCGCCTGGGCGCAAAAGTTGAATATGTATGGTGGCTGTCGTTCAACCAGCGTAAAGCGCTGCGCAACACCATGGAAGGTTGCGATGCCTATTTCGCCCTGCCGGCAGATGCTGAATACAAAGTCAAGGGCTTAGCGAAAACCAATGCTTTTCTGAATGTCAGTTACGCCATCGTCGCACCGCAAGGTTTGACAGTCACCGCACTGTCTGACTTACAACCCAAAAAGATCGGCGTTCTGCATGCGTCTCCGCCGCAAATTCTGCTGGCTTCAAAAGGCGGCTACACAACCAGCATTTTCCGCTCGCAAGAAGAAGTGTTTGAAGCATTGAACAAAAAAGAAATTGACGCGGCTTTGCTGTGGGGACCGAGTGCAGGCTTTGACAATAAAAAGCTGTTCGACAACCGCTGGCAAGTCATTCCCATCAACGGCGAAGGCCTGGGCGGCCAAGTTGCAGTGGCAGTCTCCAAGGACAACCCTGAACTGAAAGAACGCATCAACAAAGCGCTGGAAGAACTCAAACCTGAAATTCAGCAATTGACTGTGAAATACGGTTTTCCTTTGCAAGTGCCTCTGATTGTCAAGGTCCGCAAAACCGACACGCATTACGCGCAGTCGACAGTGACACCGGCAAAGACCGGCTTCATGAAAGTCAGCGACAAACCAAAACAACGCGAATGGCTGGTGGCTGAAAGCGGCGACACGATTGCCGAAGCCAAATCCAACTTCAACAACAAGTGCTCGCATTGCCACGGCAGCAACGGCGCCAGCCCCATCTCTGAGCGCGATTTGCGCAAGCTGAGCACGCGCTACAAGGAAGAGTGGAAAGATGTGGCTTACAACACCATCACCAAAGGCCGTCCCGACTTGGGCATGCCAACCTGGGGCGGCATATTGCCTGAAGAAGAGATCAAGGCCATCATCGCGTTTTTGGCCACCATGCAAAAGAACTGAAATTCACTTCGTCACAGTGGCTCGCCTGTCAACACAGGCAGGCCTTGAACTGACGAGAAATTTCTGTCATGGGTGACCAATGCCGCCGCACCTATGTCCAGAGCCGATGCCAATTGCACCGCATCCGGCAACTTCAAACGGTATTGCACCCGCAACTGCGCCGCCAAGGCAGCCACCTCCGCTGACAAGGGCACCACTTGGTAACGGTTCAATGCTTTTTCATAACGCTTGGCCAATGCGGTTTGCTTTGCCTTGAACGGGCCGGCCAAGACCTCAGCCACAGTGACTGTGGTCAAGGCCAGTTGTAAACGACCTTGCTCAGCGGCTTCAAACAAACCGATAAAGCGTGGTGCAAAAACCGGGTGGTCTTCCAACACATATATCCACGGCGCGGTGTCCACCAGCAGCGTGACACCATCGCTCAAGCTTCCCCACCCTGCGAAGTAAAAAGGCACAGTTTCGGTCATGCTTCAGTCCTGCCATTCGTTGCGCAATTGCGCGACGGCGCTGGCCCCGCCGCGCGGCCACAAACCGGCACCTGTGCCGCGCAAGACCAAGATGCCGCCCAATGCCAGCTGCTTGCCCTGCTCCGCTTGCCAGTCTTGCACCGGTACGACCATGGCCACAGGCTTGCCGTGGCGTGTGATTTCGCTGCTGTAACCGGCTTGCGCCTCTGCCGCGATCAGCGGTAGCCGCACCTACTAGCCTGTCGATAGTGAAGTTGTGCTGCTGGCTGAATGCAGTCGCAAATCGTGACCTCGCGTTACGCCATTCATCGTCGCGCTGCAACCACGCCGCGAGAACGTTCCCGAAATGGGCAGGATCCTGGGCGGCTTGTATAGGCAGGTCAGCCGGATGCGGCGGCTGACCCTCATCGTCCTCGCGCACTGGCATCATGCTCCAGTAGACATTGAGAATAGTAGGAGCGTCATCTGGGTCGTGAATGACAAAGCTAAGCTCGTGCAAGGACTGCTGACGACCTGCAATGATTTCCAGAAAGAGCAACAGGGTGTAGACACTTGTTGTAGCTTCTTCGATCGTTGAAGATGACTTGAACTCAAGGTCAATATGGATTTTGTTGTCAACTCTGATACCTCGCGGTCCTGGGAACTGAATGGAGGGGCGGTGCACTACAGAAACCGTCCCAAGGACGGTTTCTGTCTTGAATATTTCGTTCTTGCCTGTGAAATAAAAGATCATCGGACTATCGCCAATCGACACGTCCCTCCCGATATTCTTCTTGGTCTCGAGAAGCTGGGAAATGTGTGGCTTCGCATCGATCACCATACCGAAGGCATCAAAGTCGTAAAACAGGTTCTCCGCATCACTCACATGAAAGCTCACCGCATCTATCTTCCGGTCAGTCGAAGTGATGTGCTCGTTTCCGAAGATCACTAAATGCGGAAATACGCTAGCGAAGTGATATTGCTCATCACCTCGCGATCCATAGCCCGGGCCCTGTGTAGTAATGCATTCGATGAGCGAAACCTTCGTGAGGTCATGAAGTACCCCAAGAATGCAGCCATCCTGAAGTGCGTGAGTGCTAAAAAATTCCCTCGAAAATAGATTAAGCGTCGTCTTGGGACCTTTGAAGATCAGATCACCCTGAACCTCTTTTTCAGGTGTGACCTTAAACATGCCAGTCTTTCGCAAACCTTTGAATGATTTCATTTCTATGGCTCCTTTTATGTTCAGATTGCGACGTCCCGTTATTGGAAGAAGACCGCATTCTGTGTGAAGCGGACAAGCGCTTAAACGTACCGTCCTTCGGCACTTGTTTAATTTGTTCATATTCATGTACTTTTTGTAACTTTGGTTTTTCGTGTTTTCTTGTCTGCTTGCACAGGCAACAAACTGGTGATCCGCTGATACAGCTCAAACAAAAACGCCACGCGTTCGGCGTCGGAGGCATAGGTCTTTTTGCCGCCGCTGGGTTGGTAGGCGGCGTCAACGGCGGTGTCTAGTTTTTGGTGGGCCTTGAGCAGGGCAGGGGGCATGGTCAGTGGGTCGTAGAGGTCAGCCAGTGACGAGCTGGCAAATTGGGCGCGGGCGTCGAGCACAGCTTGCGCGGCTAGTTCGATGGCGGTGCGGTGTTTGTCGCTGAGTGGCTCGCCAGCGAAGCCGGACCAAGGGTAGTTGTTGTAGACGATGGTGTTGGAGTAACGGAAATCACTTTTCAGTCGTCCGCAGGTGAAGCGCATGAATGCGTTGTGCATGGCGCTGGTCATGACGCCGAAGTGAAACAGTGTTGCGTCGGGAAGGGCGTAGATCAGATTGCTCACGATCACTTGGTGATCGATGTAACCGATGGGCACATACTTGCGGCGCTCTGATGAAACACTGGGGATCAGCAGGTAGTTTGTGTTTGGTTGACGCAGTTCACCGAAATGCGCAGGGGTTGCGGCCAATTCAACAGTCGCAGCTTTGGTGCTTGCTAAGCGCATAGTTTTAACAGCTTGCACGCGCTTCATCACTTCCGGCATGGCGCGTAATTCGTTGGGCGGGCAGTCCACCAGCCACAAGCACCAGCGTGGTATGTCATTGATGAATTCATCGGCACCCAAAAAGCGGCGTATCCATTTGGCGGCTTGAGGTTCAACAGCCAACAGCGATGCTTTTTCTGCGTCGTCTAACAGCAAATTTCCGCCATCGGTGGGTTGGCTGCCTTTCATCATTTGTGGAACATTGCAAATAGGTTCTCTGCGCTTCGGCAGAAAAACGGTCGGCGCATCTACGAGATACGGATTGATGTTCTTTACCTGCACTGCATGCGGCTGGCCTTTGATGTCTTCGTATTCGTAAATGGTTTTGACCGCTTGGTCTTCATGGCCAAACCCCACAATCACGCAATGCACAGCAGCGTTGCCTTTGGCTTCATTGCTCCACTGAAAAGTGCGATGCGCAAAGTGAATATGCATGCCCAGTCTTTGCATCTCACCCCACAGCACGGCCACATGTTCGCCTTGGGTGATGCTGTTGGTAGAAACAAAAGCAACTCTGTTGGTCGTCTCTTTCACATAACGTGCTGCCAAGATGTACCAGCAGCAAACAAAGTCCAAAACACCCGCGCCGTGTATGCCATGCATCACCGCTACCAGGTCTGATTTCTGTACTTTGTCTTGGTAGCTGTAGCCCAAGAACGGCGGATTCCCCAACACAAAACTACACCGCTCCACATGGAGCACCTCGTTCCAGTCCAGCCGCAGCGCGTTGTCGTGGCGTATTTGCGGTGTGCTCGTCAGCGGTATGCGAGCAAAGTACAAACCAAATTCCACGCTCACGCGCAGGTTCATTTGGTGGTCCACCAGCCACAGGGCCACTTGGGCAATTTGTGCGGGGAACTCTTCAATCTCAATCCCAAAAAACTGGTCCACGTTCACGCCAATCAAACCATGCACGTCCACCGCCAGTTGGCCTCTGTGGGCACTCAATTCATGGCTGGCACGCAGCACCTTCAGTTCCAGCTCGCGCAGTTCGCGGTAGCAAATGACCAAAAAATTGCCACAGCCGCAAGCGGGGCCCAAGAACTTCAAGCTTTTCAGCTTGCTGTGAAACGCCAACAATTTGTGCCTGTTGCCTTTGACGCTTTCAAACTCAGCGTGCAGTTCGTCCAGAAACAGTGGCTTGATCAGCTTGAGGATATTGGCCTCAGACGTGTAGTGCGCGCCCAGGTTCCGGCGGGCTTTGTCGTCCATGATGCTTTGAAACAAGCTGCCAAAAATGGCGGGGCTGATGGCCGACCAGTCGAGCGCACACGCGTCCAGCAGGGCTTGCCGCATGGCGGTGCTGAAGTCGGCCATGGGCAGGGTTTCTTCAAACAGGCGACCGTTGATGTAGGCGAATTGCCCCAGTTGTTGGTCCAGGTTTTTGCTGCGCTTGGCCTCTGCCGTGTTGAGCACTTGAAAAAGCTGAAACAAGCGCGGCCCCAGGTCCGATCCGTCAGCTGCGGTGCGCTCTTCGATGAAATCGTGAAACGCGTCGGTAGGCTGAAAAATGCCCGTGTCATCGGCGAACAAGCAAAACAGCAGGCGCACCAGCAGCACTTCCAGCGCGTGGCCTTCGTAGCCGCTGTCTTTCAGGGCATCGTGCAAGCGGCCCATGCGCTCAGCCGCTTTGATGTTGACCGGGTCTTCAGGCCGAATAGCTTGCAGCTTGTAGCCCACCAACACGCCAAACTGCTTGAGGTGCTTGTGCAACTCCGAGAGCTTGAAATGCAGCACCTCGCCCGTGGCCAAGCGGCGCAACTGAAACCGACCAAAGTCGCAGACCACCACCAACTCGGGCAACTCGTGGTCTTCAATGCCATGCAAATAGTCCATAGCCTGTTTGTGCGCCTGGTCCAAGTCCTTGCCCAGCGACTTTTGCTCCACCAACAGCATGCCCGGCCAAAACAAATCGACAAAGCCTTGTGCACCGCCGAGCTTTTTAACGTTCAGCTCAAAGGTGGCGACGCGTTTGTCGGTGATGCCAAAGATTTCAAAGAACGCTATCCAAAAGGGCTTGGCCTGGCTGTTTTCGTTGCAGGCGTCGGCCCAGGTCTTGCTGAAAAGCAATGCCCTGGATTTGATTTCGTTCCAGTTCAGACCCATAAAGTACTCATCAAGTAAGGCTTGATAGTAGTTTAAAGGAATCTATTTTTAAGAGAATTTAAGTGTGTAGTAGTTCATATTGACGCAATATTCTTCAAAAATGTGATGACCACTGCCTCTTCAAGGTTCATCACTTTCGGGCGTATATTGATCTAGACAGATAGCTAGACTGGCTTAGAATTCTTTACTTTCATCCATCACGGAGCATTTATCTTGCAAGTTCAATTGGCTGAAATCAAAAACAAAATGTCTGAATATGTCCGGGCGGTTCAGAACGGCAGCACGTTTGAAATCACGGTACGCGGCATACCCGTGGCCATGTTGACGCCGATCAACAAACCATCAACCAAAGCTGGTTTTCAAGCGCGCGTGTTGAGTTTCATGGCTGATCCCGCCACGCCCAAACTGGATATCAATGCGGCTTTGAAAGAAGGCCGCAAGTGAAGTTGGTCCTTGATAACTCCGTGGCAATGCGCTGGCTTTTTGCTGACGGGTCACAGGCGGATCGTCAATATGCCAACGAAGTGGCTGCATTGGTTGAAACCGCAGACGTACACGTGCCCGCCTTGTTTGTCACCGAAGCTGCGAATGTCATTTCGCGGGCATTGAAAGCCGGGGTGATCAACGTACAAGAAAGTCAATCCCGTTTTGATTTGCTCAATGCCATGCAAG
>CAISPG010000020.1 GCA_903887325.1 uncultured Burkholderiales bacterium | reverse complement strand
TTGTAGCGGGTGATCAGCAAGTGTTCTTTGATCGGTTCCTGGCCTTGGATGGCGCGCAGGGTTTTGCTGCCCAGCATGCCCAGAATGCGATCCGAGTCGCGCACCGAAGAGACTTCGGGGTTGGTGACCACCACGGCTTCGTCGGCGAAATGCATGGCCATCATGGCGCCGGTTTCTATACCCGCCGGTGAATCACACACAATGAAATCGAAGTCCATGCCGGCGAGATCGCGCAGCACGCGTTCGACGCCGTCTTGTGTCAGCGCTTCTTTGTCGCGGGTTTGCGAAGCGGCCAGCACATACAAATGGTCTGAATGTTTGTCTTTGATCAGCGCCTGGTTCAAGGTGGCTTCGCCGTTGATGACATTGACAAAGTCATAAACCACGCGCCGCTCGCAACCCATGATCAGATCCAGATTACGCAAGCCGACGTCAAAATCGATGACCACGGTTTTGTGGCCGCGCAAGGCCAAGCCTGAAGCAAAACTGGCGCTGGTCGTGGTTTTGCCGACCCCGCCCTTGCCCGACGTCACGACGACTATTTTTGTCATTGAAAAAATCCCATCTAAAAGAAAACAATGGCAGGTATTGAGGGTATGCCCCATAGACACTGCGAAACAACCAGAGTTTACAAGGCCCGCATATGGAGCTTGTCTTCAGCCAGCCAGACTTGCGCCGCTTTGCCGCGAACATCTGCCGGTAAGTCGGTGTCGCTGGTGCGGTAAACGCCTGCGATAGACACCAGTTCGGCTTCCAGCGACATAGAGAAAATGCGGGCGGTGGTGTCGCCTTTGGCGCCGGCAATCGCTTTGCCGCGCAGCGGGGCGTAGACATGGATATGGCCGTCGGCCATGATTTCCGCGCCGGGGTTGACCATGGCCAGCACCACCAGATCGCGCCCGCGTGCATACACATGCTGGCCTGAGCGCAGCGGCTTGTCTATGACCATGGCGCTTTGCGAAGCGGCGGGTACTTCACGCACCACCTCGACCTCGCGCACCACTTCGCGCACGACTTCTTGTGTGCTTGCAGGCAGCGCACGCATGTCTTGCGTCACAAACAAACCGGCCAGGGTGGCGGCGGCATCTTGTACCGGGTGACCGGCGCGCAGCGCCACCGGGTTCATGCGAAAGCGACGCAGCAAGGCCAGCAGGCCGGGCATGTCCAAGGCGCCGTCTTGCGCATCCAGCGCTTGTAAATCGATAAGTACCGGGTCGTTGTCAAAAAAGTCAGGCGTATCGCCGAAACGCTGCTGCATGTCAGCCGAGAGTTGCTGCAAATCGGCAGTCTTTAACACCACAGACATCAGCGGCAGCTGAACATTCTTGATTTCAAAGGAAAAATTTTTGGAAGAGGTACTGGAACGCATGAATAATCCGTGAAACTGAAGGCCTTGAGCCATTCACCATAAGGCACTGACTTTACACGCTGGGGCTGGCGCAGGGCTTGGACTGAATAATTGCTAAATTCATTGCAATCAATAAAAGGATAGGGGAGGTCGGATGCGCGTAGTCATTGTTTTGTTGCTGCTGTATTTCGCGCTTCTCACACTCGGGCTGTTCTGGCGCAGCCACACCGTGCGCGGGCCTTGGTTTTTTTTGTTCCGTGCCTTCTTTCCTAACTGGCAGTTTTATCACCTGGTCGGCTCTGTGCCGCTTTTGTATGTCCGAAGTCAAGCCAACGGCGGTGAATGGCGCGACTGGCAACTGGTGTATCCCAGGCAAGCCCGCAGTGTCTGGCGCTTGTTTCACAACCCCTGGGGCAACCGCGATCTGGCGCAGCAAAACCTGGTAGATCATTTGTCCAGCGACATCAAAGACCTGGGCGAGGGCGCCGACGCCAGCCGCCTGGTGAGTTACCAACTGGTTTGCCGGCTGGCGGCGCAAGCGGCGCGGGCGCAGCAAACCGGCGGGCATTACCAGTTGGAAATACGCCTGGAGCGGTTCTCGCCGCAAGGTGCGCTCAGCAGCGACACCGTGCTGCGCAGCCCGGAGATGGCACTGTGACGCCGTTTAAAACGATACGGCGGCCCGCATGAGCGGCGATCTGGTGGTGCGCTGGCTGGAGCTGCTCGGGGGCTTGAGCATTTTCTTGCAATGCCTGGAGTACTGGCGGATTGCAGGCAGCACAGACCCGCAAGGTATTTGGGCCTGGCAAGTGCAGCGAGCAGATATACCGGCCTCGCCCTTTTGGGTTCGACGTTTTTTAGATGTTTTATACCGCCCCGGTTTTTACCGCGCGCAGTTGCTGTTGCGTGCGGTGGCAGCGCTGGCTTTGATGGCATGGGGCAACCAGTTGTGGCTGGCGCTGGTGTTGTTCACCGGTCAGTTGTTGTTGCTGGTGCGCTGGCGCGGCGCGTTCAACGGCGGCAGCGACTTCATGACCTTGATCACGGTCACAGGGTTGCTGATGGCGCAACTCGTTGGTCTGGCGGCTGACGCGGACACAGGTTGGTCGGTGGCGCTGGCCTACATAGGTTTGCAGACCATCAGTTCCTACTTTGTCTCGGGCTGGGTCAAATTGAAACGGCCTGAGTGGCGCAACGGCCAAGCCTTGACCGTGTTTTTGAATTCAGGTTTGTACGGGCCGCTGGCACCGGACAGCGTGTTCCGCCAACCACGGGTGGCGCTGGTCTGTAGCTGGGCATTTATTCTGTGGGAAGGTTTGTTTCCGCTGGCATTGCTCAGCCCGGCCTGGGTCGGTTTGTTTGTGGCGGTGGCTTTGGTTTTCCACTTTCTGGTGTTCTGGTTTTTCGGCCTGAACCGGTTCTTCTGGTCATGGGCTGTCAATTTGAGCAGTATTTTCTTTCTTACTCATTGGTTATCTTTTAGTGTCGTGAATTCTTAATATTTAACTTGAATAGAAAATGCAGTTCTTTATGCGATGTAATGCCGCTTAATTAATTTTGACGGGCTCAGGTATCTGCATAGAATGTCGATCCCTGTTGTGAACGGGGCTTTTCAGATCAGGAATCTCATGCAGTTAATGTGGCTTTCAGGGCCGACCGGTAATGTCCGGACCATCTCCATCACCACCCGCACCGTATTGACTGCTGCGGTCGTGATCGGATTTGTCCTGGTTACTTCCGGGTTTTTGCTGCATTTCGTCGGTTTCAAAATCGCTGTTGAATACAACCCTGACCTGGCGCGAAGCATTGGCGGTGTGACCACCGAGGCCGAGCAAAAGCGCATGGAGTCGGTTTACCGGGATCACCTGACACAGTTGCGCGAATCCATGCACAACACGGTCAATGAAATCCGCCAGTTAGAAACCATGAAAAACCGGTTCATGGAAATGGCCACGCCGAATGTGGTGCGCGACAAAATCAACCGCAAAGACGACAACAAAGGCGGCCCTTTGATTGCGCCGCGCGCCCTTTCAAGCTTGTTCCGCCAGCCCTTGGGCATAGAGTTCGATCAGACTTTGCAGGATTTTGTGCAAACCCAGACCGCTGTCTCCGAGCTTCGCACCAACTGGGAAAAACAACTCGACTGGTTGCAAACCTTGCCCACCGGCTTGCCGGTGCGCGGTGACTACCGCATCAGCAGCGGTTTCGGTATACGCAACGACCCTTTCACCGGCGGACTGGCTATGCACGAGGGCCTGGACTTCACTGCCAGCACCGGCACACAGGTGATTGCCACTGCCAAAGGCACGGTCACACGCTCCGGCTGGGATTTTGGTTACGGCAACGTCATCGAGGTGCAACACGCCGAAGGTTTCTCCACCCGTTACGCGCACTTGAGCAAGCGCATTGCTCAGGTCGGGGATACGGTCGATCGCGGCTCTGTGTTGGGCGAAGTCGGCAGCACCGGACGCTCTACTGGGCCGCATTTGCATTACGAAGTTTTCATCAGAGACAGGGTCATTAACCCTGCACAAGTACTCCCTCTTGGCTCCAGCTAATCCCCTCACCGGAGTAATCCCATGTTTGAAAAATTGCGCGACAAACCCCTGGCCAGTTCGCAAGAGCGTTTTGAAACACTGATCGGTCGATCCACTCAGATTTACGGTCGCCTGGTGTTGCTCGACAGCGTACGTATCGACGGCAAGGTGGTGGGCAACATCGAAACCACCAAGGAAAACAAAGTGACCGTGGCCATCGGACCTACCGGTGAAGTCTCCGGTGATGTCACCGCTCATCGCGTGATGGTGGCCGGCAAGGTCGAAGGCAATATTTACGCGTCCGAGCGGGTCGAGTTCCACAAAGATTCGATTGTCCACGGCGACATTTCTTACGGCTCTATCGCGGTCGAGCACGGCGCACGATTGCTGGGTCTGGTGATTCAAAACCCAACTGGCGGCCCTAACGCCGGCGCAGAGGCCAATTCGGCCATCCGCCAGGCGCAAAACAGCAAATAAAGCGGCATGTACCAAGCCGCCACGCCCGAGTGGTATGACCGCATGTACAACAACCGGGCGCTGGTGCCCGGTTTTGCGACGCACTTGCAGCAATGGGCCGCAGACTCCGCGCTGGCCCGTGACCAACTGAAATGCCTGACCGACTTGAGCTACGGTGAGGGCCCCAACGAAACCCTGGATATTTTTCCGGCCGCCGATGCCAAGGCACCGGTGCTGGTGTTTTTGCACGGTGGTTACTGGCGTGCTTTGGATAAATCGGATCACTCTTTCATTGCACCGTCTTTTGTGAAACAAGGCGTGTGTGTGGTTGTGCCGAACTACGCTTTGTGCCCGGCAGTGACGGTGCCACAGATCGTGCTGCAAATGGTCAAGGCGGTGGCCTGGGTCTGGCGTTACATAAGCGAGTGGGGCGGTGACCCTGCGCGTATCCATGTGGCAGGGCATTCTGCAGGCGGTCACTTGGCGGCCATGATGAAGGCGTGTCAGTGGCAACGTCATGCGGCGGATCTGCCTGAGGACTTGGTGAAGTCGGCTTTGTCGGTTTCCGGTTTGTATGAGCTGGCGTCTGTCAGCTGTTCGCCGATGTTGCAATCTGAATTGCGGCTAGATGATGCACAGATTTTGCAGTGTAGTCCGGCTTGGATGCCGTCCCCCTCTCATGGTCGTATGTTGAGTGTGGCTGGGTCTTTGGAAAGCGCAGAGTTTTTGCGCCACAACCGTTTGATCCGCAAGGCCTGGGGCGCGCAGCGTGTGCCGGTTTGCCAAGAGTTGCACGGCTTGAACCATTTCAGCATCGTCGAAGCATTGGTTAAACCGGATCACCGCTTGCACCGGATGGCTCTGGAGATGTGTTTGGCTGTTTAATTGGGGTCAGACACCGATTGTTTCTTCGACAGCAATTCTGCGGTTCAATCAACGCCTGCGCAAAAAAGCCGGCATGAACATGCCATTGGCCATGGCCGTGCCCAGCAAAATCAAACCACCGCACAGCAAAATCCGCAAGGTCAGCGTTTCATCCAGAAACACCACGCCGATGATGTTGGCGAACAAGGGCACCAGGTAAGTCACACTCAAAGTGCGCGACCCGCCGGTTTTGGCAATCAACCTGAAATACAGCATATAGGCTAACGCCGTCGATACCGCGCCAATCATCAGTAAACCCACCCAGGCTGACGCTGTCGGCACCTGCGTCGGGTGAAACCACAGACCCGGCAAAATTAAAAACAGACAAGCGCCCATCTGGCTGCCGGTGGCAATCACCAACGGCGGTACCCCCGACAGGTAACGCTGTGAAATCGACGTTGCCGTGCCGTAACACGCTGTTGCCACCAAACAGGCCAGCATGGCCCAACCGTTGGCACCGGCATCAAAGGACAGGCCACCGCCGACACCGGCCGCCAGCAGTGCAGCACCTATAAACCCCAGCAGCATGCCGAATGCGCGCCAATGCCCCGGGCGCTCGCCCAGCCACAGCCAGGCGATCAAAGCGCCGAACAGCGGCGAAATGCAATTGAGGATGGACGACATACCTGTGCTGATATGCAGCACCGCATAGGCAAAACAAATAAAAGGGATACCCGAATTGATCACGCCCATGGTCATCACGGTGCGCCAGTGCTGCTTCAGCGAAGCACTGTGACCATTCCACAGCAAAAAAGGCAGCAGAACCAGCACCGCCACGCTGACCCGCAGCCAGGCGGTGGTCCACGGGCCGAACTGTTGCGATGTCATGTGCATGAAGACAAACGATGAACCCCAGATCATGCCCAGCAGCACAAATTCCGGCAGCCAGCGTTGCCAACGCAACGCCTGCGTCACAACAGCGTGCCTTCGAGTTGCAGCAAAGCGATCTTGCGATCAAGTCCGCCGGCATAGCCGGTGAGTGCGCCGTCGCTGGCCACCACGCGGTGGCAGGGCAGAAAAATACTCAAAGGGTTGCGCCCCACGGCCATGCCTATGGCGCGCGCCGCCTGCGGCCGACCAAGATGTCTGGCTATCTCGGCATAAGAAACAAATCGTCCAAAGGGAATCATGGCCAAGGCCTGCCAGACGGTACGCTGAAACTCGCTACCGGCGTAAGGTTGCAAAGCCAATTCAAATTGCTGTCGTTGGCCGGCAAAGTATTCGCACAGTTGCTTGCGGGCTTCGCGCAGCCAGGGTTGGCTTGAACCCCAGGGCAATGCAGCCATATCCGGGCGGTGGGCCTGCTGGTCAAACCAGGCACCTTGCAAACCCTCTTGTGAGGCCACCAGCGTCATGCCGCCCAGCGGGGTATTGATAGGCATTTGCCACTGAGCTTGTGTCACGGGGGGCTTGGCCAAGGCAAATGTCATGGGTAAATAGTTGAAGTGGTTTTCATTGTCATCATAAAGGCTAATGCGCTGTCGCTCGGCCCTACAATGATTTCGCATGAAAACAGACAACAGCATTTTCAAGGCCTATGACATCAGAGGCATAGTCCCGGCTTCACTCAACCCGGATGTTGCACTGGCACTGGGTCGCAGTTTCGGCACACAGGCCTTGGCCTGCGGGCAAACACAGGTTGCCGTCGGGCGCGACGGGCGGCTCAGCGGCCCCGCGCTGGCGCAAGCATTGGTACAAGGCTTGATAGACGCGGGCGTGCAAGTGATTGATGTCGGCATGGTCACCACGCCGCAGTTGTATTTCGCCGCACACACTTTGTGTAAAAGCGGCATACAAATCACCGGCAGCCACAACCCGCGCGACTACAACGGTTTCAAGATGGTGATGGACGGCCGCGCTATTTATGGCGAAGAAATTCAAGGCCTGCGCCGCATGATGCAAGACGAAACTTGGCAGCTGCAAAGTGGTGGCGGCGTGCTGTCTGTGTCTGTGAATCAAACCTATGCCGATCGCATCGTCTCCGACATACGCTTGGCGCGGCCCATGCGCATCGTGGTCGATTCGGGCAACGGTGTGGCCGGGGCCAGCGCCCCGCAAATTTTGCGCGCTATAGGCTGCGAGGTCACCGAGTTGTTCAGTGAGGTCGACGGCAATTTTCCCAACCACCACCCGGACCCGAGCAAACCCGAAAACCTGCGCGACTTGATCCACGCATTGCAAAACAGCGACGCCGAACTCGGGCTGGCGTTTGACGGCGACGGCGACCGCCTGGGCATAGTCACGCGCGACGGGCAGACGATTTACCCGGATCGCCAGATGATGTTGTTCGCCCGCGACGTGCTCACGCGCGTGCCCGGCGGCACCATTGTGTTTGACGTGAAATGTTCGCAGCAGCTCGCGCCCGCCATTCGCGCAGCCGGTGGCGTGCCGCAGATGTTCAAGACCGGGCATTCGCTCATCAAGGCGCAAATGAAAGCCATTGATTCACCGCTGGGCGGCGAGATGAGCGGCCATGTGTTTTTCAAAGAACGTTGGTACGGATTCGACGACGGCACTTACGCCGGTTGCCGCTTGCTGGAAATCCTCAGCCGCTCGGCAGACGCCAACCAGGTGTTGCACGACTTGCCGACCAGCCAATCCACGCCCGAACTCAACGTGGCCTGCCGCGAAGGCGAACCGCACCAGGTGACCGCTGATTTGCTGACGCTGGCGCGCACCCAAGGTTTGCCGGCTGGCGCGCAACACCCTGTGCTGTGCGACATAGACGGTGTGCGCATCGACTGGGACGATGGCTTCGGCCTGGTGCGCGCCTCCAACACCACGCCGGTGCTGGTGCTGCGTTTTGAAGGTCAGACCACGGCTGCTTTGCAGCGCATAGAACACGACATGATGGCCTTGCTGCGCCAGGTCAAACCGGATGCACAGGTACAAGAGGCTGCGCATTGAGGGTGTTGGTGGTCAAGCTGTCGTCATTGGGAGACGTGATTCAAACCCTGCCGGTGCTGCATGATATTCAAAGCCGTTATCCTGAATGCTCCATCGATTGGGTGGTGGAAGAAGCCTTCGCTGATTTGCTGCGCACGGTACCGTCCATTGACACCGTCATTCCTATCGCCCAGCGCCGCTGGCGCAAAACCTTTTGGCAATCCGACACGCGTGCCGCCTGGCAAGCATTTTGGCAAGCCTTGCGTAGCCAGAGCTATGACCTGGTGATCGACTTTCAGGGTTTGATCAAATCCGCCCGCGTGGCCCGCGTGGCGCGCTTGAACCCGGGCGGTTTCAGCGTCACCTACGCCAACCGCAGCGACTGGTGTTCGTATGAATGGCCGGTGCGCTGGTTATTGAAACGCAGTGTGCCCATGGAAAAAACCATACACGCGGTAGCGCGTTACCGCAGTCTGGCCGCGCGTGCCTGCGGACAGGACGCAGCGCTTTGGCTGGCGGATGCGCCGGTCTACCCGTGGCCTGCGCTGCCAGCTTCTGAGCCGCCTGTGGCCGTGCTGGCTTTCGGCACCACTCGCGCCGACAACCTGTGGCCTGCCTCGGATTGGGCCGCCTTGGGCCAACATTTGCTGGCTCAAGGTTTCACTCTGGCGCTGCCGCAGTCATCCGAGCAAGAGTTGCAATGGGCGCAGCAATTAGCCGGTGTTCTAGGGCCTGCTTGCCGCGTCTGGCCGCGCATGCCCTTGGCTGAATTAAAAAAACACATGGCTGCGGCCTCGCTGGTGGTCGGCGTGGATTCAGGCTTGAGCCATTTAGCGATCGCCCTCAATTTACCGGTGGTGCAAATTTTCAGTCAGCCGCGCGTGGCGCGTGCCGGCCCGGTCGGGCGCCCTTACCAGCAAGCGGTCGGTGGCGCACAAGCCCCGATGGCCGATGAGGTCTGGCCGGCGTGTCAACAGGTGTTGGCAGCCGCCCCCGCACGCCATAGCGCATGAGCATCGCTCGATTTATTTATTCGGTGTTGATGCTGGCGCTGGTGCCGGTGTTGCTGTTGCGCTTGCGCTGGCGTGCCAGGCGCGAGCCTTTGTATGCACACGCGATGGGCGAGCGTTTCGGTTTTTACAGCACGCCGGCAGACTCGGGCAAGGTCTGGGTTCACGCGGTGTCGCTGGGCGAAACCCGTGCGGTGCAAGCGCTGGTAAAGGCGTTGCGCCATACGCATCCTGGCATACGCTTTCTCTTTACACACGGAACGGCCACAGGGCGTGAGCAGGGCCTCAGCCTGCTGCAAAGCGGCGATACACAGGTATGGCAACCTTGGGACACACCGTTTGCGGTTGAGCGTTTTTTGCGCCATTTCCAGCCGCGCTTAGGCCTGCTGGTCGACACCGAGGTCTGGCCGAATACGGTGGCTTTGGCAAAGGCGCACGGTGTGCCGCTGGTTTTATTGAACGGGCGTTTAAGCGCCAAATCCTTGCGCAAAGCCATGCGCTGGTCGTCGCTGTCAAAACCGGCATTTCAAGCTTTGCACGCCGTCTGGGCGCAGACCGCAGATGATGCCAAGCGCATGGAACACCTGGGTGCCAAAGTGCAGTCGGTGATGGGCAACCTGAAATTTGATGCAGTGCCGGACGCCCGTTTACTGGCCACCGGTCTGGCCTGGCGCGCGCAAGCTGACAGGCCGGTGGTGTTGCTGGCGATTTCGCGCGAAGGTGAAGAGGCGGCATTGCTCAAACTTTTGTCGGACAACCCGGCTTATATGCGCGATGTGCAATGGTGGCTGGTGCCGCGCCACCCGCAGCGTTTTGACGATGTGGCCGCTTTGGTGGCGTCAGCCGGGCATGCTTTGGTCCGGCGCAGCCAGTGGGGCCCGCAGTTGCCTGACAGCCCGATTGCGGCGTCTGACGCGGTGGTGCTGGGCGACAGTCTGGGTGAAATGCCTTTTTACTTCGGCGCTGCCAAGGTGTGTTTGCTGGGAGGCAGTTTTGAGCCGCTGGGCGGACAAAACCTGATCGAGGCCTGTGCCTGCGCTTGCCCGGTGGTCATGGGGCCGCATACCTTTAACTTTACCGAGGCCGCCAGACTGGCCATACACAGCAGTGCGGCTTTGCGCACAGCTAACCTGGCAGAGGCGGTCAGCCAGGCCCATGCGCTGGCGGTTAACCCTCAGAAGAGCGCAAATATGGCTAAGGCTGCCGACAGGTTTGCAACACAGCACCAAGGTGCTGTGCAGCGTTGTATTGAACTGCTCAAACCCTTGCTGTGAAACGGTTCAGGGAACCAGCAGCATATTGACGTTTTGCAAGTCTTCGATGTTGAGCACGCCGCTGACCTGGCGCAGTTTCAGCAGTCCGACCAGCACGTCATAGCGTGCTTTGGCCAGCTTGGCTTTGGTGTCGTAAAGCTTGGATTGCGCATCCAGCACATTGATGTTGATGCGAACCCCGACGTTATAGCCAAGCTTGTTGGCGTCCAAGGCCGACTGGCTGGACAGTTCGGCCGCCTGCAAGGCCGACACCTGGCTGATGCCGGACATCACGCCGAAGTAGGCGCTGCGAGCGCTTTGCGCCACGTTGCGGGCAGTGGCATCCAGATCGGCTTCGGCTTTTTGCTTGAGCGACATGGCTTCACGCACTCGGTTTTCCAGCGACCTGCCGGTGTACAGCGGAAAGTTCAGCACCAAGGCACCGGTGGCAACGCCGTATCGGACGTCGGTGGAGGCGATATTGATGGCGCCGTTGGCATTGCTGTAGCTGTAGCTGAGTTGGGCTTCAACCGTGGGCTTGATCCCTGCCTGTGCCTTGCGTACTTCCAGATCTGCAATTTCAATTGAAGTACGCAATTGTTTGACGCTGGGGTTTTGGCCTTCGCTTAAGCTGACCCAGTTTTCCACCCGCTCAGGCTGGGGCGCCAGCGGCTTGGCAGTCAGTGACACAGATTTGGGTGACAGATCGGGCTTGCCGACGAGTTGTTCCAAAGCCATTTTTTTGACCAGCAAATCGTTTTGTGAAGCGATTTCTTGGGCGCGCGACAAGTCGTAACTGGCCTGTGCTTCGCGGGTATCGGTGATGGTGGCGGTGCCGACTTCAAAATTGCGCTTGGCAGAGGCGAGTTGCTCGGCCACGGCTTTCATTTGCGCCTGTATAAAGGTCAGATTGTCTTTAGCGGCAAGCACATCAAAGTAGGCCTGGCTCAGGCGCACCATCAGGTCTTGCTCGGCGGCCTGCAACTGTGCTTCGATTTGTTGCATTTGCAACTCGGTCTGCGCCACTTCAATGTTGTTGCCCGGCTTGTACAACTGTTGCGTACCGGTGACGGTGCCCGTCTGATTGTTGTAAGAGTGGTTGCCGGGATAGCCGGGCAGGCTTGAAGGCGTGTTGTAGCCGCCGTTGTTCAAACTGACGTTGGCATTGAGGTTGACGTTCATCCCCAGCTTGGCCTGTGCCTGCAATATCCGCATGCGCGTGGCCTGTACCTGGTACTGGGCACCTTTGAATGTTGCATCGAATTCTCTGGCCGTGTCGTACATATCGACCAGGCTCTGGCCCCGGACAGTCCCTGAGAAGGCCAAAGACATGGCCGCAATCAAGGGCAGTGTGAGAAACAATTTCATGGTCTTCCTTTGTGACTTCATATTAAAAATGGAAAGCAGTTTTTTCAGCGAAACCGTGCAGTCTGGGTATGACCACATCCCATAAGGACTGGCTGTGACCTTGACCGTCTGCCTGGCGAACCACACGCGTGGCGCACATCACCGGTTCTTCGCCTATCACTCCCAGCAATCTGCCGCCGGGTTTGAGCAAGGCAAGCAGGGCGACTGGCACAGAGGCCACCGAACCGCCGAGCAGGATTGCATCATAAGTCTGAACGGTGGCGTGTGCGGGAATACCTTCGCTGTGCACCAATTCAACATTGCGAATGCCGCATTGACTGAGTCGCTGTTGGGCAGCAGGAATGAAACCGGCATGGCATTCCAGGCTGGTGACGTGTGCACATGACATGGCCAGCAAAGCCGTCAGGTAGCCGCTGCCGGTGCCGATTTCCAGCACGTGTTCATGCGCTTGCAATTGCAAGTCTTGCAGCAAACGTGCATCCACACGCGGTGCCAGCATGCATTCGCCGTGCGCCAACGGCAACTCTGTGTCGCTGTAAGCCAGTGATTGGTAAGCCGCAGGAACAAACGCGTGCCTGTCCAGGCGCGACAACAGGGACAGCACATTCAAGTCCAGCACCTGCCAGGTGCGGATTTGCTGCTCGACCATATTGAATCTGGCGATGTCAGGGGCGATGTCGGTATGTGTTTTCATGGGAGTGTGATTTTAGCCAGCGCTTTT
Organism: uncultured Burkholderiales bacterium; assembly: GCA_903887325.1. Classification (GTDB taxonomy): domain Bacteria; phylum Pseudomonadota; class Gammaproteobacteria; order Burkholderiales; family Burkholderiaceae_C; genus Limnohabitans. Next base: position 14,247 of record CAISPG010000020.1, on the reverse strand, counting down.
TGTTTGCACTTTGGCTTTGCCGTGCCACAGACGTTTAAGCCATTCGCTGAGGTCGTCTATATAGCAGTAGACCACAGGTACCACCACCAAGGTCAGTATCGAAGAGGTGATGACGCCGCCGATGACCGCTTGACCCAGAGGAGACCGTTGCTCGGAACCTTCGCTGACCGAGAAAGCCAGCGGCATCATGCCGAACACCATGGCCAGCGTGGTCATCAATATAGGGCGCAAGCGCACACGTGCAGCCATCAGCAGCGCATCGGTTCGGCCCAGCGGCGCTTCGCGGCTGCCGTCGCCGCGTTCAAGCCCTTCGCGGGCACGGATCGCAAAATCCAGCAGCAATATGCCGTTTTTGGTCACCAGGCCCATGAGCATCACAATGCCAATCACTGAAAACATAGACAGGGTTGAGCGAAACACCAGCAATGCACCGGCCACACCGATCAAGGTCAAGGGCAGCGCAGTCATCAGTGCCAGCGGTTGCAAGAAGCTTTTGAATTGGCTGGCCAGAATCATGTAGATAAAGATGACTCCCATGGCCAGCGCGACCAGCGCGTATTGAAACGACTCTTTCATGCTCTTGGTCGAGCCGCCGAACTGGTAACGGTAACCGTCTGGCAGTTGTATGCCGGCCATCATGGTTTGTATGTCTTTAGAGACTTCACCTGCAGCACGACCGGAGGTGTTGCCGCTGAAAGCCACCTCGCGCGATAACTCACGGCGGTTCACCTGGTTGGGGCCGACGCCTTCGCTGACGGTGGCCACCTGGTTCAGGCGCACCGTGCGTGAGCTGCCGTCGTTGGCTTGACCTATGCTGAAAGGCAGGCGTTCGAGGTCGTGCGGATAAGTTCTGAGCGCCGGGTCCAGCCGCACTTTGACTTCGTAAGTCTGGTCATTGCCGGCCCGCCACACGCCGGTGGTTTGCCCGTCGACCAAGGTACGCAACTGGCCGGCGATGCTGTTCACACCCAGACCAAAGTCGGCGGCGGCTTCGCGCTTGATGCTGATGTCTATGGTCGGCTTGTTCGGTTTCACGCTGGACTCGATGTCCACCAAACCCTTGATGGCGTAGAGCTTGGGCATCACCACGGAGGCGATGCGCTCTAACTCAGCCTGGTCCGGCCCGAGCAGGTAAAACTCGATTTGCTTGTTGCCACCGACCGAGTCGAGCAGGCCGACGTGGGTGACGGTCAGGCCCGGCATGGCGAGCAGGCGTTCGCGTATGACGGGTGTGAAATCGTTGATATTGAATTTTCGCAATTGGCGATCAAGCAGGCGGAAATACACGTTGGCGTAAATCTTTCCGTTGGCGTTGCCGGTGTTGATGGTCGTGAGCGTGTAGCGCACTTCAGGGAAGCTGCGCAACATGCGCTCAACTTCACGCGCCTTGGCTTCGGTCACTTGCAAGGACGAGCCCACAGGCACATAAAAAGTCACACTGGCTTCGGAGAAATCCGCTTTGGGAACAAACTCTGTACCCAGCAGTTTGACCATGAAAATGCTGCCAATGAATATGGCCAAAGCCAGCAGCACGGTGGCCAGCCTGTGGTTGAGCGCGGTGCGCAAGAGCTTTTGGTAAATACGTCCCAGCCACTGGCTGGCGTCTTCAAAAAATTGCGTGATCCGGCCTATGGTGTGGTCGTACCAACCGCGTTTTGCGTGCGAAGTACCCTCGCGATGAATGCTTGGGTCGTGCCAGACGCTGGAGAGCATGGGGTCAAGCGTGAAGCTGACAAACATGGAGATCAGAATAGCGGCCACGATGGTCAAGCCGAACTCGTGAAAGAACTTACCGATGATGCCTTGCATAAAGCCAATCGGCAAAAACACCGCGACGATGGAGAGGGTGGTGGCCAGCACCGCCAAACCGATTTCGCTGGTACCTTCCATGGCGGCGTTGTATGCGCTCTTGCCCATTTGCACATGACGCACAATGTTTTCGCGCACCACGATGGCGTCATCTATCAACAAACCTATGCACAGCGACAAGGCCATCAACGTGACCATGTTCAAAGTGAAGCCCAGGATGGACATGATCCAGAACGTGCCGATGATGGCAATCGGCAGCGTCAGGCCGGTGATGATGGTCGAGCGCCAGGAGTTGAGGAACAAAAACACGATCAACACGGTCAGCAGTGAACCTTCGATCAAGGTTTTTTTCACATTGTTCACGCCCACGCGTATCTGGCGCGAAGCGTCGTAAATGGTTTGCAGTTTCACGCCCGGCGGCAACTGGGTTTGCATGGCGTCCACGGTGCGCATCAAACTGTCGACAACCTCGATGGTGTTTTCATCCTGCGACTTTTGCACCGACAGCAGCAGCGTGCGCTCGCCGTTGTACAGCGCCATGTTTTCAAGTTCCTGCGCACCGTCGTTGACACGCGCGACCTGCGACAAGCGAACAATGCTGCCGGCCTTGCGGGCCACGATGATGTTGGCGAAATCCTCGGGGCGCAGCATGCGGCCCTGCACTTGCACCACGCGGTCTTGTTGCAATGAGCGGATGGAGCCGACAGGCAGGTCCTGGTTTTCGTTGGAGACCGCCTCTACCACCTGTTGTGCGCTGATGCCCAGCGCCTCCATGGCTTGAGGGTTCAGGTACAAATTGATTTCACGTTTGGTGCCGCCCACCAGCGTGACCGAGCCGACGCCTCTGATGTTTTCAAGGCGCTTTTTCATCACCTGATCGGCCCAGTTGGTCAACTCCACGTGGCTGAGCGGCTGCACACCGGGCGGCAGGCTTTGGTTGTCGCTGACAACGGCCAATGACCAGATCGCCCTGCTAGACGGGTCAAAGCGCAAAATGCGCGACTCTTTCACCTCGGCGCGCAGCAGCGGGTGAACGTTGCTGGTTTTTTCACGCACTTCGTCAGCCGCTTTGCGCCCGTTGGTGGTCAGATCGAATTCGACGATGACCACCGACAAGCCTTCGTAACTGCTCGAGGTCAGCGCATTGATACCGGAAACTGAGTTGACCGCTTCTTCGATTTTTTTGCTGACTTCGCTCTCGACAATTTCCGGAGATGCGCCCGGGTATTCGGTGGTCACGACCACGACAGGCAAGTCGATATTCGGGAACTGGTCTACCTTGAGCGATTGAAACGAAAACAGGCCCAACACCACCAGGGCGAGCATGACCATGGTGGCAAACACCGGATTGCGCAGACTGACTTGGGTGAACCACATGGCTTAAGGTTTGTTCGTGACAGCAGGTGATTAAGGGGAAGCGATACGCAGGTTCACGCCTTCACGCAGCGAACCGGTACGTGGCGACAGCACCTGAGCACCTTCGGCCACGCCTTTGACTTCCACCCAGACTTGCGCCGGGTTGCCGCCAGTGATGCTGCCGCGTTGACCCGTCGTCACCGTCTGGTGCGCGACCCGGCCGTTGACGATCAATTGCACATACGGCAAGGGTTTGTCGGTGCGCACCGACTCCAGCGGCAGAGCAGTCACTTGACGGCTGGCGAGTTCCAACTGGCCTTGGCCGTACAAGCCTTGTCGCAGTCCGGGGGCGTTTTGCAAACGCAAATACACCAGCACGCTGCGGCTGTTGCTTTGCACATTCGGGTTGATGCGTTGCACCTGGGCGTAAAGCGTTTTGTCGCGGCCTTCCAGCGTCAGCTGCGCTTGTTGACCGATGCGCACATCCATGGCGTCAGCCGGGCTGAGCGTGGCTTCGAGTTCCAGGCTGCTGAGGTCGACGATGTCCAGCAGTTTTTGATCGATGGCGACGCGTTCACCGGGTTGCGCCAGACGCGCGGCAATTTGTCCGCTGATGGGCGCGAGCAACACGGTTTCATCCATGGTTTTGCGCGCGACATCGGCAGCGGCGACAGCGGCGTTGTAGGTGGCGCGTGCACCGCTCAGCGTGGCTTCAGAGGCTTCGAGTGCTGTCTTGGAAATAAAGCCCTGGTCGACCAGTGCTTTGTTGTTGTCGTATTGGCGTAGCGCGATATCGATTTGTGTTTTGGCGGCGTCGGCTTGTTGCTCGGCCTGACGCAAACGCCGTTGAAATTCCACCGGGTCGATTTTGGCAATCACTTGACCGGCTTTGACGCTGTCGCCTTCACGCCCTTGCAACATGAGCAATTCACCGGCGACACGCGCCTTGATGCTGACGCTGTTGAGCGCTTTCAAATTACCCGACACCGGCAAGGTTTGGGTGAGTGTTTGCATGCTGAGATGGCTGACGTCTTCGGGCTGCAGTTCAACCACAGCCTCTGCTGCAGCAGAGCTTGAGGCTGCGCCAGCAGGTGCAGCCGCGCGGCGCATTTGCCAGTAAGCAGCGCCACCGGCCAGCACAGCGATCAGCAGCAGCCAGGTGAATTTGGAACGCAATGTCATGAAAGAAGACTCCGCATGTTGTCAAGTACGCATCCAGCCGTGCATCAATGCATCGACATGGTTGTGCAAAAAAATTTCAGGTTGAAAAATGCTTGTAGCGCAGCTAGGCGACAGCGAGTGTTTCCACATGCTGAGGAAAACAATCACCGAGACCAGGCTGTAGACCGCGCTGTCGGTGTCAAACGCCCGGAATTCACCTTTGTCTATGCCACGCTGCAAAATCTTTTTGAATAATTCATGGCCGGGGCGCATCACCTCGGTTTCATAAAACTGCACCACGTCTGGAAAGTTGGAGGCCTCGCTGGTCACGAGTTTGGTGATGCCGCTGGCAGTGGTGTTGCCTATGCGTTCCCACCAGGATTGCATGGCGTAATGCACCATCTCGGCGGTGTTTCCGGTGAAGTCGGTGAACTCCTGGTTCCAGACCGGGAAATGGTCGGACAGGTTGCTGCGGATCACCGCTTTGAACAAATCTTCTTTGGAATTGAAATACAAAAACAGCGTGCCCTTGGACACCCCTGCGCGGGTGGTGACTTCCTCGACCCGGGTGGCGGCAAAACCCTTTTCAACAAACAGCGTCAGCGCCGCGTCCAGCAGCTCTTGGGGACGCGCTTCTTTGCGGCGTTCTCGTTTGTGAATGCCCGGGTGTTCCAGGGTGAGGGAATGGGTGTTGGACATATTAATGACTGGCTGGTTAGTAATGTAACCGCAGGCAGAGATGGGGTCAACGCGGGGGATTAGGTGTGAGAGCGGGACTATGTCCTTGCTAATGTTTGAAACTTGTGACACTGTCGCAAGAATTAAAAAAGGGGTCGCCCTTGATGCAGGGGCGTAGTTGCCTAAGAGCCTTTCAAGCAAGTTACAGTTGGGCATATTCAAGCAGCATGGGGTTCATTCATTCAAGCCTTCACAGACTATGCTGTAAGGATTCATGGACAAGCGTTTAACGGATTGAAGCACTCAGTGAATATGGGATAAACCAAAGGAAATGCCATGAATGAAATCATTTTCTCCGTGACAACCGCTCCTGAAGGCGGTTTTTTGGCCCAGGCATTAGGGCACAGTATTTACACCGAGGCGGACGACTGGATTGGCTTACGTGCGGCAGTCCGTGATGCGGTGCTGTGTCATTTTGATGAGGGTAAAGCTCCCGTCATGATCCGCTTACACCGTGTGGAAGAAGAAGTCTTGGCCGTTATTTAGGGGGTTAGTGACAAATGCCAAAGTTGCCACGCAACCTCTCTGGAGCGCAATTGATTCATGCCTTGCAAAAACTTGGCTACGCATCAACAAGACAAAGCGGCAGTCATGTAAGGTTGACTTGTAACGAACCCAAAGTACACCACATTACCATTCCTTTGCATGATCCATTGCGTGTTGGCACCTTGGCAGGGATCATTGCCGATGTATCTCAAACGCATTCTTTATCCCGCGAAGTATTGCTACGCAAGCTTTTTGGGTAATTCAAATGACATTGGTTGAGGTTCAACAACTTGTACCTTGCACAGGCACTTAACGAAACTGATGAATGAATTGTCGTATCACTGTCACGACAATTCGCTTAACGCTATGTGTGCCGACCAGCCTCAAGTCATCACCAAGCCAAACCACTCCCGCAGCACCCAATAGCTGTGCCTCAGTCCATTGGCCGTGGGCAGGAAGTCGATAGGTATGTTCACCGGCGGCTGCAAATAGCCCATCGGGGCGGGCGTCACCTCAAACCCCGCTTGCTGAAAATTGCGCAAGCTGCGCTGCATGTGCCAGTCGTGGGTCACCAGCAAGATGCGCTTTTTGCCCAGAGGCGACAAAACCTCGAAGGCGCGCAAGGCGTTCTCGCGGGTGTCGCGCGAATCTGAGTCCTGCCATTGAATCTGCAAACCGAAATCCCGCTGCATGGTGTGGGCTGCAACCTCGGCCTCGCTGTGCAACTGCGCGTCTGCGGCAGCCCAACCTTTGCCGCCCGCGTACATCACGGGTAACTGTGACCGTTTTGCCAGATATGCGGCATAGGCCAGTCGCTTATATGCCGTCTCGGTCAGTTCTTCGCCGCCGTCGCCGTACTCGGGCGCAAACTGATCCACGCCGCCGCCCAGCACCACGATGGCTTGCGCCTTGGCTTCTTGTTCCGCGCTGAGCGGTGCATAACTGGTCAGCAGCAGCCGGCTCAAACCGTAGGCCGTGGCGTCGCAGGCCAGCAACCACATGGCCAGGCTGCTGACTAACACCACCGCCCGGGCCGTCCGCAGAAACCTGCGCGCTAGCAGGCCGGCCAGAAAAATCAGCAGCAAAGGACCGCCCGGCGGCAACAGCAGGGCTGTGAGTACAGGTTTGAGCGGGCCTATGGAGAACATGGCCCCTAGTGTCCCATAGCCGTCAACAGTGCTGGCAGTGGGGGTTCACGCCACATTCACATGAATTCAGCGCTGTATCGCTAAGATCCTGGTATGAATAATGTCAATATCACATTGGGCGGCGGCTGTTTCTGGTGTACCGAGGCGGTATTTCAGCGCCTGCGCGGCGTCATCAGCGTCGAGTCCGGCTATTGCAACGGTTTAAAGCCCGCGCGTCCTACTTACGAGCAAGTTTGCCGTGGCGACACCGGCTTTAACGAAGTGGTGCAGATCAGCTATGACCGTGACACCATTTCTTTGCGCCAATTGCTGGAAGTATTTTTTGACATGCACGACCCGACCAGCCTGAACCGCCAGGGCAACGACACGGGCACGCAATACCGCAGCGGCATTTACTACACCGACAAGGCCGACCAGGTGACGGCCACGCAGTTCATTGCCGAAGTCACCAGCAAGGGCGACTACGACCGCAATATCGTCACCGAGGTGTTGCCGCTGGCGCACTATTGGCCAGCCGAGGACTACCACCAGAATTACTTTGTGAACAACCCGGACCAAGGTTATTGCACCTTTGTGGTCGCGCCCAAGGTGCGCAAGGCGGGCCAGCATTTCAGCGAATGGCTCAAGCCCTGAGGTGTTGTTAAGGGGCCAGTCGCTGCATCAGCCACTGCCCATCGTTTAGTGTGTATTTCAATCGGTCATGCAAACGCGCACCGCCACCTTGCCAAAACTCCCAACTGTCGGGCACCAGCCGGTAACCGCCCCAGTGCGGCGGGCGCGGTGGTTCTTGTTGAAATTTGTCTCCGTAATTTTTTAGCTCATCTTGCAGCCATTCGCGTGACGCAATGGTCTGGCTTTGCGGGCTGGCCCAAGCGCCAATGCGCGAGGCCAACGGGCGCGAGTGGTAGTAAGTATCGCTGTCGGCTTCGCTGATTTTTTCGACGCGGCCTTCAATCCGCACCACGCGTTCCAACTCTACCCAGTGAAATTGCAGCGCGGCAAACGGGTTGCCCGCCAGCTCACGGCCTTTGCGGCTGTCGTAGTTGGTGAACCAAACAATGCCTTGCTCGTCGTAGCCTTTGATCAGCACAATGCGAGTGCTCGGTCGCAAGCTGGAAGACACGGTGGCCAAGGTCATCGCGTTGGGCTCGGGTAGTTCAGCGGCGATGGCCTGGTTCAGCCACAGGGTGAATTGGTCTAAAGGATGTTTGGCAACGTTGGCTTCCAGCAATTCGGCCTGCTGGTAGTTCTTGCGCATATCGGCAAGCGAGGGTGTATTCATAAAGCCTTCAGGGAGATAAGCAGGCTTTGATCTTATTCCTTGACCGCGCCGGTCATGCCGGAGACGTAGTGTTCAACGAAAAACGAATACAGCACCGCCACCGGCAGCGAGCCCAGCAATGCACCGGCCATGAGTGAGCCCCAGTGGTAGACATCGCCTTCCACCAGTTCGGTGACCACGCCCACGGGCACGGTTTTGACCTCGGAAGACGAGATGAAGGTGAGGGCGTAAATGAATTCGTTCCACGACAAAGTGAACGCAAAAATGCCGGCGGATATCAGGCCGGGTACCGACAAGGGCAGGATGATTTTCCAAAGTATTTCAAACCGTGTGGCTCCATCAATCAAGGCGCATTCTTCCAGCTCAAACGGAATAGAGCGGAAATAGCCCATGAGCAGCCAGGTGCAAAACGGAATCAAAAACGTGGGGTAGGTGAGTATCAGCGCCCAACGCGTGTCAAACAATCCCAGCTTAAAAACGATGGTGGACAAGGGGATGAACAAAATAGACGGCGGCACCAAATAGGCCAGAAAAATCCCTAAGCCCACTTGGCGCGAACCTTTAAAGCGCAAACGCTCGATGGCGTAAGCCGCCAGCACCGCGCACACCAACGACACCACGGTGGCAATGACGGAAATGAACACGGTGTTCCACAGCCATTCGGGGTAAGCGGTTTTGAACAGCAGTTTGTGGAAATGCTCTAGGGTGGGTTGAATCACCCAAAACGGGTTACCGTCGCGGGACAAGAGTTCGTTGTTCGGTTTCACCGAGGTGATGACCATCCAGTAAAACGGAAACAGCAGCACGAACACAAAAATACCCAGCGGGATAAACACCGTGACCCAGCGGCTACGCACCGTGTCTAGGTAGGACATGCCTTGGCTGTCGTCTTCTTCTGTAGCGCTCATGCGTCGCTGCCCCCTTGTTGCCAGGCGCGGCGTTGCAACCCGAAGTAACTGAACAAAATGGCGGCCAGCAAAAACGGCACCATGGCAATGGCAATCGCCGCACCTTCACCCAGTGCGCCGCCGGAAATAGCGCGTTGGAACGACAGCGTGGCCATCAGATGCGTGGCGTTCAACGGGCCGCCGCGCGTGATGACGTAAATCAGTTGGAAGTCAGTGAACGTGAACAGCACCGAGAAGGTCATGACCACCGCAATCATGGGCGTCAGCAAAGGCAGCGTGATGTGTTTGAAACGCTGCCAAGCGGTGGCACCGTCAATCGCCGCGGCTTCATACAGCGAAGGCGAAATGGTTTGCAAACCGGCCAACAAAGTGATGGCGACAAACGGCACGCCGCGCCAGACGTTGGCGGCCAGCACCGAAAAGCGTGCGTTCCACGGGTCGCCCAGAAAGTCGATGTAATGGTCAATCCAGCCCAGCTTCATCAATATCCAACTGATGATGGAGAACTGCGCGTCATAGAGCCACCAAAAGGCCAGCGCCGACAAAGCGGTGGGCACGATGTAGGGCAGCAAAATAACAGAGCGGAAAAAGGTTTTGAAAGGCAGTTTTTCGTTCAACAAAACGGCCAGCCACAGGCCTAAGAAAAACTTCAGCACGCTGGCGATGAAGGTGTAAAAAATGGTGTTGAACAAAGCCAGCCGGGTGACCGAGTCTTCCCATAAAAACTCGTAGTTTTCCAGGCCAACAAATTCGCCGCCGCGCCCGATTTTGGTGTCGGTGAAGCCCAGCCAAATACCCAGAACCAGCGGGTAGGTCAGAAAAAGAATCAGCAGCAGCGTGGCCGGCGCCATGAACACCAGGCCCAGGCCGTTGCGGCTGTTTTGCAGTTTTTGCAGCATCAGGATTTGTAGTAACGCTCGGCGCGTTTTTGCGCGCGTTGGGCGGCTTCAGCCGGGGTTTTAGAACCGGAGGCGGCTTCGGCCACCATGTTGCTGACGATGAAGTCAGCCATGGCACCGGCAGACGCGTAGCCCAAGTGACCGGCGTAGCCCGAGGGGCGCATGTTTTTGGCCGAGTCGCGGTAAGGCGTGGCTTTCGGATCGGCGGTCCAGACCGGGTTTTTCGCGTAGGCCGCCAGCGGGTGCGACACATAGCCGCCGCCGCCTTGCAGCCAGGCGTCGTATTGCTCGGCTTCCATCATGAAGCGCAAAAATTCTTTGGCCGCGTTCGGGTACTTGGTGTACTTGAAAATCATTTGGTTAAAGAACAAATGGTATTCAGTCGGTATGCCGACCGGCCCGACGGGGAAGGGCGCGTGTTGTATGTCTGCGGCGATGGCTTTGACGGCAGGGTTGTCCGAATTTTTAGCAGCGTAGTAAATGGAAATACCGTTGTTGGTGACGCTGAGTTGGCTGTCTAAAAACGCTTTGTTGTTGTTCGGGTCCAGCCAGGACAGCGTGCCGGGGATGAAAGTTTTGTAGAGCTCGCGGCTGTACTCCAGCGCTTTGATGGTTTCCGGGCTGTTGATGACGACCTTGTTGTTTTTGTCGACGATGGAGCCGCCGAAGGCCCAGATCAGCCAATGCGTCCAACCGCTGTCGCCGGTGGCGTTGCCCAGCGCCATGCCGCCCGGCGTGCCCTTGGCGTGCAGCGCTTGGAACATTTTCAAAAAGCTATCCACGTCTTTGGGAAAGCTGGTGAAGCCTGCTGCTTTCAACATGTTTTGGCGGTAGACCATGATGGCGCCGCTGGCGCCCAGCGGCACGCCTATCCACTTTTTTCCGTCGGGGCGCAAATAGGTTTCGCACGAGGGATACCAGTCGCCGTATTTGTTGCCCAGGTAGGTGCACAAGTCGGTCACATCGACCAGCTTGTCAGGGTAGAGGTTGGCGTCGTCATTGGTCGACAAAATGATGTCAGGACCGGCGCCGGTATTGGCGGCCACCGCGGCTTTGGGTCGTATGTCTTCCCAGCCCTCGGTGTCGACCCGCACTTCGATGCCGGTTTTTTCAGTGAACTTTTTCACGTTCGCCATGTACGCGTCGAACTCGCCTTGCACAAAACGGCTCCATCGCAACACGCGCAGCTTGGCGTCTTTCTCCGGCACATTGGTCCATTGCGCCTGCGCCTTGGAGCTCCACAACATGGGCGCGACAGCGGCAGCGCCGGTGGCAATACCGGTGGATTGGATAAATTGGCGACGGTTGGTATCGGTCATGGTGTCTCCAGGCTTGAGGGGTTTCAGGCTGACAGTGCTTGACCGCTGGCGGCGTCAAACAAATGGGCGCGGGCGGCATCGGGCTGTAAACGGATGGTGCTGCCGGGCGTGAACGCATGGCGTTCGCGAAACACCGAAGTGACTTCCACACCTGCGATTTTGGTGAACACCTGCGTGTCAGCGCCGGTGGGTTCGACAACCACCACTTCGGTGGCCAAGCCTTTTCCTTCAGCTGCAATGTCTAAATGTTCGGGACGAATGCCGTAAACCACGCTGTGGCCCTCGGCGGCGCGCGCGTGCACCGGCATGGGCAGCAGGCTGCCGTCACTCAAAGCGACCTGGTCGCCGCGCACCACGCCGGGCAGGAAATTCATGGAAGGCGAGCCAATGAACCCGGCGACAAACTGGTTGGCCGGGTGGTCGTACAAATCCAGCGGGCTGCCGGTTTGCTCAACCACGCCGTCGCGCATGACGACGATTTTGTCGGCCATGGTCATGGCTTCGATCTGGTCGTGCGTGACGTAAATGGAGGTGGTTTTCAGGCGCTGGTGCAGTTCTTTGATTTCGGTGCGCATGGACACGCGCAGCTCGGCATCCAGGTTGGACAAGGGCTCGTCAAACAAAAACACCTGCGGGTCGCGCACGATGGCGCGGCCCATGGCCACGCGCTGGCGCTGACCGCCGGAGAGCTGGCGCGGATAGCGGTCGAGCAAAGCGTACAAGCCCAATATGCCTGCCGCGATGTCCACACGCTCGGCGATTTTGCTGGCCGGTTGTTTGGCCAGCAGCAAAGAAAAAGCCATGTTGTCGCGCACCGTCATGTGCGGGTAAAGCGCATAGTTTTGGAACACCATGGCGATGTCGCGCTCTTTGGGCGGCATTTGGTTGACCAGTTTGTCGCCGATGTGAATGTCGCCGCCGGAGATTTCCTCCAGACCGGCAATCATGCGCAATAAGGTGGATTTACCGCAACCCGAGGGGCCGACGAGTACACAAAACTCACCATCGGCGATGTCTACGCTGACACCTTTGATGATGTGGGTTCAGCCAAAGTATTTGTGTACTTGACCGATGTTGACGCTCGCCATGTAAAACTCCGCAAAGTGGATCTGCGCAATAGCGCTGCAACGCAATAGCATAGGCCCTGGCTCGTGCGCAAGTCATAAGGTCTTACCCGTTACAGCTCACAGGATAATGGCTGACATTTAAGGCTATGCTTTTGCCATTCAACCAACCAGGGAACTCACATGAAGCTATTGATCACAGGTGGAGCAGGATTTTTAGGTGCCAGACTGGCACGCGAACTGCTGGCAAAGGGCGAACTCTGCGGCGGCAAACTGTCGCAACTGGTGCTGGCCGACCAGTTTCCCGCGCCTGCCGATCTGGCTGCCGACCCGCGCGTTGAAGTGTTGACCGGACCTTTGCTGGACCAATGCGCCGGTTTTGCGCATGCCAAATTTGACGGCGTGTTTCACTTGGCCTCGGCGGTGTCCGGCGAATGCGAAGCCGATTTTGATTTGGGCATGCGTTCCAATTTGGACAGCACCCGTGCGTTGTTGGATGCACTGCGCGCTGCCGGTAACAAGCCGCGTTTGCTTTTCAGCAGTTCGGTGGCGGTTTACGGTCCAGACCCGGCGCACCCTTTGCCCGATGTGGTGACAGACGACACCTTCACCACGCCGCAAACTTCTTATGGCGCGCAAAAACTCATGTGCGAATATTTGGTGGCTGACTACAGTCGCAAGGGCTATATCGATGGCCGCAGCGCCCGCTTGATGACGGTCAGTGTGCGACCCGGCAAACCCAATGGCGCAGCGTCTTCATTCTTCAGCGGCATTCTGCGTGAACCCTTGGCAGGAGAAGAATCCATCTGCCCGGTGGACGCCAGCGTGTCGCATCCGGTGTCATCACCCGGCGTGACGGTGCGAAGTTTGATTGCTATTTTTGAAGCCAGTGCCGAAGAGTTTCAAGGACGCAGCGCCATGAACCTGCCAGCTTTGAATGTGACCGTCCAGGAAATGCTGGATGCATTAGAAGCCGTGGCCGGTCCGGCGGTGCGTGCTCGCGTGAAGTTTCAGCGGGATGAGCGGATTGCCAACATCGTGGCCAACTGGCCCAAGGGTGCCAAGGCTTTGCGTGCGCCGCGTTTGGGTTTGCAGCCGGACGCGAATTTCCAAGACGTGATTCGTCAATACATAGACGATTGCCGCAAGGCGGGGTTGTAGAATACGGCGCTTAAGGGGATGTGAGCTTTATAGCCACTTGCGTTTTCTAGGACGGTGGGCGCTACAGTTCGGCAAATGTTTCGGTTTGGCGGGCGTCACATTTCAGCGAATGTTTCGGTAGGGCGAATGTTTTGGTTTGGCGAGCGCCACAGCCCGGCCTCGCCTCCATGCTTGCACAACGTCGGCTATGGCCGGGCTATAGCGCCCGCTTTGCAAATGTGCAGAAGTCAGCTTTGAAGGTTTGTAAACGTAGTAGCCAGCTGAGTTTTATAGAACTGCTGGCGCTACAACCCGGCCTCGCCTCCATGCTTGCACAACGTCGGCTATGGCCGGTCTATAACTCCCGCTTTGCAAATTTGCAGAAGTCAGCTGTGAAGTTTTGTAAGCGTAGTAGCCAGTTGAGTTTTTAGAGCTGCGGGCGCTATAGCCCAGCCTCGCCTCCAAGCTTAGGCAACGTCGGCTATGGCCGGGCTATAGCGCTCGCCTTACAAATATGGCTTCATCTGACATGCGCAAGGTGCACACAGACACAGGTTTGACGATGCCCGCCAACAGTGCCACCACCACGGCCTGACCAACGAACGAAAAAAAGAACCTAATGGACGTAATATTTCTATTTATTGAGGCTATAGTGCCTACAACGCAAGCACTCCCGTAACTGATCCAGCAAGCGGGCGGACTGCAAGGAAGGAGCATCGCCTTTTGAAAGCGGACGCACTTGCCCTTCTAACAATGGACACTCTGTTCGGCGGGAAGAAGGTTCTCCCCAAGAAAGACACGTTTGGCGCAATTGATCGACTTAGAAAAAAGTCAGAGCCACGCTCCATTCTTCTGGAGGTTGTCGCGCACTTTGAAGATTATCTAGGCTGGCTTACTGAAACAGTATTGACGGATGATCCTTCGCTTCTAAAAACAG
>CAISPG010000019.1 GCA_903887325.1 uncultured Burkholderiales bacterium | reverse complement strand
TATCCGCCCTACTGGGAAAACTACAGGATGGGCCTGAAATCGGCCAAGATCCTATTCAACAAACCCTCTTCCCAACGTTGGGACACTAGTGTATTTTTTTGAAAACCCTCTTACTTTGATTGATCTTGTATTGCAAATCAGATTGATTTCTCAAAAAAATCTTCCTGTGGATACTTCATTCATTCCTTACGACATATTTATATTTCTTTACAAAGTCCATACTGAATCACAAACTATCAATCTGAAAGAGTTTTTTCTTCTCTTCAAGCACTCCGAAATGGGAGTCCGATATCACTTATATCGCTTGATCAGAGCCGACTGGATTTCACTGGTGAACGACCCAACTGACAAGCGGTCTAAGCTCGTACAGATAAGTCCAAAATTCATCGCCCAAATGGAAAAAACCCTGGCTGAAATCAACTTGTACATGGAGCAACGCGCTTTGCTCGCAGCGAATAAATGCTGTAGCGCTGCTTGGCTAAGATGCGTGCCAAGGAGACACACAATGAAGATTGCCATCATGGGTTCTGGCGCGGTCGGCGCTTACGTAGGTGCACGTTTGCAGGCCGCCGGCGCAGACGTCACGTTCATCGCGCGCGGCGCGCATTTGCAGGCCATGCAGACCAAGGGCTTAAGCATTCACATGCCGGACAAAGACTTGCTGTTGCCGCAGGTCAAGGCCACCTCAGACCCCGCGACCATCGGCACCGCAGACCTGGTGGTGTTTGCGGTCAAGCTCACCGATACCGCTTTGGCGGCGCAGTCCATGCGCCCGCTGGTGTCAGAACACACGCGGGTGCTGACGCTGCAAAACGGCATAGACAGCGTGGCCATGATTTCGCAGGAACTGCCGCAAGCCAAGGTGCGTGGCGGCGTGATTTATGTGTCTGCGGTGATTGACAGTCCCGGCATCATTCGCAGCCCGGGCGGGTTCCACCGCGTGGTGGCGGACCGCGCCGACGGCGATCCTGTGATGCGCGAACTTGGCGAATGGGGCGCTAAATGCAGCGCGCTTGATGTGGCACTGGTCGATGACATACAGCGCATCATCTGGGAGAAATTCATGGGCCTGGCCGCGTTCTCCGGCTGCACCTCGCTGCTGCGCGCGCGCACCGGTGAAATTTTCAGCCACCCCGAATCGACTGCGTTTTTGCAGCAACTGATCAACGAGTCGGTGGCGGTGGCAACCGCACATGGTGAAACCGTGCGCCCGGGCATTGCCGACGAGTACATGAAAACCTTGCGTGCCGCGCCGCCGTCTTTCCGCTCGTCCATGTCCGAAGACCTGGAGCGCGGCAAGCCGCTTGAACTGCCTTGGTTGTCGGGTCGCATGCACCAGCTCGGCCTGCAACTCGGCGTGCCCACGCCAGCGCACACGGCGGTTTACCAGGGTTTGGTGCTCAAAGCCGGGGGCGTTGGTTGAAACAAGCTTTACCACTCTGCTTCTATGGCGTCGAACACAGCTTCGGGGACAGTGGTGGCGAACTTTTTAAAGCACAGCCTCCAGGCCTTTGCGCTCTAGCAGACTGAGTAATTTCAGCGACGGTCCGCTAGGGTGCTTGTCACCTACTTCCCATTTACGCACCGTCGACAAGCTTGTGTTGAGCACCGCTGCAAGCACGGCCTGACTTAACTGAAGGTGGTCACGCAGAGCGCGGATTTTTTTGCTGTCATATGCTGGAATCGGGTCAAGGCACAGGACATCGAACTTATTCATTTTTCGTTTGTCGATAAACCCCAGTCGGTGTAAATCACTGGCCGTTTCGTGAACAGCTTCAAAAATCCGGCTTTTAGCCTTGGTTTTTGTTGTCATGGCAAATCTCCTGCAATATTGGCTCAGTGATTATTCATCGTAATATGCCACTTAGTGGCATAGATCGTCTAGGAGTGAGGCTCTTAAATTCGATTTTTAAGGACACGTTAATTCAAATAAGCTTCAGCGGAAAAATTGTTTTTTTCTTTCAAAAGCCAAGAAAATCTTAAAAAATCAATGTTTTTCAAATATTTTCTTAAATTCCTATCGAATATGCCAAAGCCACATATCAAGCAATGACCATAAGATGCCAGCCAAAGAGTCGTTGATTAAATTACCGCACCCGGCCCTCACCCAGCAGCCCGCAGACCATATCTCGTCTGAGGCATTCAGGAGAAACACATGAGCACCACCACACCGATTGACCCGGCCAAATTTGAGCCCTTGTTTGACTTGATCCAATCACACATCGCAGAACACCGCTACCCCGGCTGCCAGGTAGCCATCGCCGCCCAAGGCCAACTGCTGGTCAACCGCAGCTTTGGTTTGTCGCGCATTGGCCAAGGCCACCAAGCGGACACGCAAACCTTACCGGCAGACAACCAGCATCTGTGGCTGCTGTACTCGAACACCAAGGTGTTGATGGCTTGCACTTTGTGGAAGCTGTACGAACAAGGCCGCTTGCAATTCACCGACCGCGTGGCTGATCACCTGCCGGGCTTTGCCGCCAAGGGCAAACAAGACATCACGCTGTTGCAAGTCATCACGCACCAGGGCGGGTTTCCGGACGCAGAGGTTCCCGCATCGGTCTGGCAAGACCACGCGCGTGTTTTGCAAACCGTGTGCGAGTTTGATTTGCAATGGACCCCGGGCTCTCGTGTGCATTACCACGGCCTGAGCGCGCATTGGGTGCTGGCCATGTTGATAGAGGCCATCACCGGCATGGACTTTCGCGACGCGGTCGCGCAACTGGTGATTGCCCCGCTGGGTCTGGCCGACGATTTGTTCATGGGCCTGCCTGCCGCCCAAGCGCATCGGCTGGCGTATTTGTATGAACCCGACGCGAGCGCTGCCACGGGCCAGCGATTGCGGGATGAAAGCACCAGCCTGAATTGGCAAACCGCTGGTGTGCCCGGCGGCGGCGCTTACGGCACGGCGCGCGGCATGGCCATGCTTTACCAAATGATGCTGGGCGGCGGCGAGCTAAACGGCGTGCGTTTGCTCTCTCCCGACACGCTGGCCTACGCGATACAAAACCACACTGCAGACCGGGTGGATGAATTCATGGGCATGCCCATGCACCGCGGCCTAGGCCCGCACTTGCGCGGCAGCACGGCGGTGATTCGCGGCTTGGGCAGCGATGCTCGTGCGAATGCGTTTGGTCACGGCGGTGTGGGCACGTCTTACTGCTGGGCCGACCCGAACAGCGGTGTCAGTTACCAGGTCCAGGTGCAGGTGCCGCAGGCGAAGATGAATTCACTGGAGGAAATCAAGAACGTGCCGGTGACGGGGAAGGTTCCCCCAGACCCGGTGACGAAAAGCGGATTGCTGGAAACGCCGACAACCGCACCCGTCTTGTCAATCAGAACGTGCGCGAGGCATTCCGTCACTGACGCCGCGCACAGCGAGGTT